>JADFKZ010000037.1 GCA_022564665.1 Planctomycetota bacterium | reverse complement strand
GCCCCGACCAGGTCCCGGACCGCGGCGGCGACAACCGCTGGGACGGCCCGGACCACGAGCGGCTCAGCGCGGTATCCCGCCACCGGTCCCCGCGGCGCCGGATCGGTCGACGCCGCGGCGGACATCGCCGCCAGCGCCAAAACGGTCGTCGCCGTCGCGGCCAGACCGGTCGCGCGGAGAGGGGAGGAGGATTGCGACTCGTCTCGCATCGTCAGCTAGCGCTCGATGCGCGATCCGGGTACCCTCATCGGGTCAGGGGTCTCCAGACCGCTTTTTGAACCACTCCTAAGTATCGACCGCACCCGGCGCCCAGGCAAGTACGCCCCCGAGATTGTTTGGCCATGCGGCGGCGCCCGAGGCCACCCTTCGCCCTGCGCGGCCCCCTGGGGGGGGCCTACCATTGCCCGATGGCGATCGTAGCCCCCACCAAACCAATCCGCGAGGTGCAGCTGAAGGTTTCCGGTATGCAGTGTGCCGGCTGCGCGGTGACGGTGCAAAGGGCAATCGAATCTCGACCGGGCGTGACATCGGCCAGCGTCAGCGTCACCAACGGCCTGGCCACCGTCACCGGCGAGTCGTTGGATCCAGCGAGCCTCGTGGAAGCGGTCCGCCGCCGCGGCTTCGAGGCGCAGCCCGTCGACCGCGCGCCGGCGCCTGCCGAGGCCCGCAGCGAGATCGAGCTCCGCCAGCTGAAGCAGGAGCGGCGTTGGCGGTTTCGTGCCATCGTCAGTCTGGGCATCTGGCTCCCCATGGCCCTCGTCGACTGGCTCACCGACGCAGCATGGGTGCCCTGGGCGATGCTCGGCGGGGCGACGATCGTCCTGGCGGTGGCGGGAGCGGGGTTCTACCGCTCGGCGATCGCGGCGGCGTTGAAGCGCGCCACCAACATGGACACCCTCATTGCCCTGGGCGCGACGACGGCCTATGTCTTTTCCCTCGTCGTCTTCATCCTCCAAATCGAGCAGCCGCTGTACTTCTCCGAGGCGGCGGCGCTTTTGGGGATCATCAGCCTCGGCCACTGGCTGGAGGCCCGGGCGACCGCAAAGGCCGGGTCTGCGGTTCGCGAGCTCTTGGAGCTTCAGCCCGATGAAGCGGAGCTGATAGATGAGCAGGGCCGGGTTCGCCTGGTCGCCAGCGCCGACATCGTGCCGGGCGACCGCATGCTCATCCGGCCGGGCGGGAGGGTGGCCGCCGACGGGGTTGTGCGCGAGGGCGCCTCGGAGGTCGACCAGTCGGTGGTCACCGGTGAGTCGATGCCCGTGCCCAAGACACTGGGCGATTCCGTTGTCGCGGGGTCGGTCAACACCACGGGGCGGCTCGTGGTGGAGGCAACCGTCGACGGCCACCACACCACCATCGCCAGGGTCGCGGAGATGGTCCAACGCGCCCAGGCCTCGCGGGCGCAAATCCAACGGCTGGCCGACAAAGTCTGCGCATACTTCGTGCCCGTCGTCATGTTGATCGCCGTCGCCACCGTGATTGGATGGCCGCTGTTCGCTGTGCTGACCAGCCAGCCGGTCGCCGCCGCGGCCACCACGGGGGTGATCGCCGCCGTCACCGTATTGATCATCTCCTGCCCCTGTGCGCTTGGTCTGGCGACCCCCATGGCCGTCATGGTGGGGGCGGGAGCCGCCAGCCGTCGCGGCATCCTGATCAAGTCTGCGATGGCGCTGGAGCGGGCGGGGCGGACGACCCATGTTCTCTTCGACAAGACCGGAACGCTCACCACCGGCCGCCCCACCGTCAGCGAGGTTCAGGTCCTCGATCCATCCTGCACCGTAGACGAGCTGTTGCGACTGGCCGCGTCGGTTGAGACCCCAAGCGAGCACCCGGTGGCCACGGCGATCGTGAACGCGGCCCGCGCCGCGGGTCTTGATACCGTCCCGGTAACCGATTTTCAGGCGATTCCCGGGCGGGGCGTCCGCGGCGTCGTCGAGTCCAGGGTGATCGAGGTCGGCCGCGACGAACAGGCAACCTGCCGGGTGACCGCCGACGGCCGGCTCCTGGGCGCGATCATGGTCCGCGACGAGATTCGCCCCGACGCTCGCGAAGCAATCCAGCGTCTCAGGAAGATGGGGATCTCCGTAGGTTTGCTCTCCGGAGACCGGCGTGCGATCGCCGAGGCGGTGGGCAAAGAGCTCGGCCTGGAGCCCGCGGAAATCCAGGCCGAGGCGACGCCCGAATCAAAGGCCCGGCTGGTGGCGGGTTTGCCGGCGGGGTCCACGATGATCGGCGACGGGATCAACGATGCCGCGGCGCTGGCCTCGGCGGATCTGGGGATCGCCCTGGCCTCGGGCACCACGATCGCCATCGAGTCAGCCGACATCGTGATTCCCTCCCAGCGTGTCGTGGCGGTACCCGAGACGATACAGCTTGCCCGGGCCACGCTGGCAACGATCAAGCAGAACCTGTGGTTTGCCTTCATGTACAACGTGGCGGCAATCCCCGCGGCGGCGCTGGGGCTGCTGGGGCCACACGGACCGCTGATCGCCGCCGCCGCAATGGGGGCCAGTGATATCACGGTGATCGGAAACGCCCTGCGGCTCAAGCACCACCTGGCGTCCCGGACCACCCGGGGGCCCTCGGCCGGCGGGCACTCCATGCACTCCTGAATGACCGTGCGCAATTGTGCATTGCCCAACCACGACCCCTGAAACCCGGGCCCCTCAGGCAGGCAGGAGTCGTACAATAAAATGCATCCTCCGTCTGGCTCCTTTCGGAGACATTCTCGTGTGGGGAGGGCGAGCCGTATTCGGCGGGAGCACGCCATGGCAGACCCTCTGCGACCACTGGATCCCAGCCTCTTTGACTACTGGTGCGCCCAGCACCTGCTGAACCGGGCCGGCTTCGGCGGCACACCGTCACAGGTTCGGGCGCTTGCCAACATGGGCCTTTCCAAAGCGGTCGATTCCGTCGTCAACTATGAGGCGATCGAAGCCGACCCTGTCCAGACGGATCTGTTCGACAAGGACATCATGCAGCCGCGCTCACGAAGCGCGAGGCTGGCGATCCAGCGTGCCCGCGAGAGGGGTGACGAGGCCGCCCTGGCCGAGGCCCGCCGCCGCCGCCAGGAGCGGCAGCGCGCCGACCGGGCCCAGTTCGGCGAGCTGCGTCGCTGGTGGCTGAGACGGATGATCGAAACCCCGCGCCCGCTCGAGGAGAAGATGACGCTCTTTTGGCACGGCCACTTCGCCACCGGCTACCGGGCGATCGAGGACAGCTATCACATGTTGATGCAGAACGAGCTGTTTCGACGTCACGCGGTGGGCAATTTCAGCCTGCTGGTGCACGGAATCATCCGGGACCCGGCAATGCTGCGGTACCTCAACAACGACCAAAACCGAAAGGAAAAGCCAAACGAGAACCTTGCACGCGAGCTGATGGAGCTTTTTACGCTCGGCGAGGGAAACGAGTACACGGAGGACGACATCAAGCACGGGGCGCGGGCGCTCACCGGCTACACCTTCGAGGACGATTCCTTCGTCAACCTCAGTTCGCGGCGGTATCGCCGCCTTCACGATGACGGCCTCAAGCGCATCCTGCGGGCGATCGGGCATTTCGACGGAGATGACTTTGTCCGAATCATTCTCAGTCGCCCCTCCTGCAGCAGGTTCATCTGCTGGAAGCTCTACCGGTTCTTCGTCAACGATCTTCCCGGCGAACCCAATGAATCCGCCCGGGCCGTCATCATCGATCTGGCCAAACTCTTCCGCCGGAGCAAGTACGAGCTCAAGCCGGTGCTCAGGACGCTGTTTGCCTCCGAGCATTTCTTCGAACCGGCGAACACCGCATCGCTGATCAAGAGCCCGATACAGCTGATCGTGCAGGCGATTCGCTCCCTGCAGACGCCAGCCCGAAACATCGGTGTCCTGCTCAGAAGCGCCGACCGGATGGGCCAGAGCCTCTTCTTACCGCCGTCGGTCAAGGGCTGGGAGGGCGGCCGATCATGGATCAACACCTCCACCCTCTTCATCCGGCAGAACCTGCTGTTCTATCTGCTCACGGGCCACCGTCCCGACCGCCACGGGTGGCAAACCCACGGTGAGCCCTTTGACGCTGTTCACCTGATCGACCATCTTCGAACGTCCAACGGGCGGGTCAACACCCGCGAGGCGGTCACCTACCTGCTCTGGTTCAATTTCGGTCGCGAGCCCGACAGGACCCGCGTGGACACGCTCAGGAAGGCGGTCAGGGATCAAGGCGATCGCCTCGACAACGACGCGCTGATCCGTCTGCTCACGCTCATCACGGCGAGCCCGGAGTATCAGTTGTGTTGATAAGTAGCTGTCAGCCGTCAACTCAGAGCGCTGCCGACCGGCGCATACCATGGGTAGCGAATACCTGACGGCCTACCGGAACACTGCCATGTGCGACCAAACCGACCGCACGTTTACGCGACGACTCTTTCTCCGTCAGGGACTCATGCTGGCCTCCACGGCGGCCACGGCGCCCCTCTTCATCCAGCGATCGGCGCTGGGCATGCTACGGCCACTGGGATCGATGCTGAGCAGTCAGCCCGGCGTGCCCGAGGATCGAATACTCGTCGTCGTTCAACTCGGCGGTGGTAACGACGGCCTCAACACCGTTATTCCCTATGGAAGCAGCGGCTACTACAACGCCCGGCCCTCCATTGCGATCCCTGCCCCCGGCGGGGGAAGTGGGCGGCAGCCGGCGGCTCTCGGGCTGGATGACGCACGCGGCATTGGACTGCACCCGAACTTGGCCGGATTCAAGGAGCTGCTCGACGAGGGTGTGGCAAGCATCGTGCAGGGTGTCGGGTATCCCAACCCCAACCGCTCCCATTTTACGTCGATGGACATCTGGCACACGGCGGACACCAGTGCCCGCAACTACGGATGGATCGGCCGGTACTTTGACAACACATGCAACGGTATACCCCTGCCGGAAGCGGGGGTGGCGGTCGGGCGCAGCGCGCCGCTGGCCATGCAGGGCGCGTTGCAGAAGCCCGTCACCTTCGAATCGGCCGAGTTGTTCCGGTGGCTCGGCGAGAATCTGGACAGGTCGCTCAAGACCCCGTATGACGAGATCAACCGCGGGGGGACACTTGAAGCGGTCGACCCTGACAGCCAGCTCGGCTTCCTCATGCGGACCGCCCTCGACGCACAAGTCTCCTCGCAGCGGATCCGCACCGCCGTGGCCAGAACACCGCTGGTCCGCTATCCCGGCGGTCCGCTGTCCAGACACTTGCAGATCGTTGCGTCCATGATCCGCGACGAGATGATCACCAGGGTCTATTACGTCTCGCTCGGCGGCTTCGACACGCACGCAAACCAGCAGGGCCGCCATGCCAACCTGATGCAACAGTTCGCCGGCGCCATCCATGCCTTCTACAAGGATCTCAAGGCCCAGGGCAACAACGGCAGGGTCCTGACGATGGCCTTTTCCGAGTTCGGCCGGCGGGTTGCCCAGAACGCCTCGGGCGGGACCGACCACGGCACCGCGGCCCCTATGTTCTTCGTCGGGGACATGATCCGCCCGGGCCTGCTGGGAGAACATCCGTCGCTGACTGATCTGGACAACGGCGACCTGAAGTTCAACGTCGATTTCCGCAGCGTGTACGCCGCCGTGCTCGAGGACTGGATGGGAGCCCCAGCAGAAAAGATCCTTGGCCGCGAATTTCCCAAGGCCTCAATCGTCAAGGCAAGTTGAAGTCCGGGTGGCTGTGACGGAGTCCCGATCGCATCGGGACGACGCCACGGTTGGCGCGTCAACAACAAGACCGGGGCTTCGCTTCGCTCAGCCCCAGCCACCCGAGCCCAGAGTTCTTTGAGGTGGCCAAGGCATCCGCCCGGGTCGCTGTCACGGAGTCCCTATCGCATCGGGACTGGGCCCCAGCCATCCAGAGTTTATCGACAGCTGACAGCCTCTTTCTCCGCGGCCCTCCGCGGTGAAACTTCGCCGTATGGTTCTACGCCGCTGACTCGAGCCAGCCGGGCTGGGTGACGATGATTCTTCCGGCAGCCGCGGCATCCAGCGGCATCGAGAAAAAGTATCCCTGAGCATAGTCGCAGCCCAGAGCGATCATCTGCTCGACCTGCTCCTGCGTCTGCACACCCTGCACCGTCACCCGCATGTTGAGGATGTGGGCCATGGCCACGACTGTCTGGATCACGTCCGTGTAGTTGTGTTCCGGGCTCTTGGTGCTCATGAACGCGCGGTCGATCTTGACCAAGTCCAGCGGGAAGCGATGAAGGTAGCTCAGGGAGGAATAGCCGGTGCCGAAGTTGTCCATGTGAATCTCAACTCCCAGCTGCTTGAGACGCTCGAGCACGCCGGCAATAGAATCGGGGTTTTCCATGATGACACTTTCAGTGATCTCCAACTTCAGGTCGGAACCCCGGATGCCGGTCGATCGCAACACCCGCTCCACCGCTTCCACCAGCCCCTGCTCGCCCACCTGGCGCTTGGACAGGTTGACGCTGACGGAAAGTTCGCGCCCGCCCTCAACCTCCTCCTGCCAGGATCGCAGCTGACGGCACGCCTCTTCAACGACCCACTCGCCCAGCTGCACGATCAACGCCGTTTCTTCGGCCCGATCTATGAAATCCACCGCGGCCATCTCGCCGCGCTGGGGATGCTGCCACCGCACCAGCGCCTCGAACCCGCTGAGGCGTCCGGTCTTGAGGGAAATAATGGGCTGATAGGCGACACGGAACTCCTGGAGCTCGACCGCCCGCCGCAGATCATCACCCAGCTGCCGCCTGGCCATTGCCTTGTCGCGCATTCCCTTGGTAAAGACCTCGTGCCGAGCCTTGCCGGCCGCCTTTGCACAGTACATGGCGGTATCCGCATCTTGAAGGAGGTGATCGGCCTTCTCGCAGTCGATCTCGCAGAAGGCGATCCCGATGCTGGCGGTGATGAATACCTCTTGGTCGTGGAGGCGAAAGGGCTCGGCCAAGACCTTCTGCACCCGCCCGGCAACCACGCTCGCATCGGATCGCTCCTTGATGCCGTCAAGCAGCATCACGAACTCGTCGCCGCCGATGCGCGCGATCGTGTTGTCATCCATGCGGCTCAGACTGTCCGTGCCCCGCAGACAACTCTGCAAACGGTCGGCGATTGCCGTGAGGAGCTGATCACCGACCAAGTGTCCACGACTGTCATTGACTTCCTTGAACCGATCGATGTCAAGAAAGAGGATGGCAAACCAGTAATCACCCTTCCGCCGGGACCGCTCCATGCATTGCTCGATCCGATCCAGCAGCAGGTCGCGATTGCACAGGCCCGTCAGGTTGTCGTGGAAGGCCGCATGACGAAGCTGCTTTTCGGCGCGCCGGCGAACGGCTACCTCTTTCTCCAGATGCTCCTGCTCACGGTCCTTGGCCCTGATCGTGTCCGCCGACGATGATAAGACGCGGGCGAGCGTATCGAGCTCCTCCGCGCTTCCTTGCTCCAGACCCGGGAAGGCCTCCGCACCCTCCATGCTTCGGATCGCGGCTTCGGCGAGCTTCTGCACCGGGTCGATGAGCCGCCGGGTCGTCCATCGGCGCACACGCTCGATAAGGGCCAGGTAGAGGATACAGATCAGACCGATAAAGAGCATGACGATCTTCCGGCGTAGTCTCAGTCGCCCCTCCCGCGCCGTGGCGGCGACCTTGGCGCCGTCGCGGACCTGCTCGAGGTGCTGCACGTAGATCGCCACTCGTCTTCGGAACTGCTGCAGCTCGCCGAGCTCAAGGACACCGGCCGCGCGGCTGATCGACACCAGCGAGCTTTGCTGGATCATTTCCTCGACGATGTCCAGCGCATCCCTGACCGCCAATACCTCCTCCAGCATCGATACCTGAGCAAGCCTGGCCAGATCGGACTCCGCCCGCTCAAGGGACCGGTGGACGATGGCAAAGCTCGCCTCCGACGAGTCGAGGGTGAGCGTGTCGATCATGTCAAGCAGCTCGCGCCCGTCCCCGACGAAGCGCTCGACGTGCTCGTACTGCCCGGCCGCTATACCGGACTCCCGAGCGGCGCGCTCGATGGTGCCGAGAGAAACACCCACGGCCACGGCAAGGCCGATGGCGCCCGCGATGGCGACAAAGAGCAGGATCGACACATGGTGGTGGATGCGCATTGAGCACTCAGAAGTCTGCGCGCCGAAACATGTCGATCCGTCTCAGACCAACTCGCAACATGCCACGACTCTCCGCCGCTCGCCAAAGCGCCGCAGTTCAGGTGAGGGCGTTTACATTCCGCGGGCGGTCCGGTAAAGCGCCCTCCAGAGAGCATCCCCACGGTGTGCCATCGGCTTGATTGCGGTTCGACTCTTCCGGCCGCCGGCTCCTCAACCGCCTGGTGCGGTCACGTCTCTCACACCAACGGCGAATCGCGCCGCGCGCACAGGTGAGTTATGGGACACCTAGAGCAGGCGAGCAGTAGAGCAGTTCAAAGAGCGGAAGGCTCTGCTCGCCTGCGGTCTACTGCTCCACTGCTCTTGGGCTCAATGACGTCCGAGCGACCGGATCTCCGCCCGAGCGTCGAAGAAGTGCAGAATCGCGCACGGTCATTTGGCATGCATTATTCATCACCGCAGAGGAACCCAGAGCGCAGAGAACTGAAATCATGGATGTCAGCGGCAGCGTCTTGCCGTGATGCGAGATGGCACTGTGTGCTCACGCGCGTCCAGCTACGCCCGTGGCAACTACCTCTCCTGAGTTCTCCCCGCGTCCTGGGCGCCTCTGCGGTGAATAATCCGGGCGAGCCGAATCAGGCGAAGTTGTTGTCGAGCGCGGCGCGCGGTGCGTAACAACGCACGTGGGATGAATCGATGTGCTGTGGTCCTGCGGCTTGTCCTATAACCCATTCGGCGACACGCACACGCGTGGCCGGCCAGGATTGCCTGTCAGGCCACCGCTCTATCCCGGCTCGGCATGAAGTCCCTGCGGGGGTCCCGAATTCGGTATCGCCGCAAACGCGATGAGCCGATAGATCGCCGGTGTCACAACGGCGGTGCGAGCGGGACGTCCTCATCACCGGGCCGTTGGATCCCTCGCCGCTCTTGCGCTGCACATGTCGGGAGACGCCTGCACAACTCTGAAGTTCGCTCGCCGTCTGATCATCGTGCCGGCCTTCAACGAGGCCTCGTCGATCGCGGAGGTTGTGGCTGATCTGGAGCACTCTGTTCCGGACTTCGATCTGCTGGTGATTGATGATGGCTCCATCGACGCAACCGCGGCCAACGTTCCGCAGACCGCCGGACTCATCAGCTTGCCCTTTAATCTGGGGATCGGCGGGGCGATGCAGACCGGATACCGCTACGCGGCCGAGCACGGCTACGACGTAGCCGTGCAGGTTGACGGGGACGGCCAGCACCCTGCAGGTGAGATCTTCAAGCTCCTTGAACGTATCGAGGCGGGGGATGCCGACCTCGTCATCGGCTCTCGCTTTCTCAAGGCCCCACGCTATCGCCAGACACCAGCTCGCGCGGCGGGAAGCCGGATCCTGCAGCTCTTGCTTCGCATTCTCACCGGAAGGAAGTTCACCGACTGCACCAGCGGATTCCGCGTAGCGAACAAGGATGTCATTCGTGCCTTTGCCCATTGGTATCCCGACGATTATCCCGAACCGGAAGTGGTGCTTCTGCTTCACCGCGCCGGCTATCGCGTCGTAGAAACACCTGTTCAAATGAAACAACGCGCAAATGGACAGACGAGCATAACGCCAATGCGCGGCCTCTATTATGTGGTCAAAGTTGCGGTCGCGCTGGTGCTCGCCACGATGCGCCAACCCTGGCCTCACCAAAAGATGCGAGCCGCATGACCCTTACGTTGATTCTTCTGGCCATCGGCAACATGTTGTTGCTCGTGGCCATCCGCAGCCTGCGTCTCCAGCGCCTGAAAGTTCGGTACGCGCTGTTGTTCCTGTTTCTCGGCCTGCCGTTCTTCGCGCTGGCGGCGTGGCCTGATGCCGTCGGCTCCCTGGCAGCCATCCTGGGCATCGAGTACCAGACGGTCCTGCTGTTGACGGTCACCACCTTCTTCCTGTTCATGAACTTCACGTTGCTGTCGATCGTGAGCAGCCAGGAACAGCGCATCAGCTGCCTGGCGCAGAAGATCGGCATCCTGGAGCACAAGCAGGGGAGCGACATGACCGGGGAGAGGTCCTCCGTGGAGGCGCCGCTGCGGTTGGAGGGTCCCGGGCGATCAGTGGGAGATGTGGCTCTCAAGCGCGGCGCATGACGCTGAAAGTGCCCTGAGTGCGCATTACTCTCATCAATCAGTATTACGAGCCCGATCTGAGCCCGACCTCCCGGCTGGCTGTCTCACTGGCGGAGCACAGAGCCGCCCTTGGCGATCAGGTCACGGTGGTGACCAGCGCTGCGCGGTACCTCCGTAACGGGCGGGCGCCACGGGTTCGGAAGCGGCGTAACCCCAGGGTCTGGCGGGCGCCGGCGCCCACCTGGCCGGCCCGGAACCTTTCAATCCGGGCGCTGCAGTATCTGGCTTTCTATTGCGGAGCCGGCTTCCGGCTGGCGACCCTGCCGCGTCAGGACGTGATCATCTGCCTGACCACGCCTCCCTTTGTCGTCGTACTGGGCATCCTGCACAGGTGGCTGCGCGGCCGGACGAAGCTGGTGCTCTGGAGCATGGATTGCTACCCCGAGATCCTGGAGGTGGCGGGCTTGATCAAACCCGGAGGTCTGCTGGCAGGGCTTGGTCGACGACTGAATCGGTGGTCGTTCGGCCGACTGGAGCATGTGGTATGTCTCGATGACGCGATGAAACGGCATCTGCAATCCAGCTACGCGCCGCGCCAGGGGTCCTTGGCATTCACCGTCATTCCCAACTGGGAGCGCCGCGCCCAGTTCTGCGGCCCTGTTCAACCGGCGCCTTGGAAGGGGCTCCAGCGGCTGGAAGTGCGCGACCAGTTTATCGTGATCTATCAGGGCAATGCGGGCTACGGACACGAATTCGACACAGTGATCGAGGCGGCCCAGACGTTGCGCAACGAGCCGGTCTGTTTCTTGTTTGTGGGCGGCGGCGCGCAGCATGGCCGAATACGGGATGCCAGCGCCGGCCGCGGGCTGGAGAATATCCGTTTCCACTCCTACGTACCGCAGGAGGAGCTGGGCTCCGTTCTCGCCTCCGCGGACCTCTCACTGGTCACGCTCAGCGACGCGGCCCTGGGCCTGATGAGCCCGAGCAAGTTTCACAGCTACCTGGGCATGGGCGTGCCGGTGATCTACATCGGTCCTTCAGGCGGCAACGTCGATCGGGCGATCGGCCGCTTCCGATGCGGCCTTTCCATCCGGCACGGTCAGGTGACGCAGCTGGTCGCCTTCATCCGCAAGGCCATGAGCGATCGTTGCTGGTTGCTGGAGTTGAAGCGCAAGGCCCGCACGGCCTTTGAAGAAGCCTATTGCGACGAAAGGACGCTTCCGCAATTCGACCAGGTGATCGAGTCGTTGCGGCCGGAAGCTGAAGCCACCCGTTGTCCTGGGCTTCAAGCTGCTTCTTCATCTGGAACCGATGATCTGATCCAACCAGGAGCCAGCCCTTCATGACCACCGTCCTTTGGCACACCATGCGAACGCTCTACTGGCGAATCCGCCGGCCGGACGAGGAACGGCTCGAGGCGATGGTCGGCCCACCCGGCGTATGGCGCGAAACCCGCGCCTTCCAGATTCAGTTCCTGAAGCGGATGGGTCTCAAACCGCACCACCGGGTGCTCGACGTCGGCTGCGGGCCTTTGCGCGGCGGGCTTCCGCTCATCTCCTACCTGGATGAGGGCAACTACCTCGGGATCGACGTCCGGCCCGAGGTCGTCGAGGAAGCTCACCACCAGATCCACAAGAATGATCTTGTCGATAAACGCCCCCGGGTTCTGGTATCGATGACCTTCGGCCGCGAGGAGCTGTCCAACGCCGCAAAGTTCGACTACATCTGGTGCTTCCAGCTGCTGTATCACCTCGATGACGACCACGTCGATGAGTGCCTTGCCCAGGTCGCCCGACGGCTCGCTCCGGGCGGCGCCGGCTACGGCAACATCAACACCTTGGCCGCGCGCGGGCGCTGGAAGGAATTCCCCTTCCTTCAGCGGCCCATCGAGTACTACGAGAGAATCGCCAACCGGCACGCCCTTCGCACACGATGCCTCGGACAGTTGGACGATCTCGGCTACACGAAGAAGGCCAGAGGCCGGTTCAACCACATGCTCGAGTTTCTGCGGGAACAATGAACGCCTCGCTGCCCACCCTCCATCCCGAACCGGTACCGACAGCACGGCCGGTTCATCGACCCATCCGGGCGCTGCATGTTCTGGCCGGCCTCAATCGCGGCGGCGTCGAGAACTGGATCGTCGAGGTCGTGCGGCGTGTCGATCCCCAGCGGCTGAATCTGGACCTGCTTGTTCAGACGGAGAAGGCCGGCGACCACGAGGCCGCCGTCGAGGCGATGGGCGTGCGGATCCTCCGCTGTCCTGGGCCCGAACACCTGTTGGGCTACGGCCGACGGTTCCAGCGGCTGCTTCAAGAATACGGCCCCTACGACATCGTGCACTGCCACCTCTGGACCTTCAGCGGCCTGATCCTGCGACACGCCGCAAGGGTGGGCGTCCCCCACCGCCTGGCCCACAGCCACAGCCAAGGCTCGCCGGTCCGCCGCCGCCATCGCATGCTTTGGCCTCTGTACGCAGCGCTCATGCGCCGCTGGATCCGGCGGTATGCCACCCTCGGACTGGCCGCGAGCGAAACCGCGGCGACGGCGCTCTTCGGTCTGGATCGACCGACCGCTCTGCATCGTGAAGTCCTTCCCTGCGGCATCGATCTCGGCCGCTTCGAGCAATTGCCGACCCGTGCGGCGGCGCGGCGCGGGCTGGGGATTCCCGATGACGGGCTCGTGATCGGACACATCGGTCGCTTTGTCGAGTCGAAGAACCACGCGTTCATCCTCGAGATCGCTCGGGCGCTCCTGAAGCGCGAGCCGGCCGCCCGTCTGCTCCTGGTCGGCGACGGGCCGACGCTCGCAGGGGTGCGGACCCACGCCCGCGACCTGGGCGACCGCATCGTGTTTGCGGGCAGCCGCCCGGATATCCACCACATGCTGGCGGCGATGGACGCCTTCGTCTTCCCCTCGCGGTTTGAGGGGCTCGGGCTGGCCGCGGTGGAGGCCCAGGCGGCGGGCCTGCCCGTCGTGATCGCGGATCACTTACCTGCCGAGATTGACGTCATCCCCACCCTGGTTCAACGCCTGAGCCTGTCGGCGGCGCCCACGGCCTGGGCGGACGCGCTGCGCCGACGCGCAACACGACCGGAGATCGACCGCGCCGCGGCGCTCGACCTGGTCCGCAACAGCCCGTTCAACATTGAGCGCTCCGTGGACCGGCTGATCGAGGTGTACGAGATGCTGGTCATGCCCGGCGGCCCGACGGATTGAGAAGGACGTCGATCGCGGTGCTCAGCGTGCGGTGGTTTGCGCCGGCCAGGGCCACGACCGCACACGCGATGATGGCGGCCACGATCCAGGCGCTGGTTTCTCCGACCGCACCGGCGATCAGCGCCGCCAGGATCAACCCAAGGATGGCGGTCATGGACACGTTCATCGTGGCCAGGCCCTCGAGTCGCCGAATCAGAAGTGCCCGGATCACCTGGACGGCGATGGTGGCGGTGAGCGTCGCGCACGCGGCCCCCAACACGCCCCACACCGGAATCCACAACGCGTTGAGGGCGATGTTGACGGCCAGCAGCACGGCGCTGGTCGCCAGCGACCAGCCGGCGTGGCCCGCCATGATGAGAAGCATCCCGTTGTGGCCGAACGCGATCGGCGTGAGCGCCGCCCCGATCAGCAGAAGCAGCACCGGATAACCGGCCTCGTAGCCAAACCAATGGAGGATCGTGGTGTTGAAACCGATGAGCGGTACGGCCAGCCCCAGCGCCACCAGCAGAGCGAGGATTCGAACATGGTGGTACTCCCCGGCCAGCGCCCCGGGCTGATCGCGTCGGAGCAGGAAGCCGATCCGAGGCTCGAAGATCGGAGCCAGCATCGAGCGACCCAGGTTGGCGAGCATGGCGAGCCGCGACACCACGGCGTACAGCCCGACGCTCTCGGGGCTCATGAACAGGCCGACCATGATCAGATCGCTGTACCGCAGCCCCTGGAAGACGAGCCCGTTCGCCGACGTCTTGAGGGCGAACAGCGCATCGGTGGATCGCATCTCGCCGCGCGCAGGCCAAAGGGGATGACGAACCCACCACAGGCCGGCGACGAGAGCCCGACTGGCTACGATCGCCGCCACCACGGCGACCGCCCCGCCACCGCCGAGCCAGACACCAGCCAGAAGTGTGGCCGCGACCACCTCGGGTCCCGTCCTGCCCACCAGCTGCGACTCCGGGAGTCGTTGACGCGCCTGGTGCCACGCCGCCTGCAGACAAATCGCCAGTTGCAACGGCACAAGCCCGCTGAGCCCCCGCAGAAAGAACACCAGCGACGGGTCGTCAAAGGCCGCGGCAAACCCGGGCGCGGCCGCCCAGATCGCGACGCCCAACCCACAGGCAACCACCAGTCCCCAGGCAAGCGCGGTCCCGGCCAGAGCGTGCCCCGTCAACTGCCCCGGCGGCGCGGTGTCGCGAGAGAGACGGAAGAGGATCAGTCTTTCCAGGCCGCAGGCGCAGACCAAGGTCGCAATCTGGACGATCGTCAGCGCCAGGATGATCCGTCCGTACCCGACCGGCCCCAGGATCCGGGTCAGCATCCAAAGCTGGGCGAGGCCGCAGAGGACCTCGACTCCTCGTCCGGAGATGCCGGCGGCGGTGCCTTGGGCATAGAGCTGTCGAGGGCTGATGCCGGCCATATCGTCGTACGCAGCGCGGTCACCGACGGAGGGCTGACCCAGGTCCGCCTCGTCGCGGTGGCTGGGGTTTGAGTCGTCCAAGGCGCCCACTTCGCCGATATCCGGAATGGGCCTGGCACGGGCGTCTCCTGGGCAAGTTTCGGTTGAGATCGGCATCGACGTGAAATGAAAGGTCCGGATTTCTTCATTGTGGGTGCGCCCAAGTGCGGCACGACCTCGCTGGCGCAGTATCTCGCCCAGCACCCTCGGGTGTTCATGTGCGAACCGAAGGAGCCCTTTTTCTTCGGCACCGACCTCACCGGCGGATCCCACTGGTCACGCCAACAGTACGAAGCCATGTTCGCGCGGTCCGGGGATCTCGTCTGCGGCGAGGCAACCACCTGGTATCTCTATTCGAAGACGGCCGCCAAGGCGATTCACCGGTTCAACCCCGAGGCGCGGATCGTCATCATGCTGCGCAACCCCGTCGACGCAGCTCATTCGCTTTACAGCCAGCTTCGCTTCAACCAGGACGAGGACATCGAGGACTTCGCCGCGGCCATCGAGGCGCAGGAGCGGCGGCGCCGGGGACAGGACATTCCCGATCGCTGCCGTACGGCGTGGGCGCTGCAATACACCGATGTCTGTCGATTTGCCGGACAGGTCCAGCGATACCTCGAGACCTTCGGCCGTCGGCAGGTGTGGTTCGTGATCTTCGACGACTTTCAGGCACGACCCGCCGACGAGGTGCGACGCGTGTACGACTTTCTCGGCCTCGATCCGGGCTTTCGACCCGACATCCGTGTCTTGAACCGCAGCAAACGACCCCGCAGCCGCAGGCTCCAGAGGTTGCTCCGCGACGCACCCACCCATCTGCTGGGCCGGCTCCTGGTCCCCCCTCGGCTGCGACCCAAGGTCGCCGGTCTGGCGCTTCGGCTGAACTCGCGGCCGGCCCCACGGCCGCCGCTGCCACCGAAGGTCCGCGCCGATCTGGCGGAGCTGTTTCGCGATGACGTCCGGCGGCTCGGCGACCTGTTGGGGCGGGACCTCATGCATTGGTGCCGCGATCTTGCGACAACCACCTGAGGGCGCTCACGCTCCCCGGACCGCCGCGATCTCGCGCTTTCGTTTTGCAGAGGCGGCACTCGTTCCCGTCAGCCGGCGATACAACTGCTCGATGCGATCCAGGACCGTCGAGAAGTCGAATCGCTCATGCACCATTCGCCGCGCGTTGACACCCATTGTGCGTAATCGCCCCGGGTCTGCCAGCAGCTCTACCAGCGCGGCGGCCACCGACGTTGAATCGGCCGGCACCACTCGGCCCGCATCACATACTGCCACCTCCGGCAGATTGCATCGATCGGTGATCAGCACCGGCGTACCGGCGGCACAGGCTTCAAGGACGGCGTTGGGCATTCCTTCGGAGTAGGAGGTCAGCGCGAAGATATCAGCGGCGCGGTAGGCCGCGAGCCGCAGCTCGCCATCGACTCCCCCGACGAAATGCACCACCTCGCTGACCCCGAGCTTCCGGGCCTGTTGCTCCGCCAACGACCGAGCGCCCTCATCAGGTCCCGCGATCACCAGCTGCGCCGAGGAGTGCGCGCCGCGGGCGCGGGCGAAGGCGTCGATGAGGAGATCGAGGCCCTTGATGCTGTGCAGTCGTCCCAGAAAGAGAATCAGCGGTCCATCCGGGCGGAGTTGAAAATGCTCCCGAAAGATCGACCCCCCCGGCCATCGGGTCTCCTTGCCGAGCTCGGTGCCGTTGGCGATCAGAATGCACCGCTCGCCTGAGCCGCCCTGGCGAGTAACCTGCCGGCGCTCGGTCTCGGTCAGGATATGAATCGCGGCCGCATCGCGGATGATCTTCCGTTCAAAGAGAGCCAGGAACAGGAGCTTGGACAGGCGCTTCTGCCGGAGCCGCACCGGATCGAGGCACGACCTGGGGGTGTAAATGTAGGGGACACCGAGTTTCCCGGCTGCTTTTCGCCCAAGCACGTTGAGGTGCGTGAAGCTCAAGGACAAGTGCAGGATGTCGGCATCTTGCAGCGATTCATGCAGTGGCTTCCGCGCGCCGGGCACGTAATAGGGCGCGAAGCGTCCTAAGCGATTCACCCGGCTGTACCAGATCCGGTAGCCGTCTTTGGCCAGCCACCGTTCGCGTGGCAGCTCGGGGTCGATATCCAGCTCGGTGGTGACCACGCTCACCTGGTGGCCGCGCTGGGCCAGGCCTTGGCAGACCCTGCGAAGCTGAGCGACCGGGCCGCCGAAACGCAGGGCGGGGTCAAAGAAGGGAAGCGCGTGGACGATGCGCAAAGGATGCATCGGCGAGAGACACCGGGGAGCGTCGTTGCCAGCGCGACGACTGACTTGGAACTGTTGTGTGCCTGCTGACACAGTGCTATCGGTCGATACGGTCCGGTCATCCAACACGTCGGCACACCGTCAACGGCCGCCCGCAGACCCACTCGATGCCGACCGGCGACCGTTATCGGAACCGGCCAGGCGTCGCTCTTTGGTTGGTCTCGTCGTCGACCCGGAGGTTCGCGGCATCTGAATATTTGCCGATAAGGCGATGTCACCGGCGCCAGCGATCACTTCACCATCTGAAGTAGATGTCGCCGGTACAGACGAGGTCGGTAGCTCATGCGTTTTGGCTCCTTCACTTTCCCCTTGCCCCGGCGGGTCCCCGGGCATCTCTGGTGTGCTGCCGCGATCATCGTGGCGGGCGTCGGGGTCTACCTGAGCAGTTTCGCCGGTGTCTTCCTCTATGACGATCTGCGGGAGATTGTCGAGAACCGCGGCATCCGCAGCTTCACGAGCATCTGGAGCAACCGGCCCCTGGTCACCCTGTCGCTTGCGTTGAACTACCATTTCGGGCAGCTCAACCCATGGGGCTATCACCTCTTCAACCTCCTGATCCATCTTCTTGGGGGCCTCACGCTGTACGGGATTGTGCGCCGGGTCCTTGCCGGGCAATTCCGTAGTTCTCGCGCCGGCAGCGCTCACTGGTACGCGCTGGTCATCGCACTCATCTGGGTGGTCCATCCGCTTCAGACCGAGAGCGTGACCTACATCATTCAGCGCGCCGAGTCGATGATGGGCCTGCTCTATCTGCTGACGATCTACTGCGTCCTGCGGAGCTCAAGCTCGCCAAGGCCATGGGCGTGGCATGCCGCGGCGGTTGCCGCCTGTGGGCTGGGGATGTGCAGCAAGCCGGTGATGATCACCGCACCGGTCGTGGCCCTGCTGTTTGACTGGACGCTCATCACGCGATCGATTGCCGAGACGCTGAGGCAGCGCTGGACGCTGTATGTCGGTTTGTGCGGGACGTGGCTTTTCTTGATCGCCACGGGAACCACCGACCTCATCTTTCAGACCGATCCGAGCAGGAGGCTGACGGCGGGGTTTGGATACGATGGAAGCACGCCGTTGCAGTACGCCCTGACCCAGCCGGGCGTGATCGTACACTATCTGAAGCTTGCCATCTGGCCCCGTGCGCTCTGCCTGGACTACGACTGGCCGCTTGCGCGCACCGCCGGCGCGGTCGTATGGCCCGGCGTGCTGATCCTGCTCATGCTCCTCGCCACGCTCTGGTCCTTTCGAGCGCGACCCTGGCTGGCGTTCCTGGGCTCAAGCTTCTTCCTCATTCTCTCGCCCACCTCCAGCGTGGTCCCCTTCGCCCATCCCGCATTTGAACATCGCATGTATCTTCCGCTGGCCGCGGTGATCACGCTGCTGATCCTCGCCGGCGGTCATTTCCTGGAGCGGCTCCACGATCGATTCTCGCTGCCCACCGCCACCACCGCGCGGACCGGCGGAATCCTGGCGCTCACCGTGGTCACGCTGTTCGGGCTGGCCACCATCGACCGCAACCGGGACTACCACAGCGCGTTTGACATGTGGGCAGACGTCATGATCAAGCGCCCCGACAATCCGCTTCCCTACAACGAGATCGGCAACATGCTGATCGATGCCGGAAAGTTTGACATGGCCGTTGGTCAATACCAACGGGCGGTTGCGCTCAATCCCGGCGCCTATCTTGCCCGCACCAACCTCGCCAACGCCCACTTGAGACTGGGGCGATTCGATGAGGCGGTCCAGCAGTGTCGGGAGGCGTTGCGGATCGACCCGTATTACCATCCCGCGCACAACGTCCTGGGTGGTGCCTTGGTTGAGCGGGGCGACCTGGATGAGGGGATCGCCCATCTGCGAGAGGCGGTGCGGTTGCAGCCCAACGACCCGCAAAGCCACTGCAATCTCGGCCGGGCGCTGGCGATCAAGAGCGGGCTCGTCGAGTCCACGACAAAGCCGAAGCAAAAGCCCAACCGAAAGCCAAAGCCGGCCGGCTCTGTCGCCTCGGCGGCGGAAGCTCAGCCTGCATCCCAGCTCGTCAACGAGGCCATCAAGCACCTCGTCGAGGCGATCCGGCTTCAGCCGGATTTCGCACCTGCCATCAGCTACCTCGCGGTAGTTCTTTCCTTGCAGGGCAGCATCGATGAGACAATCAATCGATACCGGGACCGGGCCTCCGGCGTCCGGCTCGACCGCGTCCAGGCCCTGGCCTACGTCATCTGTGCCGAGAGATTCCGCCGCGAGGGTCTGCTCGAGGAGGCCATCCGCCGCTATCGCAAGGCGCGGGCGATCGACCCTTCCCTGCCGGTTGTCGCCGACCGTCTCGAAGCGGCCAGCGAGACCGGCGCCGCGTGGACGAAGACCGTCTCCGGCGGCTCCTGAACCCAATCGCCCAAAGCCGCGTTACGCCTCGACGCACATCCTCAAGATCCGCTTCGAGTTTGCGGGTCAGGTATCCCTGCCGGCGACCAGGCGCTCCAGCCGCTTGAGCCGCTCTTCGATCTGAAGCAGCTTGTGGATGATGATCACGTGGGTCTTCTTGGCGTCGATCCCGACCGGGCTATCGTCGCTGGCGATCAGCCCTTCGATCTCGCCGTAGTCCGATGCGGGCACCTCTGCATCCATACCCACAACGATACCAGATATCCTCGTGCCCCATCAGCTCAGGGCTACGTGCCGCCTCGACTCATCTGCATGGTATGGATCACGACACCCGCGATCTTCCCGACACAGTCCAGCACCGACACCCGTTGATCTTCCTGAAACTTTCCGAGACTTATTCTGGAGACCGTTCGCGGGAGTTGGTTGAAACCTCCTGAACACTTGTCCAAGCCGCCCGGTCGGGTAATTGCAGCGTGCGCGTGATGGCGGCCCCGGTGTCGTCCGCTGGAGTCGAAAGCCGCTTTCGACCTGAACCGCCGCTCCGAGTCTCGACGCACCTTGACCACGACCGACGAAGGCCTAGCGTGGGGGCATGCGATGCGCTTAAGACCGCCCTTCTTGCTGCGGCCACCACGTGTTTCGTCCAGACGACGGCCTTCGGGCAAGGCGCCGCACCGCCGGATCGCGAGGCCTATACGCTGTTCAACCCCACACCCCGCGCCTTGTGGCGGCCGCTGAGCGCCGACCGTCCCGACATCACCGAGAGCCCCCAGACCGTCGACGCGGGCGCAGTTCAGCTCGAGACGAGCTTCTTCGAGTACGCCCATGACTCGATCAACGACGATGCCGCCACCTCGAACTCGCTCAGCCTGGCCTTGAGCACCCTCAAGCTCGGCCTCACGCATGACATGGATCTCCAGTTCGTCTTCGCTCCCTTCGTGCGCGCCGAGACGCGTGCGGACACCACCGGCGTGACTGATGTCCAAGACGGGCCGTCGGACCTGACGGTGCGGCTCAAGTGGAACCTGTGGGGTAACGACGAAGGCAAGACCGCGCTGGGACTGCTTCCGTTCGTCAAGATCCCGACCGGCTCATCGGTCAGCAACGACCGCGTCGAAGGCGGCGTTGCGGTTCCCTTCAGCTGGGACATCCGGGAGGGTCTCTCGCTCGGCCTCATGGGTGAGCTGGACATACTGTTCGACGAATCCTCCGGCAAACACGATCTCGCGTTCCTACACACGGTCGTCGTGGGCGCCGACGTGTACGGTCCAATCGGCGCGTACGTCGAGTACGCGGGCCGGGTCCACTTTGACGGCGACCGCGACTACGAGGCCGTCGCCAGCGTCGGGCTGACCTACCAGATCAACGAGAACGCCGTGCTCGATGCCGGGACGTTCATCGGGCTCACGCGGCCGACCGACGACGTCGTCGTCTTCAGCGGCATCACACTGCGCTTCTGATGGAATCGGCTGCCGCCTACCAGAGCGAGTTTAAAACTGGCCATCTCGCTCCGCAGACTGCGCCATGCGGTGATTAGGGCCGCTATTCACCGCATAAGATGCGGTGAATACTTGCCGCTGCGGCGATTCCTGGGTACAATCACCGCAAGAGGTGCGGTGAAAATGACATTCATTCACCAAAAGGCCGGGTGGCCCCAATTCTCGTGGGATAGCGAGACGCTCGCTGCGCCCCTTGCCGCGGTGCGCCACAAGCAGGGCAAGCATCTCGGGAAGATGGAAGCCTTGGGCTTGGACCTGCGTGCAGACGCGAACCTGTCGGTGCTCACGAGTGAAGTGGTGAAATCCTCGGCCATCGAAGGGGAGACCCTGAACCCCCAAGAGGTCCGCTCGTCGATCGCCCGCAAACTTGGGCTCGATGTGGCGGGTCTTCCCAAGCCCGGGCGGGAGGTTGAGGGCGTCGTCGAGATGACGCTCGATGCCACCCAGAACTTCGAGACGCCGCTCACCAGTGATCGCCTCTTCGGTTGGCACGCGGCGCTATACCCAACCGGGAGAGGCGGGATGAGCCCTACCACCGTCGGGGCATGGCGTCCCAAGGAGGCCGGCCCGATGCAGGTGGTCTCGGGCCCCATCGGTCGCGAGAAGGTGCACTTCGAGGCACCCGGAGCCGAGCGCCTTGAGTCTGAGATGGCGAGGTTCCTTGAATGGTTCGACTCGCCTGCGTTGATCGACCCCG
>JADFKZ010000036.1 GCA_022564665.1 Planctomycetota bacterium | reverse complement strand
GCCAGATCAGCACAGATGAGTTCGATCATAAAGGACTTGAACCTGAAGGATGCATCTGCTTCCTTCAGTTCCGATGCCCACCACTTGAGCAGTCTCACCACCTGGGCGAAGTGCTTTGACTGTTCGTTCTTTCGCTTGCAAATAAACTTTAGGTGTAGGGGAATGCTCGTGAGAACGAGTTCACCGGTCAGACGGGAAACCAGGTGGCCCTTGTCGTCGGGCAGACCTGCGTAGTAAACCGGGACGATATCAACGTCAAGGCCTGCGCCCATAAACTTGATCGTGACTGAGAATTCATTGACAACGATCTGATCGAATGACATCTGCGGGTAAGTCTTGCGCAACCGTTCTGCCAACCATCCAGCAAGATCCTTCACTGCGGTCGGTGCTCCATCCTCCTTGACATAGATTGCTACATCGATGTCGTTGAGCTTGCTGAGCGCTGTACCCTTGGCCAAGCTACCGGAGAGCAGCATCTTGACGAGCCCGCAATCGGGATGCTCTTTGATGTATTTTTCAAGCCGTTTACGCAGATCGCGCACTTTAGCTCGGTGTTTGTCCGCATCGTCCTTTTTGAGGTTTACCTTCTCATCACTGAACGTGTGAAGATCAACGTGTGTAATTGGTGGAGCAAGCATGTGCAGTCCTTTGACCCACAATAATGAGGCCGAGAGTGTGCACCATTCAGGTACATCTCTTACTCAGGAACCGGGAATATTCCTTTTCGTCGTGACCCGGAGATCGAGTCACAGCATGTAAGAATTACAAAGACCGTGCCCAAACCTGGCTAGGCTTTCGATTGCCGTAACACTTTACGGATAAACTCTTTACGGCTGACGAACCGAATCATCATACCTGCCAACGGCTGACAGGCACCGCTCAGTGACCACGTCGACCTGCCAGGATGGCACATTTCGTGGGCGTGGATAACCTGACTACTACTGGTAGCGTTTCTTTCATCCGTTCATCCTAATGAACAATCGTTGAGCCGTTCCAGTCCCCTCGGCCAAGGTGGCAGCGCCGTCTCCCCATTTGTTGCTTGTCAGCCTGGTGCTCACTTTTCCAAGCAGCTGCCTCTAGGATCACCTTTATCTGAGCTTCCTCGTTGTACTCGTGGATTGATTCCGTGTACTCATTTGCCTCATTGCTCTTCTTGACGCTCTGCGTCATCTCGCGATGCTGGCGGAGCATCCGCCGTTTTGTGGCGCCCTCCGCCAGCACCGCGCGCAGCAGTTCCACCTGGATGGGTTTGATCAGATAATTCGACGCTCCCAGCCGCATGGCCTCGACGGCGGCGGTGTAGAAATGGGCGCGGCTCTTGAAGGCGACGTGCTCATCACCCACGAGACGCAGGTAGGCCTCGTGCACCAGGGCGGTGGCCTGGAGGGTGTGGCCGGCCCGCTCGTCGTTCATCCGCTGTTGGGCGATTGCACGGAGCTGGTCGTAGACCAGCGGAAGCAGCTGATCCGCGGCTTCCCTGCGGCCGGCCTCAAGATCGTTGAGGATGCACGTCACCGTGCGACGAAGATCACCCGCCGCGGCCGGCGTTGTTTGTTGGGCCTTGGGCACGTTGGCCTCCCCAGCTACAATCTCGCCCCAATGGGGACCTATTCCGCCGGCAGGTGCAATCCTAGGAGTCCCTGTCGCAGAAGACTGCTACAGGGACTCCGAGCGTGATAGCCCTGGAATAGTGTGGCGGGTTCGATCCTGCGAGCCGTGATCGGTCCTTGGGACCGCCGGGCCGTTCTTCACC
This sequence comes from Planctomycetota bacterium, assembly GCA_022564665.1. GTDB lineage: Bacteria > Planctomycetota > Phycisphaerae > Phycisphaerales > SM1A02 > JADFKZ01. The sequence continues at coordinate 20,000 of JADFKZ010000036.1, read as the reverse complement.
AGCCGGGAAGGGGCATGAAGGGGTCAGTCGCTTGTGGCTTGCGGATATCCTTCCCGCAACTCCCAATAGTTGGGAGCATGCTCGAACAACGGCCGGCCGTTTACGGCCCCTGGTTCCCGGTCATCCCGAAGCAAGAGGATCACGTCAGAGCTGACCGCGGGGTTCGAATGGAAGTAGCCGTGGCCGATACCGCTGGTCCGTACCCTCGCATCCACGATACTGATCCCGCGTACGCTCGCAAGCGCCGCCTGCTGGGCTGGCGACAGGTCCTCATACCGTAGACGACCGATCCGATGTTCGCTCGCGAAGAGCCAGCTCGCGATTCCGATGGCTTTGTCGCTCTGCGACACGTAGATGGTCAGTCGCTTAACACCGAAGAAGAACCGCTCGGCCCCCAGCCGCTGGGAGACCACCTGCATGTCGAGATCGGGTGCCGCCAGGAGAATGTTGTCGATCCGCCATTCCGCTTTGGGATCCACCCCTCGCGCCCGGGACTCGATTATCAACTCTCGCACGGCGCTCGTGGCGACGTCCGTCCCCCGGCTGTGCGCAATGATGTGGATCTTCTGAAGCTCCGGACACGATGCCAGGAATCGAAGGAGCTGCTTCAAGTGATAGATGGTGAACTCACCCGATTCTCGATCATAGGTGTAGCCTCTGAGCAAACCGGGATGACCGGCCGGCCACGTGTAGGCGATCGGCACCCCGCCGCGACCCATGAAGTGCCAGAGCTCAGCAATAACGAAGACCGCGTCTTCGAAGGTGTTGTTGTACCCATGGATGAAAATGTATGCTTCTTTTCGTGCGGTGAGGGCGAGGCGCTCCTGGAGCTCGCGCCGAAAGATTTCGGCAATCTCCACGACACGAGCCACGGTCGCGGGGTCGTCCTTGAATGAGGAGCCATCCGGAACGAACGGTAAGGGGGTCGCAGGAAACCGGGCATGCTCCGTGATGCTCTGCACCGTGAGGGGGAGAGCCACCGAGCGCTGTCGACGGCGACTGTTCTCGACCAGCACCTCCCACGTTAGGTCTTTGCCGATTTCCACAATGCACGAGCCGAACGCCAACGACTGTGACCGTTCGTAGCCATATCGAAGGGTTCCATCTTTGCGTTCGACCGGCGCACGATCCGTCAGGTACAGCACATCAACTTTGTTGGTCTGGAGTTCGGGGACCACCTCCGCAAAGGGATCGGTCTCCGAATCGGCAAAGAGGTTGGGCGTCGGCATCAGCTGGCGGCCCTTGCATCCGCAGAGGACGAGCGTCGCCACCATGACCAGCCACACTGTGCGCGACCGGTGTTCCGAGGCCACCCAAAAGCTCGCGTTCTTGCCGCTGAAACGTCTTGTCACCTTTGATCTCCCGCTGTCACCGATGCCCGTCGTGCGGGCCGAAGGGGTTTTTCCAATGTGTTCATTCTGCACTCTAACGAGGATCGAGGCAAGCCTTATTTGACGGGATCCAGCTCAGCGCGTAGAAGTTTTGTTCAACTCGGATTGCCCAACCATGAACGCAACACCTGACTTGAGCACAAACCTGGGTGGACTGGCTGCGAAGCTGCCACAGCGGCTGAAGACCGTGGAAAAGCTTTGTTTGAAACTGGTTGTCAGAGTCCTTGTGCTGGTGGTGTTGATCATCGTCACCGTGTATCTGGTTCGGGCCTTCGATTCCCGGCGCAGGCCCGACCTCATGCCGTGGCACCAGGTCTCGCTCGATTCCGAGTTTCGAGCGCGCGACGACCGCCCGGACATGACGTTTAGCGAGTATCAGCGCATTGAAGATCGACTGTTCTCCCAGCTCAAGACCGAAGTCTACCGGAAAGTCGAGCCCACCGATGACCTGGCTTTGAGTCGATACGATCCCGGCGGTTTCAACGATCCGATGGGGTTCCCCCAAAACTGGAATCGTTCATATGAGCTGATCCCCGGCAAGATACGGGGAGGTGTCCTCCTTCTTCACGGCCTCACCGATTCGCCGTACAGCCTGAGAAAGGTGGGCGAGATCTTCGAGTCGCAGGGCTTCTACGTTCTTGGCCTCCGGCTCCCCGGACACGGGACCGCACCGGGCAGTCTCACGGCGGTGACCTGGCAGGATTGGATGGCGGCGACCAGGCTTGGAGCACGTCACGTTCACGATCAGGTGGGACAACGCGGACCGTTCTACCTGGTCGGGTACTCCAATGGGGGTGGCCTCGCGGTCAAATATGCGATCCAAGCCATCAACGCCGCCGATCTGCCTCAGCCGGAGAGGCTGATCCTCTTTTCACCGGCGATCGGAGTCACGCGATTTGCCTCGCTGGCAAGCTGGCACAAAGCGGTGAGCTGGATGGGGTACTTCAAGAAGTTCAAGTGGGATTCGATCGGACCCGAGTACGATCCGTACAAGTACAACTCGTTTCCAAAACACGCTGCAGACCAGACTCATCTGCTGACGGAATCGATCCACAAGGACATCAATGCGATCAAGCGGGCCAATCGGATCTCCCAGCTGCCTCCGATTCTTACGTTCCAGTCGTTGGTGGATACAACGGTCCTCACCGACGCCATCGTGGACAGGCTCTACGGCAATCTTCAGGGCAACGAACACGAGCTGGTCCTTTTCGATATCAATCGGGCTGCGCAGGTGCGGATCTTTCTCGCCTCCGATCACAGGAGCCTGCTGCTCAAGCTCGAGACAAAGGTCAATTTGCCCTACACGCTTACGCTTATCACGAATGCCAGCGAGGACTCTTTGGAGGTCGTCGAGCGCAGGAAGACGCCCGGATCCACCGTTGCCGCTTCGGTCAGCCTCGGCCTGCACTGGCCGGCGGGGGTCTACTCCCTTTCCCACGTGGCCATTCCCTTTTCACCTGACGACTGGATCTACGGCGACGAGCGGGTCGAGCGCACGGGATACGGGATACGACTCGGAGCCATCCAGCCTCGTGGTGAAAGAAATCTCCTGCGCGTCTCTGTCCAGCAGTTGATGCGGCTTCGCCACAATCCGTTCTTTGACTACATCGAGAAGCGACTCATCGATGAGCTGTCGGCCATCTCCGGGGTTGACGGGGCCGGGCCGAACCGCCAGAAACGGTGAGCGTCTCGACGACGGTGGCGAGGTCACCGACGACCATCGCGAGGCGCGGATCACCGTCATCATCGGCCCAGGTGAGGTAAAGGACCTCCGGATCGAGTCCGATTTTGAGCCGCAGCGACTCATCGTCGACCCGGACGCCCTGGTCCTTCAACTGCACCGCCACGAGGCGGTCGAGGACCTCCAGAACCGGATTTCCCCTCAACCAACCCAACAAACGACGAGGGGTCTGCGATGTCAATCTGTCCCCACCGCTGCCCAAACGGCCCGACAGGGGCCCCAGGCCGCCGTCGTGGGGCAGGACTCGGCCTGTCAGCGTCGATTCACTAAGGTTTCCGGGTGGGCGTTACACTCGTGCTTGGAACGCTCGGCGGTGGAGCCGGGCGAAGGTCAAATGGGGAATGTCGGGTTGGATAAGTGTACGCACGAATCGCCGAATCAACTGCGCACAAAGGGAGTGACATGCGTTCTTTGGTGACCGGCGGCACGGGGTTCATCGGAGCGCATCTGGTTCAGGTCCTGCTGGAGCAGGGCGGGGAGGTCCGCGTCCTGCAACGGGCGACCAGCGACACGTCGGCCCTCAGCGCCCTGTCGGTCGAGTGGGTACAAGGCGACCTGGCGGATCCATTGTCCCTTCGGCAGGCGGTCAACGGGATGGACGTCGTGTTCCACCTTGCCGCCGACTATCGCCTGGCGGTCCCCAGGCCACGGCGAATGCATCAGACCAACGTCGACGGCACGGTTCAGCTGCTTCGCGCGGCCACGGAGGCAGGCGTGTCGCGGATCGTCTTCACGTCGAGCGCCGTGGCCGTCAAGTGCTCGGGAGACGAACCGGCAACCGAGGATGACTTCGTCGATCCCAGCGAGTGCCGGAGCACGTATCAGCTCACCAAGGTGCTGGCGGAACAGGCGGTCTGGGAGATGATCCAGGACGGGGCGCCGATCACCATTGTCAATCCATCCACCGTGATCGGCCCACGGGATCGTCGCCCGAGCCCAGCCGGGCGCCTGATCGTGGATTTTCTCAGAGGCCGGCTGCCTGCCTTCCTGGATGCTGTCATGAACTGGGTCTATGTGGAGGACGTGGCTCGAGGTCACTGGCTCGCCGCCACCAAGGGAAGAATAGGCGAGCGGTACATCCTCGCCAACGAGACCCTGTCGCTCGGGCAGTTCCTGAAGATACTCGCGGATGTCAGCGGACGGCCCCTGCCGCGCGTGAGGATCCCCTACGCGGTGGCGTACGTGGCCGGCATGTTCGGTACGGCGTGGACCCGTGTCAGCAAACGGGAGCCTCAGGCGACGCTCGATGGTGTTCGAATGGCGGCGACGCCGATGCGATACGACAGCGGCAAGGCGAGGCGGGAGCTGGGGATGCCACAGACTCCCATCCGCATCGGAGTGGAAAAGGCGGTGCAATGGTACCAGAGTGACGAGTTCGCGTCGCAAGGAGGCTTTCGTTGAAAATCGCGCTCGTAGCCGAAGTGAAGTGGGAAGTGCGCGAGGTGTGCCGCCGGCTGAAGCTGAGGCCGATCAACCCGAAGGACGGCGTCTGGGGCGCACCTCTCGATGATCATGATGTCCGGCTCTGCCTGTCGGGGATGGTACCTTCCATCGCGAAGCAGCGCGTCGACCGCTTCCTGGACTCGAACACGTTTGACTTGATGATCTGCAGCGGCCTGGCGGGCGCCCTGCGCGAGGACATTGCGGTGGGGGACATCATCGTGCAGTCCGATGACGCACGCCTCGTCGTAGCGGCGGAGACGGCGCTGGAAGGAATGGCGATCCCGTGTCATACCGGTCCGATTGTGACCGTGGCAAGCCCGGTCCTGACCCCGGCGGCAAGACGCCAGCTGGCCGCCGAGAGCCAGGCGATTGCCGTGGACATGGAGAGCCAGACGATCGCGGCCCTCTGTCGTGCGCGGAGCATCCCCTGTCTGGCGATGAAAGCCGTCTCGGATGGAATCGAAGACGACCTGACCCCGGTCCTGAGCGGCTTCGAAATCGTTCACATCCCTCGGATCGCGTTGCGAGTTCTCTCCCGGCCCTCCAGCTGGGGATTGGCCGCGCGGCTGGCCCGGCACAGCCACCTGGCGGCGAGCCGTCTAGGGCGGGGCGTCTGGGCCACGCTGGGCCAGATCCTGCATGGGAATCACGCGCTACGGCAACGCGACTCCAGCGAATCTCTCCTTGCAGTAGGAACTGGCTGTCATCAAACAGTTCCGTTTTCCCGCACGGAGGCATTTCAAGTGAACGCAGGAAGTAGGGCCGCTACGCTTTGACGCAATCTGCGCTGGTCAACGTGGCCGCATTGGGTCACTTGAGAATTGCCCGCTTTCTGATTGACTCCGTCAGCTCAAGAATCCCAATTCCCGGTACCCTGGCCCACTGGAGGTAGCCCGCATGAGCGAGACAACAAAACCCGATCCCTACGCGGTCCAAGGCGCTCGGAGCGACGCAGCGGATGGTCCGACGCCAAGTGCGCCATCGCTGCGGTTCTCAGCCCGGATCCAGGACGGCGTCCACGTCATCAAGTTCGAGCAGTCCAATGTCCTGGACGCCCACGAGATCGAGCAGCTCGGCAACGGGATCTACCACCACTTCAAACCCGTAGACGCCCCGCGGGTGGTGATCGACCTCGAGAACGTGGAACACTTCTCGTCCGCCGCCCTGGGCATGCTCATCGCGCTGCGGAAGATCATCGTTGACAAGAAGGGGGGAGGTCTGGGTATCGCCAACCTCCGCGCCGACTTGCGACCGATCTTCAAGATGACCAAGCTCGACAAGCTGCTGACATTACATGACAGCACGGAGCAAGCCATCAACAGCATGGCGTAGGGCGCTCCGACCGCTCCTGGGGAGCGGCTGCTGAGACCTTGCCAACGTCCAACCAAGGCCACCTGCCATGCGGAATCGACAACCGGCGTCCATGCTCCTTCTCTTTGCGGTCCTCGCTATCGCCAGTCGATTGGAAGGGTCTCAATCGGCCAACATCACCCCGACCGACGTCTACCGGCACGTTCAGGCGGTCGCTCTGGATCTCGACCGGATTCGCCTCTACATGGGGCGTCCCCGGATCACACAAAAGGAAATCCAGGTCCGTGGCGTCGCGCCCCGAGAGGTCATCTACCAGGCGGCGACACTCTGTGAGAAGGTCAACCGCCTGAGCTACGAGCTGATTCGTGTGGTGGGCGACAAGCCAGCCGTGCCCGACCGCGACATCGCTCCCGCCGACGTTCTGAAGTTCATACACCTGGCCCATGAACAGGTCACTGAGATCGCCAAGACGCTTCAACTTGAGTTGAACCCCCGGCTCATGACGGACTCCGAAACGAAGACACCCACCGACGTCTACCGGGCCGTGGTGCAGCTAAATAGACAGATCAACCTCATGCTCGATCAGCGCTTCTCACCCTCTGATGTCTACGAGCAGGTCTCGCTGGCCATTGCCCATACGGCGACCTTGCGTAGCCGCTGGTCGGGTCGACGGATTCCTCCCGAACCGGATTGGGAGCTTGGCAAGCGACCGGCCGACGTATACCGCCTGCTCCTGGAGTGTCTTGAGCTCGTGCGATCGATCGCAGAGCAGTCAGATCTCCAGATTCTCGAGCTCTCTGTCGACGATGCCGACATCAACAACGTCACACCCAGCGACGTCTACGACATCGCCTCGCTGCTCGTGTCGGAACTTGCCTATCTCGACCGCCTGCTCAACGACATCCCTTCCAGAAGAAGAGCCCGATATCCAGGACGCAAGGTGCCGTCCGACGTCTTCCAGCGTGTCGGGATCCTGAAAGAGCAGCTTGAAGAGATCAATGCCTTGCTCGAAAGCCAGTCTCCCGTTGAGGAGGAAGGACGATGAGCACGCCGGCCCGTCCCGATTACGAATCCATCGATTGGAAGGAGTTCGAAAGACGCTTTCGCACCGGAGCGCTGCGGGCAAAACTGATGCGTCTGGCGTTCACCGTGACCGCCATCGGCATCGTCGTGCTGCTGATCAATCTCGGTGCGCTCTTTTGGCTACGGTCCAACGTCGAAGACTTGGTCAAGGCCCGAGCACCGCTCGTGGATGCCTCTCGAACGACCCAGCTCGGCATGCAACGAGCACTCGCCAGCCTGCGGGGATGGGTGGCCCTTGGCGACCCCGCGTTCAGAGAGGATCATGACGCGGCTTGGCACGGCGACATTCTGCCCGGCGTTGATCGGATAAGCGCGTTGCTCGACGGCGAGGCCAACGAAGACTTTCGAAAGCGATTGACGGAATCGAGGGCGCGACTGGATGACCTCTGGGAGTCCCAGTGGTGGGTCGCGGACGTCGCGCAGACTCCCGGCAATGAACCGGCCAAGGTCGAGTACGAGCTGCATGTCCTTCCCGTGAAACGGGATCTCGAGGCATCGCTCTTCGAGATCGCCGAGCTACTGGGCGAAGGTGACGGCTCGGCGGTGACCCCGCGAGACCTCGCCGCCCTCTCACTTTTCCAGCAGCAACTCGCCGCGGCTGACGCCGCGCTCCATGAAGCGATCGACTTCGGCCACACGTCTGCGATCCATGAGTTTGAGCGAAACGTCAAGAGAGCACGAAGCCAACTGGCCCAGCTCGATTCACGCTTGGAGCGTTTTTCGCCTCTCCAGGCGGAGCACCTGACCGGCGTGGCCCGTGAATTCCCCTGGTATGTTCATCATGCGCGTAACGCGATCCAGCTTCGCAGCTCGGACCAGTGGAACGTAGCCCAGCATCTGATGGCAACTGAGACCGTCCCGCTGACACGCTACCTGTCTGCGACTCTTGACTCGATGGCCGATGAGCAGACTGCCCTCATGCGACAGGATTCCGATCATGTGAGCCTGGCCGGCAACAGCGCGTTCATCCTCTCCATGATTCTCATCGTGATGATGGTACTCATCGCCTATGTCGTGACAAATCGAAGAGCGCACCAGATCACTCAGCCCCTGGATCGGCTGTCCGTGGCGACCACGGAGCTGGCGGCGGGTATTCTCACCGAGGACCTTCCCATCACGACCGACGACGAGCTGGGCAAGCTTACGTTCGCCTTCAATCACATGCGGATCAATCTACAAAGGGCCGAGGCATCTCTGCGCGACGCCAACGAGCATATGCAGATGGAGCTCGAAGACGCCGCAGCCTATGTTCGTTCCATTCTCCCGCGACCGATCGACTCCGACGACCGGGGCATTCGCATCGATTGGAGGTTTATCGCCTCCTCCGAACTGGGCGGTGATTCGTTTGGCTACCACTGGCTCGACGACGAACATATCGCGATCTACCTGCTTGACGTGAGCGGTCACGGGGTGGGGCCGGCGATGCTCTCTATTTCGGCCCACAACGCACTCAGGCAGCGGACCCTGCCGGCGACGGACTTTCACCGTCCTCATGAAGTGCTCGAAGCACTGAATCGAGCCTTTCCGATGCGGGAAAACCAGAACAAATTCTTCACCATCTGGTACGGCGTCTACAACTGGAAGACTCGCGAGCTGAGCTACGCCAGTGGTGGTCACCATCCCGCCGTGCTCTTGGAGCCAGCCCGACCCGAACCTGCCGATCTGGGCATGAGGAACTTCATGATCGGCGCCGTCGACGACGCGGAGTACGAATCTGCGGCGACATCGGTGGGTCCAGGAAGCCGGCTCTACGTATTCAGCGACGGCGCGTTCGAAATCCGAAACCGGGACAAAGAGATGCTGAACATGCCCGGTCTTACGAAGCATCTGCAAGAAGCACAGCCCCAAGAAGACCGGCTACAGACCGTGTTGGAGAGCACGAGGCGATGGCAGGAAAGTGACGACTTCGGCGACGACTATTCGATGCTGGAGATCTCCTTCACCTGACCGAGGCTCTTGCCATGGCCGGCGCCGTGAGACTCGTCGTCGTCATCATCACCGGGCGCGCGCGGGTCGCTCGGTCCGGGGCCGACCGGCGCCGGCTCCGGGCCCTCCGGTAGGCCCCCTGGATGGCTCAGGACCCCCTTCCTGCCGCTGTCGGCCGTGTTACCGGGACACGCCGGCTCGAGCGCGCGGCTGCCCGGAGGAGGCCAGCCGTCGCTTGACCGCTTCCGGCATCAAAAGTTGATACGCTAGGGGCTGATCAGCTCGCAGGCGATCGTCCTCTGCATTTGGCCCAGCGACCATGGCACGCCCCTCCCTGCGAGCAAATCTCGGCCCCAAACCGCGCCATTGCCGATAGATAGCGCGCCGGCAAGATGACCAAGAATCCTCTTAGCAAAACCCTCGAAGCCAGCCGTCTGTCGTTGCCAAACACGGTCGTCGCCGGGGCGCTGCGCTGGCCGTACGCCATTTCGATCGCCGCTGTGCACGCGTTGGCGCTTGTGGCCCTCGTCCCCTGGTTCTTCAGCTGGACCGGGTTGATCACAATGCTCATCGGCGTGTTCGTCTTCGGGCAGGGCATCAACCTCTGTTACCATCGGCTCCTTGCGCACCGAAGCGCGCGGGTGCCCAAGTGGCTCGAGTACCTCTTTGTTATTGTGGCCCTCTGCTGTTTGCAGGACACGCCGGGCAAATGGGTCGCCATGCACAGGTTTCATCACAATCACTCCGACGAACAGCCCGACCCTCACAGCCCTCTGGTCACCTTTCTCTGGGCGCACATCGGCTGGCTGGTCGTGCACAACAAGGGCACCTACAACGTGGGCATGTACAGAAAGTACGCGCCGGACGTACTCCGTGACCCGTTCTATCTTTATCTGGAAAAGAGCCTGTTGTGGGTTTGGATCTACATAGCTCACGGGCTCCTCTATTTCGCATTTGGCCTCGCGCTCGGTTACGTAACTTCCGGCGGCATTATTGGGGGACTTCAATTCGGACTCAGCCTCGTGATCTGGGGCGTGCTCGTGCGCACGGTGGTCGTGTGGCACATCACCTGGTCGGTCAACTCGCTGACACACCTCTTCGGGTACACCAGTTACGACACCGGTGATCACAGCCGCAACAACTGGCTCGTGGCGCTGCTCGCGGTCGGCGAAGGCTGGCACAACAACCACCACTACGATCCGGTGAGCGCCTCAAACCAGCATCGCTGGTGGGAGCTTGACGGCACCTATTACCTGATCAAGTTGCTTCAGTGGCTGGGCCTGGCCACGAACGTGATTCCACCCAGACATCGCCGACGCGCCGCCCGCCAAGCCCCCGTAGCAGCGGGTTGAGCAAGGCGGCGCTCGCGAACAAGCCACCCGCGAGACTCGAACTCGCGACCTGAGCTTTACGAAAGCTCCGCTCTACCAACTGAGCTAGGGTGGCGCTGAGCACCAACGGTAACACGGCCGGTCAGGCGTGACAATGCTGAGGGGATCGCGATCGGCGCTACAGGAGTCGCCCGCCGGCGGCGTCGAACGCCTCGACCGGCGCCGAGGCGGCCGGGCTCGCCGAAAACGCCTGTCGCTTCAGCGTCCAGATGATCGTGTCACGCGGCTTTGCATCGGGACCCGTCACGCGACCGGGCACGGTCACCTGGTGCTCGAATCCCAGCCGACGTGGAATCATGGCGCCTGGGGCATTCTTCGGGTCACAGTGGATCTCGAGCCGGTCAAGCCCGTTGATCTCAAAGGCCACCCGTATGATCGCCGCGACCGCCTCGGTGGCCAGGCCCTTTCGCAGATGATCCGCGTGCACCCAATAGCCGATCTCCCCCGCTCCAGCACCGATTCTTCCGTGGAGCCCGACCGCCCCAAGGACCCCCTCCGTCGCCGGATCGAAGAGCCCGTAGGCGAAATCCCGGCCCTGGTCGAAGCCCGCCCGCCACCGGCGTATCTGCTTGAGCTTCCGCTGCGGATCGGCCGGCTCCGCCCCCGCCCAGTCAAGCCATCGCCGCAGATGGTCCAGGCTCGCCTGGATCGCGCACGTCAAGCCGGCAACGTCGGCCGGAGACCAGCAACGCACCAAGAGCCGCGGCGTCCGAATCCGATACGCGACACTCATGTTGACCTGATGAATCAGGAGGCAGGGCCGTCGACCTACGACTCCGGGATCCTGCTGCTCAGTTGCGAATCAGCCCGATCGCCGTCTCCGACGGCAGTACCAGAGCACCGTGGACGCGGGCGGCGGCCTCAGCCGTCGCTCCGCCCGCGGATGTGATCAGCGCCAGCAGCGCCTCGATGTGCCGCGGCTGGGTGCGATCGCCGAACCGCTTGACAGAATCCGCCACGCGGTCCAACAGTTCGATCTGCTCGTCTCCGCTTGCCGCCAGCGCCGCATCAAAGAGTGACCGCTGGGCGCGGTGGCTGTCGATCAGGGCCAGGATGTCGCCCACGTTGAGACGGATGGCCCCGCGACGCGTGTTCAGAGCCGCGATGAGCGCTCCCTCGGCATCGGCGATGACGTAGGCGCTTCCTGCGGTGATCGCGATATCTCGCAACACCATGATCGCATTGATCGCGTAGGCCTCGGCCGTGGCCTGGGTCATCCGGCCACCCGAGCCGACAAACATCACTTCATCAACCGCCGCCGCGAACGCCTCGGCGGGGGCTCTGGCCCGCGAGACCTTGACACGGATATCATCGCGGAACTCCCGCTTCAAACGGACCATGTTCACGTTTGAGGCGACGATGAGCACCGGCGCCGCCGATGTCCTGTGGGCCACACGAATCTCGCCGACGGTCCGGATCGCCTGCTCGGCGCTGGAAACCTGGACCACCACCAGGTCCACACCCACAGCGTCGCCGATCTGAACCCTGACGTCGCTCATCCGCTGACCCATACCTACGATCGTGAACCCCAGATCCTCCAGCCACGACGCGCGGATCCGGCGATCCTCCCCCTCGCCGGCGATCACCACCGCAAAGCTCGCGTCACTGCTGCGGACTGCCGACGCAAGCAGCGGCACGACCCGTATATCGCCGGGGAACCGCTGACCGGGTAGGGCCCGGCCCAGGGCCAGCGCCGCCTCATACTGCACCCGCCGGTCGGGATACTCCAGCGCCTCCAGGAGAGGCTGCCTGCCGCCGGATCCGGTAAAGAGGTTCGCCCCACCGGTCGTTGACGCCAGGGCTGCAATCGCGTCACGGACCAGCGGCGTGTCCAGGCGGCCGATGGCCATGCTCAGCACATCCTGGCAAACCTTGGTGCCGAAGACCGTGGCGTAGAAGGCCGGGCTGTATGTGTTCTCGCCATAGATCGGATCGACCTTTCCACGCGGCAGCTCGTTTTCTCGCTTGAGGTTGGAGGCAACAAAGAGGCTCAACGCGGCCTCATTACGAGGGTCGATCGACAGCGCCTTGCTTGCCACCCGCATGGCCATCACTTCGTTGAAGATCTCCGTCGCCACGGGCTGCGCCACCAGCCCCACGAAGGGGTCATACGACCAGATGTTGTTGGTCGGCTCGTAGGGGTGGGCGACCAGCGACTCGGAGTCGTTGAAGTACTGCTTGGCGAGCCTGGTGTACATCTGCGAGAGATCGCCGTTGACACCGCCAGCGAGCCGGTAGGCACGGGCCGCGGCCTCCCGGGTCGTCGCCGTCGCCTCCGGGTCCAGCGCCAGCTCCATCAGGTAGGGTGCCGCGTGGGGCAGGCCGATTTCGCGGAGCAGCCCGCAGAGGTACCGTTGGTTGTTCTCGTCCAGGTGAGGTAAGGCCGCGCACAACGGCGTCACCGCCTGCCGACGGATCTTGACGATCATTCGGCCCGCCGCTTCCCGGAGCCGCTCGTTGCGCCCCTCTGTGATCTCCCGAAGGAGGCTGGGCACGGCGTACTCGCCCGCCTCGACCAGCAGACCGGTCGCCAGCATCTTCATCCGTTGGGAGCCAATCAGCCACCCGATCGACTCCTCGATCCGCTTCAGCTCGCGAGAGAGCTCGAGCCTGCCGTTATAGACCCGCCGGTCAAGCTCGTCGGCAATGTCCTCCAGCTCCGGCACGACATGCGCCCGGGCGATGGCGGCGTCGAAACGCTCGCGCGTCGTCGGACCCTCATCGAGAAGCTCCGCCAGCTCGGCATCGGTGATCCCGGAATCGAGCAGGACCCTTCCCTTGGCAGCGGCCAGCTCCGGCCGGGCAATCCGCACGTAGTGGACAAAGTCCTCCAGAAGCTGGGTCGGGGTGAGCTTCTGGTCCTGAGCCCCCACCGTCGAACAAACGACCAGCAGCATGATGGCAGCCGCCCCGGCGGCAAACGCCCGGCGTACACGCGCGACAGTCAACATCGGCCTCACTCCTGGGTATTCCTCGCCTCTGCCCATTGGGATTCCGGCTCTCGCCAACGCTCGGAGCGGCCCGCCATAAGCGCGCGGGCAACCGGAAAACCACAGGCTTTTAAAGTTATCCCGGCCCCGCCGCAGTGTCAACGGACCGCTACTCCAAGGCAGTACGCACTTGACCCAACGGCGGTTCCTGGTAGGTTCTCGGACGTCTACGGTGTCCTCACCGGGGCCAGGGTGCCCCGGGGACTCAAAAGGGAAGGCGGTGAAAATCCGCCGCGGACGCGCCGCCGTAACGGGCCGCTGAACTCATCGGTTCAGCACCCTGCCTCCAAAACGCCACTGTCGGGCCCGCAAGGGGCTCCGATGGGAAGGCGGAGGCGAGGGACCCGAAGCCGGAAGACCTGCCGAAGACGACAGCGTTGCCCTCGCGGAAGGGGCTCCTGCGCGCCAGGTTCCGGCACAGTTCCCACCGGCGCCGCCAGCGTCCGCAGACAGGCCAGCGAGGGTGCAAACCACAGGTTCGGGAACCGTTCCGCGCGGATACGGAACGAACAGGAGTGACCGCGATGATGACCGGAAATTGTGCAATGCTTTTGGTGTGCGCGGCCGCCTTCGCGGCACTGGAGGCGGCAGCGGGCGCGGGCGATGATCCCTTCGCCGATGCGTTGATCTCCTACGACCCGGGCGCCAACCCCGCCCCAGGCTACACCGATCCTCTCACCGCCCTGGGTTCGCCGGAGCGGTTCACAGGCGAAGGGGTCTTTCCGGGCGTCGTCAGCGTCTTCAACCCCCCTTTCGGAATCGACGAGATCGTCTCCATCGGTGCCGGCGGGCATCTCATCGTGCAGTTCAACACGGCGGTCGCCGATGATCCGCGCAATCCGTTCGGCATTGACCTGCTGGTCTTCGGCAACACGGGCTTCATCGATTTCGCCTGGCCGGGAGGTATTGTCAACGGCTTCTTCGGCGGGGAGGGCGGCACGGTCGAACTGTCCGCCGATGGCGTCAACTGGGTCCTGGTCGCGGGCGTCGAGGCCGACGGACCCTGGCCCACGCTGGGCTACCTCGACGCCGGCCCCTACGACACGCAGCCGGGAACGATCGAGAGCGACTTCACGCGGCCCGTGGACCCGAGCCTGACGCTCGCCGACTTCATGGGGCTCGACAACGAGGGCGCCATCGCGCTCTACACCGGCTCCGGCGGGGGCGTGGGCATCGACATTGCCTCCACCGGGCTCGCGTCGGTCAACTTCGTGAGGATCACCAACCCTGGTAATCCCCAAACAACACCGAATGTCGAAATTGACGCCATGAGCGATGTGTCGCCCCTTGGCGACATCAATATGGACGGGTCAGTCAACGTGCCTGACCTGCTGACGCTGCTGGCGGCGTGGGGGCCCTGTCCAGGGCCACCCGATCCGTGCCCGGCTGACCTTGACGGCGACGGCACGGTAGCCGTCCCCGACCTGTTGATCCTGCTGGCGAATTGGGGGTGACCCGTCGTGGCCGCGCCCGATCTCCTGACTCTGTTGGCGGCGTGGAGGCCGTGTTCCGGGCCCTGCCCGCCGAGCTGCCCGGAGGATACCGACGGAGAGTGCGTGGTGGCGGTACCCGACCTGCTGATCCTGCTGGGAGCCTCCGGGACATGAGCGGCCAACCGGCCCGTCGCGCCATGAGCATGGTCGAGCTGATCGTGGTCATCGCGGTGCTGGCGCTCCTCCTGGGACTGCTGCTGCCCGTTCTTTCGGTGGTGTCCGCCGCGGGCCGCAGCGCCCAGTGCGCGTCGAACCTGCGGCAGATGGCGATCGCCGCCCAGCTATACGCCACCATCTTCGATGCCTGGCCTCCCGCCATCCGCTACGAGCTGGTCGACGGAGAACTCCAGCAGCAGGCCTGGGATTGGGTGAGCAACCTCTTCGGCGGACAACTGCTGTCACCGGGCCCGCTTTGGAAGTTCACCGACAACCCGGGCCACGTGATGCAATGCCCCGTCTATTTCGGCACCACCAACTTCGCGGATCCCTTCACCGGGTACGACTACAACACGACGTACATCGGCGATGAGGAGACTCTGGTGCTGCCCCATGCGTCGGGGCCGGTCCGCAAGGGCGTCCCTCCGGCCCGCTGCCGGCGTACAAGCAGCTGCGCCATGTTCGGCGACGGCGGCCGGGCCGGCGGCACCCACAAGTTCATGAGGGCTCCGCTGAACAGCGAGGGCCAGGGCCTGGACATGATCTACTCCGGCGGCCAGGCTTTCCGCCACTTCCGATCCACCAACGTCGCCTTCGTCGACGGCCACACCGGGTCCGTCGAGAAACCCCAACCGGGTGAGCTTGCGACCGGGCAACTCCTAGAGGGATCGATGGACTATCCTCAAAACGGCTTTCTGTCCAACGACGACGACGCCTACGATCCGCGCTAGGGCATATCATGGCCTCGGTGAGCGTGCGCAAGCACTTTTCTGTTGAGCTGGGCGGATCGGTCGTACGAGGCATGCTCGACCTTCCCCAGACCAAGCCCCAGGAGGGCACGCCCGCCGTGGTGCTGCTCTGTCACGGCCCGCCCGAGGTCAGCGAGGCCGCCTCAGGACTTCTCGCCCAGATCGCCGGGGCCCTGGTTGAAGCGGGCGTGGCCGCGGCGGGCTATGAGCCATCCACCGACGCCCAGGAACGGGCGGTCGATGACGCCGCAGCCGTGCTTCACGCGCTCGCCCTCCGCGAGGACGTGGATCTGAATCGCATCGGGGTACTGGGCTACTCGCTCGGTGCCATCATCGCCGCCTGCCTCAGCGGGCGGTCCGACCAGATCGCCCGGCTCTGTCTGCTGTCGGCGGTCACCACCGATGAGCTGAGATCCCGCCGCAACAGCGAGTCGAGCAGCGCGCTGGCGGCACGGTTGGGTGCCGCGGATGCCTCTGAGAGGTTTCTCAACGAGCTTGCCGGCCTCACGCCCGAGGAGGACATCAAGAGGTATGACCGACCGACGCTGATCCTCCACGGGGCGGCCGACCGCGCCGTGGAGCCCCAGTCGTCGCTGGTGTATCGCGATGCGGTCCGGCTGGCGGGCCATCAGATCGAGCATGCGCTGGTAGCGCTGGCGGATCACGCCTTCACCGAAGGGCCTGTGCGCTCGACGTGCATCGAGCACATCGTCCGCTTCTTCAACATTCCCAGCGCCAGGCCAGTCACCGGCGCGCGATCATGACGCCGCTGCCGGACTACCCCGAGGCGCTCAAGCGGGCCCTGGAGGGGGTCGAGCCCCTGGGCGAAACGGAAACCGTCGATGCGGTGGCGGCCGCCGGAAGAGTGCTGAGCCGGCCCGTGATCGCCGACCGCCCCCTGCCCCCCTTTGACCGCGCGCAGATGGACGGCTACGCGGTGCGATCCACCGATCTGACCCGGGGCGCGGCGTTGCCCGTCACCGGATCGATCGCCGCCGGGCAGCCGGCCCCAACAGCAGTCCCGGCGGGTCAGTGCGTCGCGATCGCCACCGGCGCCCCTCTTCCGGCGGACCTCGACGCGGTCATCCCGCATGAGCTGAGCGACCGTGGCAACCCGGTGTGCTTCACGATTGACTCGATCGAGCCCGGGCACGCGATCCACCACCGCGGTGCCGATGCCGGCTCCGGTGACCTGCTCGTGCCGGCGGGCACGGTCCTCGGCGCCCGCCACCTGGGTATCGCCGCCACGTCCGGAGGGTGCCGGCTGGACGTGGCCCGCCGCCCGCGCGCCAACGTGCTGACCTCGGGTGACGAGATTCGGCCCGCCGATCAAGTGGTCGCCGACCACCAGGTGCGCAACGCAAACGCGCCGATGATCAGGCATATGCTGGCGGCGATCGGGGCCGACCCCATCGGGCACGTCCACGTCTTGGACGACCTGGAAGCGACCGTCGACTCGGTCGGGCGGGCGCTTGAGCGCTGCGACCTCCTGATCACGGTCGGGGGGATCTCTGCCGGTGACCGCGATTATGTTCCAGCAGCGTTTGAGCGCCACGGCGTGACGGCATCGCTCAGCGGGGCCGCCATCCAGCCCGGACGGCCGATCATGGTCGGACGGAGCCCTGGCGGGGTGGTGGTGGTGGGGCTGCCGGGGAACCCGGTGTCGGTCCTGGCGTGCATGTGTCTGTTCTGCTGGCCGATCGTCCGCGTGATGCTGGGGTTGGCACCCACCCTGGGTTGGCGGGAGCGCCGGCTCGCCGAAGGCGTCATGCCCAACTCCCGACGCCGCGCCTTTCGGCCGGCCATCCTGGATGCCGATGAGCGGGTCCGTGTTCCGGGGTGGGCGGGCTCAGGCGACCTTGCCCATACAGCCACCACCGCCGGGCTGCTGGAGCTTCCGGTCCAGGCCGAGGAGGTCAGACCCGGCAGCGCCCTTCGGTTTCTGCCGTGGCCTTCGTGATTGGTGATTGCTGTGCGTTGCACGGTTCTCTTATTTGCGCAGATGGCCGAGACGATTCGGGCCGACCGTCTCGAGATCGAGCTTGACGAGGGCGCGACCGTACGGGACGCCCTGGACGGGCTTGCGCAGAAACACGAGGCGATCGCCACGATGGCCGATTGCCTGGCGGTCGCCGTCAACGAGCGGTACTGCCCGGCCGACACCACGCTGAACAACGGCGACACGATCGCGCTGATTCCGCCCGTCAGCGGCGGCTAGGCGGCTGTCGGGTATCGCCGATTTTCCGGGTGGCTGGGGCTGAGCGAAGCGAAGCCCCGGTTGGTCCATCGGGGGAGGGGGTTGGGGGTTCGGCGTTCGCGAAAGCGATGAACCTCGACCCCTGAACCCCAAACCCCGAACCCCCTGGAAGATCGCTCTCGGCAAGAGAAGGCGTTCGGCACACCTCCGGCTGACAGCTGACAGCCTCTTACTCCCTTCAACGCCTGCCGAAATACTTCTCCAGATCACGGATCGTCATCCGCAGGGTCGTCGGTCTTCCGTGTGGGCAGCGGCTGGATCGCTCGACCGCCCCGCGATACTTCAAGAGCTCAGCGATCTCGCTGGGCGACAGCCGGTCACCGGCCTTGACCGCCGCCTTGCAGGCCATCATGTCCAGGGTCTCCTGCAACGCCGCCTCGGTGTCGTCCGGCAGATCGCCGCCCTCGGCCCGGGCCAGGAGGTCGCTGAGGAACTTTCCCGGATCGACATTCCGCTCGAACAGAAACGATGGAAAGGACCCGATCGAGAGGGCCGCCGGCCCGATCGGCTCCGCTTCGATTCCGATCCGTCTAAGCAGCGGCCTCAGCGTCTCCAAGAGCTCCACGTGAGACGGATCAACCCGGATCGTGACCGGCATCAGCAACCGCTGCGTTTCGAGGTTGCCCTTGCCGATGGCCTCCTTCAGACGCTCGAACATCACCCGCTCGTGGAGCGCGTGCTGGTCGATGATGAGCAGCCCTTGCTCATCCTGCGTCACCAGGTAGCTTAAGTGCACCTGTAGGACATCGGTGACGGGGCGGATGGCAGGAAGGATCTCGACATCCGCGGCCGGTCGGTCGGAAGGCTCGCGTGGGCGATCGACCTCCAGCAGTCCGGGTGCGTCGTCCGCCAGCGCCTGCTTGACCTCGCTGTAGACGAACCCCTTTTGGGTGGGATCGAGACGGCGAAAGAACTCAACGAACTGGGCGGTCGACACACGGCCCGACGGTCCGGCCCCGCGGCCGAAATCCGCGGGCGGCGGGTCCGAGGCTCGCGGCGGGCTGACCCGCTGGAGCCCCAGCACCGGTGTCAGGTCGGCCCCGCCCAGGCAGGCGCGCACAGCGTCCACCACGACCGCGTGGACGAGCGACTGGTTGCGGAACCGCACCTGGGCCTTGGTGGGGTGGACGTTGACGTCGACCTGCCCCGGATCGATCTGGAGGAACAGGACGATCGTCGGGTGGCGGGACGGATCGATCAGGCCGCGGTAGGCCTCCCGGATAGCGTGGTTGACCGTGCGGTCCGAGATAAAGCGTCCGTTGAGAAAGGTGTACAGGTGCCTGGTGGTGGGACGCGCGATGTCCGGGGTGCCGACCATGCCCCAGAGGCCGATACCGCGATCCTCGATTGAAAGCTCCAGAAGCTCGCCTTCCAGCTCGCGGCCGAGGATCTCCCCGACGCGCCGTCGGCGGTCGTCCTGCGCCGCCAGGCCAAGGGTCTGCCGGCCATTGCTGTTGAGCGTAAAGCCGATCTCGGGATGCCCCAGGGCCATCTTTTCGACAACGTGACCGACGTGGCCGGTCTCCGTGGCCACCGTGCGCAGAAACCGCCGCCGGACAGGCGTGTTGTAAAAGAGGGTCCGGACGGTGACGCTGGTCCCCGGCGCGCCGGCCGCCGGCCGCGGCGATCCCACGGAACCGCCCGCGACGTCGATCAAGCCGGCCTCCTGGGCACCTGGTGGCCGCGACACCACGCTCAACCGGCTCACCGAGGCAATTGATGCCAGGGCCTCGCCGCGAAACCCCAGGGTGGCGATCGCCTTCAGGTCCTCGACGGACTCGATCTTGCCCGTGGCGTGAGGCTCGACGGCCAGGGCAAGCTCGGCAAAGGGAATCCCCAGCCCGTCATCGGTGACGCCGATAAGGTCTTGGCCGCCGTTTTCAATGGTCACTCCGACATGCGTCGCCTCGGCATCGATCGCGTTCTCGATGAGCTCCTTGACCACGCTGGCCGGACGTTCGATCACCTCCCCGGCGGCGATCTGGCTGACGAGCAGTGCGGGCAACCGTCTTATTGGCATGGGGAAGAAAGAAAAGGGTGATTCGTGATTGGTGGCTTCAGCCTTCCCC
>JADFKZ010000160.1 GCA_022564665.1 Planctomycetota bacterium | reverse complement strand
AAGATGACTACAGAATTCAAAAAGAGTCCGTTCGTGTCATACAGGAACACGAACACGATGGGGGATCCAAGGGCGAGATCGACGAAGAGCGTTTCGCCTCCGGTGGCGGCGAAGGACAGAAAGTCCGAATCGAAGAAGGAAAGGAATCCGGCGTAGTCGTCACCGAGGGCGATCGGATCGGCGGTGCCGAACGTGTCGTTGGGCTCCGTCTCAGCGACCGTAACACCGCTCAGCGGAACACGGGTGCAGATGGGGATGAAGGCCCGACTCCCATGCTGAGTGAGGTCGTCGCCTCCCAGGATCACGGGGCCGGCCGAAACGCTTGCGGAAAAGAGCATGGCCGCCAGCAGGAACAGCCCTGCCGTTCGGGACCGATGAATTCCTTGCCTCATGATTCTTTCCTTTGTGAAATACCCCTGCTTGTACCGTGTTGCCCTTCGACAGATCGATAATCAGGCCGATCATTGGCCGCAAGTCCCCACCGGGCGACCGAATCGAAGGCTCGGCGTCCAGCAAAACCTTGACCGCCCTCTGGTGAGATGCGAGAATCGTGCGGCAGGGACGCCACGAAATTCCTGAATTTGGCGGGGTTTGGCGGTATGGGCGATGCGCGGTCAGGTCAGGTAACCCAGCTCCTGGAGGCGATCGGCAACGGCCACCAGGCCGCGGCCGACGAGCTGCTGCCGCTGGTGTACGACAGCCTGCGGAGCCTGGCCCGGCAAAAGATGGCGTCGGAGCCGCCCGGCCACCGGTGCCAGCCGACCTCCCTGGTCCATGAGGCCTACCTTCGGCTGGTGGGCAACGATCCGTCTGCGGCGCACTGGGAGAACCTCGGCCACTTCTATGCGGCTGCCGCGGAAGCGATGCGGCGCATCCTTGTCGAGCGGGCCAGGCAGCGCCGGCAGCTCAAGCACGGCGGCGGACGAGAGCGCGTGCCGCTGAGCGATATCCAGATCGAGCTTGACCTCGGCGACGACGACCTCCTCGCCCTCGACGAGGCTCTGAAGCACCTGGCCGACCGGGACAAGCAGATGTATGACGTCGCGATGCTGCGGTACTTTGGGGGGCTGAGCGTGGACCAGGTTGCCGAGGCGATGGCGACGTCACCGCGAACGGTCGATCGCACGTGGCGGTGTGCCCGGATCCGGCTCTACGAGCAGATCACTGGCAGCGGTGGCAACACGGGGCCGTGAGATGACCGACGAAAGCTTCTCGCACGCCAACGAGATCCTCGCCGAGGCCTTGGAGCGAGAGCCCCACGAGCGTCCGGCGTTTCTTCGGGACGCATGCGCGGGCGACGAGAAGCTGCGGGCGAGGATCGAGGCACTCATCGCGCTGGATGACAAGGCAGCGTCATTCCTGGAGACGCCGGACATCCAGGCCACCATCGAGCCCACAACCGACGCGCATGCCCCCGCCCGGATCGGCCGGTACGAGGTTCTCGGGATCATCGCCTCGGGCGGCATGGGCACCGTGTACGAGGCCGTCCAGGACCACCCGCACCGTCTGGTGGCGATCAAGGTGCTTCGGCGCGGTGCGGCGTCGAGCAAGGCCATGAAGCGCTTCCGGTACGAGGCGGAGATCCTCGGGCGGCTGCGGCATGCCAACATCGCCCAGGTCTACGACGCGGGATCGTTCGACGACGGTCAGGGCGCCCAGCCCTATTTCGCCATGGAGCTCGTCAAGGGCCGGTCCCTGATCGAGTATGTCCAGACCAAGGGTCTCGAAATCCGTCCACGCCTGGAGCTGTTCGCCAAGGTCTGCGACGCCGTCCAGTACGCGCACCACAAGGGCGTCATCCACCGCGATCTCAAGCCGGACAACATCCTCGTCGACGACTTCGGTGAGCCGAAGATCCTCGACTTTGGCATCGCCCGCGCCACGGACTCCGACCTCCAGATCACGACGCTTCGTACCGACATCGGCCAGCTCATCGGCACGATTCCCTACATGAGTCCGGAGCAGGTGACCGGCGATCCCCAAGAGCTGGACATGCGATCGGATGTGTATTCGCTGGGCGTGGTGCTCTATGAGCTGATGTGCGGCCGGTTGCCGCACGATCTGAAGGAAAGGAGCATCCCGGAAGCCGTCCGCATCATTCGCGAGGTGGATCCCACACCCCTGAGCTCGATCAACCGGGTGTACCGGGGCGATGTGGAGACGATCGTCGCCAAGGCGCTGGCGAAGGAGAAGTCCCGCCGTTACCAGTCGGCGGCCGAGCTCGCCACAGATGTTCGTCACTACCTCAATGACGAGCCGATCGAGGCCCGGCCGGCCAGCACGTTCTATCAGCTCCGCAAGTTCACCCGACGCAACAGGGCGCTGGTCGGCGGGGTCGTGGTGGCGTTCGCGGCCCTGTTGCTGGGGACCGTCGCGGCCACCTGGCAGGCGGTGGAGGCGAACCGCTCTGAGAAGCAGGCCGTCATTCAGGCGGAGATTGCCGAGGCCGTCAACGACTTTCTCAATCAAGACCTTCTGGCGGCGGCCGTCCCGTCAGTGGAACTGGGCAAGGGAATAGACGTTCTGATGCGCGACGTGCTCGACGCGGCGGCCAAACGCATCGACGACACTTCGGGTGTTGGCGGACGCTTCCAGGACAAGCCGCTCGTCGAGGCGTCGATTCGCCAAACGTTGGGCGTGACGTACCGGAGGCTCGGCGAGTTCGCCGCCGCCAAGCCGCACCTTGAGCGGGCGCGGCTGCTGCGCCGTCGGGAGCTGGGCGAAGAGCATCTGGACACGGTGGGGTCCACGGGCGACCTCGCGGTCGTGTACGGCTGGCTCGGGCGCGTCGGCGAGGCGGAGTCTTTGCACCGGGAGGTCCTGGAGATCCGCACCCGCGTTCTTGGGAAGGAGCACCCCCTCACGCTCGGGACCATGGACCAGCTCGCCAACATGTATTGGGCCACGGGCCGCTCCGAAGAGAGCGACCCGCTGTATCTGGAGGTCCTGGAGATTCGCACTCGCGTCCTTGGCGAGGAGCACCGGTCCACGCTGATATCCATGAAAGACGTCGCGAGGTTGCATGAAAGCCACGGGCGTCACCGCGAGGCGGAGCTGCTCTATGTCAAATGCTACGAGATCATGAAACGTGTTTACGGTAAGGACGATCCGGGCACATTGGTGTTCATGACTGACCTGGCAACCTCGTACGCGGATCTGGGTCGGTTGGACGAGGCGGAGCCGCTCTTCCTCGAGAACATCGAGACCTGCAAACGCATCTACGGCGCGGAGCATCCGCTGACGCTGTGGCCAATGAACAACCTCGCGTACATCTACGCGAGAGAAGGTCAGTACGAAAAAGGCGAGCCGCTCGCCCGCCGGGTGCTGCAGACCTATCGAGAGAAGTTCGGAGAATCGCACGGGTACACGCGCATGGCCCAGGACACCTACGGGGCTGTCCTGCTCGCGGCGGGGCGCTTCGAGGAAGCTGAGGCCCTGTTCCGTAGGGTCATCCGGGCCGTCGAACGCATCAGCGGGGAGAGCTGGAACTTGCCGATGATCCGCTCGCACCATGGCATGTCTTTGGCAGAGCTTGGGCACTATCAGGAGGCAGAGCAACTTCTCCTCCGCGCGTATCCCCCCATGCAGTACACGCGGGAGGCAGAGGAAATTATCCGCTACCTGGTGATGATCTACGAGGGCTGGGGCAAGCCGGAGCAGGCCGCCGAGTGGCGGGCGAAGCTTCCCACGGAACAGGACGCGGTCGCGTCTGACCGACCCGCAGACGACAAGCCCGACGAGTAGACCGCGCGGGACGCCCGCGTCTCGCTGGAGAACCCGCGCCCACACTCCTGGCTTCGCCTCGTAGGGTCCCCTCCGCCTCGCGCAGCAGCGCCCGGTACTCAGCCGCCCACCCTCGCAACCAATGGCTATGCCACGGCCTGCCGACGTTGCTCGACGGTGCTCCTCACTTGCGCGGCTTCCGCTTCTTGTATGACTGCCGAGGGGAGACGGTCTTGGTCGTGCCCTTGGATTTTGGCTTCTCGCGTACACCCGGCTCGGTGCCGATGCGTGGCGTGGGCTTCATCGGCTCGTGGCCAAATGGTTCCTTGACACCCCTGCTCCCGGGCTTCCGTTCGGTTGTCATTGTTTCGTTTCCTTGCTGACGGTCTGGTGTGTCTGACGTACGCCAAGAACGCCTCCGCCGTGCGGTAGACCGACCCCTGGAATCGACGGCATCAAGGCGATTGCAGGGTGACGATCGGCGATCTCTTGGAGCGCAGTCAGGTGCCTTCGCCGGCGACCAGGTGCTCGAGCCTCTCGAGCCGCTCCTCGATCTGCAGCAGCTAGTGGATGATGATGACGTGGGTCTTTTCGGAGTCGATCCCTACGGGGCTGTCTTCGCTGGCGATCAGCTCTTCAATCTCGCCCTAGCCCGATGCGGAAACCTCTGGATCCATGTGGGCAACGATACCGGAGATCCTCACCACCTGCCAGAGGCTCGCCGATGGTCAGGGGGACGGATCTATTTTCCTGTCTCCATTCACATACGTGAAATAAATCTGTCCCCATTCATACAGACTCTGGACGGACTCAACGTTCCGACGGCGCAAAGTCGAGCGTCCGGACCTCGCCGGCCTCGATAACGACGGCGGTGGACTCGGGGATCTCCTGCCAGCAGTCGGTCAGGTTCGACAGCGGCTCTGAGACGATGCATTTGGCGCCGTGGAAAAACCGGATCCCCTGCGGATGCAGCTCACACAGGGCCTCGGCGTCGCGATTCAGAAAGAGACTTCGCGATGCACGCTCCGTCGAATAACGGACGCCGATGAGGCGCTCGCCGTCACTGATCCCCAGGGTCATCTGGAGAACATGCTGCACGCCGTGGGTGCCGGCCACCTGCTCGATGAGAGCTGCCATACGCTCGACCGCCCGCAACGGGTCGTCCTCCAGCCCGAACGTCAGCGCTAGGAAAAACATGAGCTCGGTGTCGGTGGAGCCCTCGATACAAGGGTACAGTTCCGGAGCCACCGCCAGCGCGAGATCCCGTTTGAGTCCGTGGAAGTCGCTGATCAAGCCGTTGTGGACGAAGAGCCACCGCCCGTGGCGAAACGGATGGCAGTTGGTCGTTTGGACGGGCGTGCTCGTAGCTGCCCGGATGTGGGCGAGAAACAACCGTGACTTGATGTGTCCCACGAGATCGCGGAGGTTGGGGTCGTTCCAGGCGGGGTGAACGTTACGGTAGACGCCCGGGGCAGGGCGCTTCCCGTACCAGCCGACTCCAAAGCCGTCGGCGTTGGTCGTGGTCTTGCCCAGCCGGGCGGCGCTGCTCTGGTCGATCAGCGAGTGCTCCGGCTTGAGCACGAGCTCTTCCATGTACAGCGGCGGCCCGGAATACGCGATCCATCGGCACATGGAATCCTCTCACGTTCGGCCGGTGCCGTTCCCGGCGTCGCCCGGACGGCTCTTGCGGGACAATCGAGTTCTCACGATATCGCACCGCCGGGTGCGTGTCGCCCAGGCCCACCGGGCCGGCGACATTGCCGCGATGGCAGGCCGCGGCGGTCACCAGCAGGTCGAGGCTCACAGCGGTCAGTTGCTGGTTCTTGCTGCTGGTGGCCATGGCCGTGTCGTCCAATCGCTCGTGCCTTTCCATCGGTAGAGTTAGCGGATAAGCTCGGGGCCTGTAAACGGCTCACGGTGGCCGTCGAGACCACAACGCATGCGAATGGAGGACTGATAATGGGGACCTTCACGGGCCGGATGCTGCGGGCGGCGAAGCTGGATGTGAACCTCTACGAGGAAGTGGAGGCGGACACCGGCGGGACCCCTCAGGCCATGGGTGTGGTGGTGCTCGGGAGCGTCGCCGCGGGTGTGGGAGCGGGCCAAGGGGGTCTTATCGCCATGCTGATGGTGGCGGCGGCGGCCCTGATCGGCTGGTTTGTGTTTGCGTACCTGACGTATTGGATTGGCACGCGGTTGCTGCCTGAGCCCCAGACCAGCGCGACGCACGGGGAGCTGCTGCGCACCATCGGGTTTGCCAACTCCCCCAGCATCCTGCGCGTGCTTGGAGTGATCCCCGGATTGCGCGACATGGTGTTCCTGGTCACCGGAATCTGGATGCTGGTGGCGACGGTCATCGCGGTGAGGCAGGCGCTGGATTACCGCGGGACTCTCCGGGCCGTGGGCGTCTGCGCCCTCGGGTGGCTCATCCAGGGGATCCTCCTCGTCATCGTGCTCACTCTGCTGGGCGCCTGAGCCGCGGGTGGTCGGGCAGCTCCCCGGTCTCGTGGTAGAGCCGGAGCGCCCGCTGGAGAGAGGGCGGCCGGAAGAAGCGACCAGGGGGCATCATGGCAGGGAGAAGGCTTGAGGCTTGGGGA
>JADFKZ010000159.1 GCA_022564665.1 Planctomycetota bacterium | reverse complement strand
CGCGGCGGTTGGGGGGCGGCGGTGGGGGGGGCTCGTCGTCCTGTTGGCAATCCCCGCCTGCCGCTTCGGGTCTCGCGTTGACCCGGCCTCCGCCGCCTGGGGAGCGGCCCGGGACCCGGGCCTCGAGAAGTTTGTCCGGATCTTCGGGATCGAGGCAGGACGCGAGCGCGCATTTCAGAGCCTCCTCGATGAGCTGGGCACCGCGGAGGTGGTCTTTGTCGGTGAGACGCACCTGGACGAGATCACCCACCGCTTCGAGCTGGCGCTGCTCGACGGCCTGGCCGACCGGACGAGCAACCGCGTGGTCCTGGCCATGGAGATGTTCGCCACCGACGTACAGGTGCACCTGGACGACTACCTGGCCGGGCGAATCAACGAGGCGGCGCTGTTGGAGCGAACACGTCCCTGGAAGAACTACGCAACCGGCTATCGACCGCTCATCCAGCGCGCCCGCGAGCGGGGTCTTCCGGTGATCGCCTCCAACATCCCAATCGCACTTCGACGCACGATCGCCCGGGGAGGCAAGGAGGCGTTCGAATCCCTGACGCCATGCGAGCGGGCCCTGGTACCGCCGGTGCTCTACCCCAACAGCCGGGAATACTGGGAGCGCTACTTTCGCGCGATCTCGGGTCACCAAGGCGATATCGGGGAGAGACCGGACCCGCTGGATCTGCTGTACACCAGCCAGAGCCTCTGGGACAACACCATGGGCTGGTCATGCGCGCGTGCGCTGGATCGCTTCCCGGGATACACCATCCTGCACCTCAACGGGGGATTCCACACCAAGTATCACCAGGGAGCGGTCCAGCAGCTCTTAAGACGGCGGCCGCGTGTCAAGGTGGCCACGATCACGGTCATCCCGGTAAGCGATCTTCAGACGCTTCGTCCCGAGATGGTCACCGAGGCGGCGGATTACCTGGTCTTTGCCGAGAGCCGCGCCCGCGGCATCTCCGAGGGATACCACGCGGTCACGGCTTCCCGCGAGGTCCGCTACAGGCTTTCCATACCGGCGTCGGCAACCGATGAATCGCCCGTGCCGTTGTTGATCTGGCTTCCACCCGATGGCATCCGTGCCCGCGAGGCGGAGGCATACTGGCGGATCGCTCTTAGGGATGAGGCGGCGATCGCGGTCGTCGAAGCTCCCTACACGCAGCTGGAGGAGGACCTCCACCTCGGTGGACGCTGGTACTGGCCGCACACCTTTGATGACGACGTGCCGGTTCTGATCCAGGCGATCGAGCGGACCCGAGGCTACCTGCTGAGGCACTATCCGGTGGACCGATCACGGGTCGTGGTCGCGGGGGCGGGAGCCGGGGCGACGGTCGTCATCGCCGCCGCCCGGGAGAGCGACCATCTGCCGGTCGAGGCCGTCGCCGTCGAGCCGCGGAGCTTCCTGAAGCTCTTCGAGCGGCCATTGCCGGACGAGCCACCCCAGACGAAGGGCCTTGCGGTGATCGTCGAGGCGGCCGAAGCCCAACGTTGGGAGAGCCAGTGCCGGATGTACCGCGCGATCGGTCTTGACGCCAGGCACACGACCGCGGAAGCCGGAGACGTCCTTGGCGAGGCTGAGCGGCGCATTCGGATGTCGCTGGGGTTGTCTCGGGCTCGGTCCTCGGAAGGCACACGGCGGATCGCGTTGTATCTCACCGTCGACTCCCCGCTCGGACGACACTGGGCCCGGGTCTACGGCCGTCGCCTGGACTCTGAGGGGGCGCAGGTGACCTATGAGATGCGCTGGGACGCTTCTGCGCCCGCCCAGGAGCAGGTTGAAGCTCAGCTTCTCGCCTTTCCCGGCGAGATAGCGGCCGCCGACCTGATCGATCGCGCCGACGGGCGTATGAAACTCTTTGACGTTTCGCAGATCCGTGATGGACGGGCCATCCCGCCCGCACCCGGCCCCTTCGGTGGCACCACGGTGGTGGTGGTGCCGAGCGGGGCGCCGCCGGATGAGCGCCAGGGGTGGGACGCGCTGGAGCGGTCGGACCTCTTTGAGCTGGCCCACGGGCGGTTCTACCGTCTCCGGGTCGCCCTCGACGGCGGCGAGCCGGGGCTGGCGGACGTCCTGTCAACGCTGCTTGACGAGGGACGCTCCAACGTGCTCATCGTCCCCGCCGCGTTCTGCGCCGACGCACGGTACATGCGGTCGCTGCGCGACGAGGCGACCGCCTACGCCGACCGGATGACCATCACCTGGCTTCCGGGTCTCGGCGGCGGGGTGCAGTTGCTCGCACAATGAAACGTGTCCTGTGCAAGCAGCCGGAACGCAGCATATGACGACCGTCGCCTCCCCAGCCGGCTGGTGGGTACCATGCCCCGTGGCAGTGCAGGCTCAGAAGGGGTGACGAAGGTGTCAGTGTGAAAAGGTCTCGGGTGCCGGCCCTGCTGCGGGCGGCGGTCTTCGTGCTCACGATCGCCCCTGCCGGCTGCCGTGACGATGGCTCGGCGCACGCTCCGACGCCACGGACCGCCGGCGTCATCACCCACGACGAGGTGATGTCGCTGCTGGCACCAGACCCGGCAACGGCGGCCTGGCCTCCAGCCATACCTGATCTGCCCGACCTCTCGATCGCCGAGCCTCAGGTGCGGTCCCGAATCACCGAAGCCCATACGCAGCTGAAACGTCAGCCGGAGTCCGCTGAGCGATGGGGGCGGTACGCCTCACTGCTCGATGCACATTCCTTCGCGGCCGAGTCGATCGGCGGCTATGCGGCCGCCGCCCGGCTCGATCCCGAGAACTTCCGCTGGCCCTATCTGCTGGCGATCCGGCTGTCGGCGGACGATCCGGAGGCGAGCCTGACGTTCTTTGAAAAGGCGCTGGCGTTGAACGATGAGTACGCGCCCCTGCACCTTCGCTACGGATCCATGATGGAGGCAAGGGGAGATACCGCCGGCGCCGGCGCCGCCTTCCGACGGGGGGTCGAGCTGGAGCCCAACAACGCCCATGCACACGCAGCGCTGGGGCGGCGTCTGCTGGATGACGGGGAGTTTGATCGAGCGAAGAGCATTCTCGATCGCGCCCTCGCGCTCGACCCGCGTTCGAGGCCGGCGTTGTCGGCGATCGCTGCCTACTACCGGCGTACCGGCGACATGAAACGTGCCCGGGAGAATGCAACCCGCGCCGCGGCCGCACCGCCGGGGGGACTGGATGACAAGCTGCTTGCCGAGGTCCAGCACTCAGGTGTCAGCTCCACCGCCGCGCTCCGTCGTATCCTGAAGCTCAAGCGGGCGGGTCGGGTCCAGGACGCCCGGCAGCAGCTGAGCATTCTCATACGAGACAACCCTCAGAGCGCGGGCGCGCGGAACCGGCTCGGCGAGTTCTATCTCGAGGATGGAGACTATCTCCGCGCGGTCGAGGAGTTCAAGGCCGCCCTGGGTCTGGCGCCAGAGCTCGTCCCCGCGCGACTGGGTCTGGCACTGGCGCTGGCCCGGACGGGCGGTCTCGCGGAGGCCAGGAGCCTCTTCGAGGCCGTGCTCGCCGACCATCCAACGTCGGTCCGCGCTCACAACGGCCTTGGGGCGTGTCTGGCACAGATAGGCCGTATCGATCTTGCCGCCGCGAGCTTCGGCAGGGCGTTGGAGCTTGCACCCGCCAATGAAATGGCACGGGTCGGCTACGGCAAGACGCTTTACTACCTCGGCGACTACGAGCGGTCGGTCGAGACGCTCCTGCCGCTGGCCGCCCAGCGCGACCGGCAGCCTGATCAGACCATGATCGACGCGATGGGCCATGCGGGGCTGGCCTTGATGATGCTGGGGCGAGACGACGAAGCGGCGGGGCTTCTTGCCGATGCGGTCTCTGCGGCGCCTTCGCGACAGGACCTGCGCGAGATCCTGGCGTCTTGCCTGATTACCGTGGGTCGTGACCGCGAAGCAGTCGGTGTGCTGGAGCAGGGACTCCGCCTGAACCCAGGAGCCACCCAGCAGGCGATGATCCTGGCCCGGCTTCTGGCAACGAGCCCGCGAGACGATGTCCGCGATGGCGGGCAGGCGGTCCTTCTGGCCGAGCGGCTTGCGGCGGCCACTCGGCACGAAAACCCAGATGTGCTCGGCGTCCTTGGGTGCGCCTACGCCGAGGCGGGGCGGTTCAAAGAGGCGATCGACGCAACCAGCAAGGCGATCGAAATCGCCCGGGCCGCGGACGGGCCGGACCTCCTCAAGACGCTTCGAGAGCAGCTGGACGGGCTGAGGGCCGGCCGGCCCTGCCGGCAGCGTCGTTGAGACATTTGACATCGCCGAGCAGGTCCGCGGCCGCCGGGGAGTCCAGCCCACGTGGAGGTCGCATATGATCGAGGCACCGGAGCGACCGCGACGACACACTCGAATCGCTTGAAGAAGCAGGAGAAGCACCCGTGGCCGAAGCGACAAAAACTGATTGCGCACAGATGGCCGTGACCGTCGAGGCACACGAGAAGCTCAAGCCCTTCGTCGGTACGTTCAAATCCACGATCAAGATGTGGATGGGACCCGGCGACCCCCATGTCTCAACGGGCGTCATGGAAAACCGGATGGAGCTCGGCGGACGCTACCTCCACCAGAGCTACAAAGGCGATGATGCAGCCGGGCCCTTCCCCAACTTCGAAGGCCGTGGCTACTGGGGGTTCAACACCGTCACCGGCAAGTACGAGGGCTTCTGGATCGACACCGTCTCGACATGCATGCAGACCGAGACCGGGGACGTCGACGCAACCGGCAAGGTCTGGACCATGACGGGCAAGACATCCAACCCCCAGACCTGTCAGGCCATGAAGAAGAGGTCGGTCATCACGCTCCATGACGACGACACCCACATGCTGGAGATGTATTTCCAGGGCCCTGACGGCAACGAGTCCAAGGGCATGGAGATCAAGTACACCCGCATCAAGTGAAACCGCCAGTCATGTCGGCCCCCGAGACGCGGGCCGCCTTTGGCGAGCTCCGCTCGCAGTAGATGTTCATGAATAATCCGCGCTAGCTCCGCCGAAATCGCCGGACCTTCATCGGGCTACCGCAGGAGTCTGCACACCATCCTTGCCCGGATCGGCGCTCAGTCCGCGGCCGTGTCTCGTTGAGGCCCGTGTCGGGACCGGCAGATACCCGGTGCGGCACCGGGGCATCTGCCCGCACAGAGCGCACAAACGGAAAGAACGGAAATGTTGCAAGTCGCTATGGAGACCGGATAACCGACTCCCAGACGCCACCTACCCGGTCGCGGCGTTGGTCCCGGTGGCTGCAAATCGTACCTTTGAAGCAACGGAGGCACTGACCTGCATCCATTCAAAGACGAGAGAAGAGATCATGCGTTCAAGAACCGTTTGGCGAGCCGCTTGGGCACTGACCCTTCTGGGATTGCAGCCGCTCTTTGTGCGAACGGCCCACGCCCAAGCACCGTCGACCGACATGAAGGACGTCTTCATGTATGGCATCGATGCGGACACGTTTGAGCTGCTTCGATACAACCTGAGCACAGATGAGTTCGTGTCGGTCGGTGTCGTCAGGGACGAGATGGGCAACATAGTCAAAGACGTGGAAGCAATGGCCTATATCCCGTACGGACCCCGGAAAGGGTTCTACGGGGTGACCAACTTCCACGACAAGAACCCCAGCAGGTTGGTCAAGATCAACCCGCTGGATGCCAGCGCCGAGGTGTCCAATCCGCCCATCGGCTTCTGGAAGGTGACCGGCCTCATCGCCTATCAGGACCCCGGCAACGGTCAATGGTCACTCATCGGCGCGACGAAGAACACCAATAAAGCTGACCTCCAGGCCAAGCTGATCTCCATCAATCCGGACAACGGTCAGGGAACAGAGATCATGGATCTCGGCATCATGATGATGGCCGGCCTGGCCCTGGACGCCAGCGGCACGCTGTACGGC
Organism: Planctomycetota bacterium; assembly: GCA_022564665.1. GTDB lineage: Bacteria > Planctomycetota > Phycisphaerae > Phycisphaerales > SM1A02 > JADFKZ01. Next base: position 485 of record JADFKZ010000159.1, on the reverse strand, counting down.
GTGGATCGTGGCCTGGGCCTAGCGGGCGAGGTGCCGCCAGGGACCGACAGCGACCTGTACATCATCGACCCCTGGTCCGCGCCCCAGACCTTGACCCACGTCGGCCCGCTGCCGTGGAAAGGTCGAGGCTCTGGAATTCGCCTTCGGCGAAAAGGGGCCGCTGATCGACTGTTCGACCGTGCCCGGCGTGGACCCGACCTGGACCACCAACGGCGTGCTCTTCGGTTTCAGCGACCTGTACGACATGCTCATGATCATCAATCCTCTCACTGGTGCGGCGGTGCCGTATCCCGGTTCCTTCACGACCGTGGACTGCGAGGGGCTGGTCTTCGTCACCACGGGCAACGACCCTCTCTACGGGGTGCTGAGGAGCTTTGACTGATCCTCAGTCCGGAGACTGGCAGGCTCGCGGCCCTTCCGCCTACGCTCCGCGTCGGCCGACGTGTTGAACCGCACGACCAGGCGTCTGCTCGCTTCGCTCGCAT
>JADFKZ010000035.1 GCA_022564665.1 Planctomycetota bacterium | reverse complement strand
TCTGTGCTGCGACGCACGACCACACCGACCCCCAACACCCGCTGGTCCCCCGGCCGATCACCATCGGCGACCGGTGCTGGCTGGCCGCCGACGTCTTTATCGGGCCGGGCGTGACGATCGGCGACGGGACGGTCGTCGGGGCCCGCTCCTCGGTCTTTCGCAATCTCCCGGAATGGGTGGTCGCGACGGGAACGCCGGCGAAGCCCCAACGTAGGAGAGAATTGCGGGGTTTCGAGGCGCTGGGGCGCGGGGAACCGGGGAAGGAGCCATGAGCGAAGGCGGCCGTCAATGCGAGCGGGCGATGATCGACGTGATGATCATCACCTACAACGAGGCGCTGAACCTCCCCCACTGCCTGGAGGCGCTACAGGGCTGGACCAACAAGGTCTTCGTCGTCGACAGCGGGTCAACTGACGGCACGCAGGAGATTGCCAAGCGCTTTGGCAGCGAGGTCGTGCGCCACGATTGGGAGGGCTACGCCCGCCAAAAAAACTGGGGCCTGGACACGCTGCCCTTTGAATCGCCATGGACCCTGATCGTTGACGCCGACGAGGTGATCACGGAAAAGCTCCAGCGCCGACTCGTTCAGATCGCTTCGAAACCGGTGGACGAGGTCCCCGAGGACGGCTTTTTCGTCAACCGGCTGACCTACTTCCTCAGCAAACCGATCCGTCATTGCGGCTACTTCCCAAGCTGGAACCTGCGCTTCTTCAAGCGGGGCACGGGCCGCTACGAAGACCGGGAGGTGCACGAGCACGTGATCATGGACGATCTCGTGGGGTACATCGAAGAGCCGATGATCCACGACGATCGCCGCGGGCTCGAGCACTATTTCGCCAAGCACAACCGCTACTCGACGCTGGAGGCGCGAGCGCTCTTCAACGCTATGCATGGTCGCCTCACGAGGCTGGGGGCCACGCTCACGGCCCAGATGCGTCGTCATCGGTGGCTCAAGCAGCACATCTCACCCTACCTGCCTCTGGCGAGTCTATGGCGCTTCCTCTACATGTACGTCCTGCGGTTGGGGTTCCTCGACGGTCTGGCGGGGCTGGCGTTCTGCGGGTTCATCAGCATGTACGAGCGCATGGTCGTGCTCAAGCTCAAGGAGCTACGACGCCAGGCCAAATCCGGCGAGCTGGTGCCCAGCGTTGCGCCCGCCGCGGCGCAGGGGCTGGCCGTACCGGAGGGCGCCGAGCCGGTGACGCCGACGGGCTTCCTGACGGCGAAAAGTCCCCAAGACACCCGCATCCTCGGCGTCTGCGCGTTCCACGGCGACGCCGCCGCCGCGGGGTTGGTCAACGGCCGAGTCGTCACCTGTGTCGAAGAGGAGCGCTTTACCCGCATCAAGCACTGGGCCGGCTTCCCGCGCCAGGCCATCAGACACTGCATCGAGGAGATCGCCGAAGGCGACCTCGCCAACGTCACCGCCGTGGCCATAGCGCGAATGCCCCGCGCCCATTTCGGCCGCAAGGTACTCGTGACGCTGTCACACCCTCGGCTGCTGCCCCACGCCAGGAACCGTCTGCGCGCCATTTCCAGAATCAACACCCTCGACCGGATGGTCTCTGATACCTGCGCCGTGAATCCGAAGCGCGTCCCCCGGCTCTACTGGGTGGAACATCACCTCTCCCACATCGCCTCGTCCTTCTTGTGCAGCCCCTTCGAGGAAGCGATGTGCCTCACCGTCGACGGCTTCGGCGACTTCGTTTCCACCATGCGGGCCGTCGGGCGCGGAAACCGGATTGACGTTATCGACCGGGTCTTTTACCCTCATTCCCTGGGCCTGTTCTACACGGCGATCACCCAGTACCTGGGGTTTCCCAAGTACGGTGACGAATACAAGATGATGGGACTGGCCGCCTATGGGGAACCCACCTTCGCCGAAAAACTGGCCCAACTGGTACCCGCGCTGGACGACGGTCGATTCAAGCTGAACCAGAAGTACTTCCGGATGGTGCGCGAAGGCGTGGACATGACCTGGGACGACGGCGAGCCCGATCTGGGGCCGGTTTTCAACGAAGCCCTGGTGAAGCTGCTCGGCCAGCGCCCGCGGGGCAAGGACCAGGAGCTGACTCAGTTTCACCACGACCTGGCCGCTTCGGCCCAAGCCGTGTACGAGCAGCGCTTCTTCGCCCTGGTGAGGTCGCTACAGCGGATGACCGGCTTGAAGAAACTGGCCCTGGCCGGCGGCTGCGCCCTCAACTCGCTGGCGAACGGTCGGCTGCTGGAGCAGTCGGATCTCGAGGAGATCTTCATCCAGCCCGCCGCCGGCGACTCCGGCACCTCGCTGGGAGCGGCCCTGTTCGTTCACCACTCGATCATGGGCCATCCTCGCCAGTTCGTCATGGAGCATTCGAACTGGGGTCCCAGGTTCGAAGCGAGCGACCGGCGAGCCGCGATCGCCGCGGGCATCCCGGAGTCGGGCGGCCGCGACGGCACCTGGGGAGAGGTGATCGTCGAAACCATTCAGGACGATGATCTTTTGTGTGATCAAATCGCCGCCGCCCTGGACCGCGGCGAGGTGGTCGGCTGGTACCAGGGCCGCTGCGAATGGGGGCCTCGGGCGCTGGGGAACCGGTCAATTCTCGCCGACCCTCGCCGGGCCGACATGCGCGACCTGCTCAACCTGAAGATCAAGCGGCGCGAGTCGTTTCGACCGTTCGCGCCGTCAATCCTCCAAGAGCGGGTCGGTGACTGGTTCACCATCAACTACCCGGACCCGTTCATGCTCAAGGTCTATCCGATCAAGCCCCAGAAGCGGTCCCAGATTCCCGCCGTGACCCACGTGGATGGGACCGGGCGGCTGCAGACTGTCAGCAAGGCCTCCAACCCGCGCTACTACAAGCTCATCAGCGCCTTCGAAAAAAGGACCGGCGTGCCCATGGTGCTCAACACGTCCTTCAACGAAAACGAACCCATCGTGAATACGCCGGCAGAAGCGCTGGATTGCTTTCTGCGGACCAAGATGGACTGTCTCGTGCTGGAAGACGTGGTCATTCGACGCACCCAATCCAATGGATAGAAAGGCTCCTGGAGCCTTCTCCCGGGATATTCGTCCCTGGAGTCTTTTTCGTATTCGCCCCGGGGCCACGCTGCCATCCTTGCCGGCGCCGAGGTCGTCTCGTACTGTTGGAAGCAATGCCGTTAAAGCTTTACAACACGCTCAGCGGGCAGACCGAACCCTTTGCGCCGCTGGACCCGGCCGGCCGGCGGGTGACCTTCTACACCTGCGGACCCACCGTCTACGACTACGCCCACATTGGCAACTTTCGTTCTTTCCTCAACGCCGATCTGCTGCGCCGGACGCTGGAGCTACTCGGATACGACGTTGTCCACGTAATGAACATGACCGACGTCGGCCACATGACCGAGGATACGGCAGGCGACGGGGCGGGTGAGGACCGTATGCAGGTGGCCCGGCGAAGACTGCTCGAGGCCAAGAAGGCCGGGACGCTCCCGGCGGACGCCACCGACATCGATCCGGACGACCCCTACGCGGTCGCCGACTATTACATCGAAGCGTTCCTGGCCGATGCCCGGCGCCTGGGGCTGACCGTCGCCCGGGAGGCCGCGAATCGCCCCGAGCTGATGCCGAGGCCGACGAACTACGTTCCCCAGATGATCGAGCTGGTCAAGACGCTGCTTGCCAAGCAAAACGCCTACGTTGCCGAAGACGGCGCGGTGTACTTCGACGTGCGGTCATTCGGCGCCTACGGGCGGCTCAGCGGCAACACCATCGACGCACTGCGCGAGTCGGCGGGCGGCCGGGTGGCGGCCCAGCACCAGGCACTCAAGAGGCATCCGGCGGACTTCCTGCTTTGGAAGCCCGACGCCAGCCACATCATGCGCTGGCCCAGCCCGTGGGGCGACGGCTATCCCGGCTGGCACCTGGAGTGCTCGGTGATGGCCCAGAGCCTCCTCGGTCGGGACACCAATGGGGTGATCGACATTCACTCCGGCGGTGAGGACAACATCTTTCCCCATCACGAATGTGAGATCGCCCAGGCGTGCAGTGCGACCGGCGAGCCCGCCTTCGCCCGCTTCTGGTTCCATACGCGCCATCTGTCGGTGGAAGGTGAGAAGATGGCCAAGAGCAAGGGCAACTTCTATACGCTCGGCGATCTCCTGAAACGAGGGGCATCGCCGGCGGCGATCCGCCTTCAGCTCACCACGACACATTACAGGTCCAATGCCAACTTCACCTTCCAGGGGCTCCACGACTCCCAACGCCAGATCGATCGCTGGAGCCGGCTTCAAGCGTTCCTCCGGGCCGACCCGCCGACGGCAGGGCCACTTGCCCAGACGCTGGAGCCCTTCACGGAAGCGCTGAGCGACGATCTGGGCGTGGCCAAGGCGATCGGCCTGCTCAATGAGGCGGTCGGCATGTATGCGATCAAGCTCCACGCCAACGAGCCACAGCCCCAAGCCACGAAAACCAACATCTCCAACGGGAGCCCTCCCGCCGGTGAGCTGGAGGCGCTTGAAACGATGCTGCGGGTGCTTGGGGTCGATGACATCGACCGCACGGTCACCCTCCAGGAGACGGACATCGACACAGCACTGATCAAGTCGATGCTCGCCCGTCGGGACGCCGCCCGGGCCAACGGGGACTGGGCCACCTCCGACCGCATTCGTCAGGAGCTCAACGCCATGGGCATCGCCCTCAAGGACGACCCCCGCGGCACAACCTGGACAAAGGTAGTACGGTAATGCCGCGTCCGCTCAGCCGGTTCTGTCAGCTGCTTGGCATCCTGCCGGCGCAGCTGAGCCTTCGGGGCTTCGCCCCTCGGGATGCCCGGCATCCTGCCGGGGCGGACGCCCCACGCGTCATCGGTTCCTCTTCGTCCTGCGTCGCTGCGTCGGGCTCCCTATCAGCTCATGGCTGAGAGCTCCAGGCCAGTCATCGGACTGACCGGGCCGATCGGGGCCGGAAAGAGCACCGTGTCGCGGATCCTTGGAGATCTGGGGTGCGTGGTCGCCGACTCCGACTCCTTGGCCCGACAGGCCCTGTGCGACCCGAAGATCCACGCCACCCTTACGCGATTCTGGGGCGGGCGAGTAACCAACGAATCGGGCCGGATCGACCGGGAGGCGATTGCACGCATCGTCTTTGGGAACGCCGCCGAGCGGCGGCGGCTGGAGTCGGTGGTCCACCCCTATATCGACGCCCGCCGGCGGGAGCTGTTCCAGCGGGCGCCCCTCCAGACCCTGGCCTGCGTGATTGACGCCCCCCTGTTGTTCGAGGCAGGTCTGGAAGCGGCTTGTGACGCCGTGATCCTCGTCGACGCGCCGCTGCCGTTGCGGGTCGCCCGGATGGCCCAGCGCGGGTGGCCGAGCGGGGAACTCACAAAACGCGAAGAATCGCAACTCCCGCTTGACGCGAAGCGGGCAAGATCCGATTATGTGATATGCAACGATGGTGACCTGGGGTCGCTGACCGAGCAGGTCCGCCGCACCTTGACGGAAATCCTTCATACCTCCCGAAACTGATGAATCCGCGCGCGCGGCTGGAATGCCGAAGACGGGTTGAGTGACCACGTCCAAGGGCCGATCGACGACCCGATCGGTCCCCGCAGCGGTGCAGACACGAGATTCGTCCATCGCACCCTTTCCCCCGTGATCACCCGGGCCACGTACCGTCGCCCTGTCGCGGTCGAGTCTCGACCAGCCCACGCCCGGAGACCGGCGGCCCGCTTCCCCCCACGCCGTCGAGAGCGAGGAGCAATCGTCCAATCATGGCTACCAGAAAATACCGCAAGCGACGTAACAAGAAAAACATCGACGACGGCGCCGCGCTCACCGTCACCCTCCAGCCCGGGGCGGTGCCCACCGATGAGGAGCTGGAGGCGGAGGCCGCCGCGATCGACAAGGAGACGCAGGGCAAATATGAGCGTGCCAAAAGAGACGAGCTGAGCCTCTCGGTGCTGCAGCGAATGCCGACGGAGGAGCTCGCCAAGGTCGCCAAGAGCGAGGAGATCCAGGAGTACACCTCGCTGCCCAAGCAGAAGCTCGTCTTCGAAATCCTCAAGGCCCGCGCCCGCAAGCAGGGTCTGATGATGGGCGAGGGCTCGCTGGCCATCCTGCGGGACGGATTTGGCTTCCTGCGGAGCCCCGAGTACTCCTACCAGTCCTCACCCGATGACGTCTACGTGAGCCCGTCGCAGATCCGGCGGTTCGGCCTCCGCAAGGGACACGTCGTGCGCGGGCTGATCCGACCACCGAAGGAGACCGAGACCTACTTCGCCCTCCTGAGGGTCGAGCAGGTCAACGGCCGCGATACCGCCCTGCTTCACGACCTGCCGACCTTTGAGAATCTCACCCCGCTCCATCCCGACAACCGGTTCATCCTCGAGACCGGCCCGCAACCAGTCGAGACGCGGATCATCGATCTCGTCACACCCTTCGGGTTCGGCCAGCGGGCCCTGATCGTCGCCGCGCCGCGGACCGGAAAGACCATCATCCTGCAGCAGATCACCAACGCCATCGCCAAGAACCACCCGGAGGTCCACGTCATCGTGCTGTTGATCGACGAGCGGCCCGAAGAAGTGACGGACTTCCGGCGGAGCACCCCCGATTCGGTCGAGGTCGTGGCGAGCACCTTCGACGAGCAGGCCGTGCGGCACATCCAGGTCACGGAAATGGTCATGGAGAAGGCCCGGCGCATGGTCGAGTACGGCGATGATGTGGTGATCCTGCTCGACTCGATCACCCGCGTCGCCCGCGGATTCAACAACGCCATGCCGTCTACGGGCAAGATCGGCACGGGCGGGATCGACACCAAGGCCCTGATCAAGCCCAAGAAGTTCTTCGGCTCTGCCCGCAACATCGAGCACGGCGGGTCGTTGACGATCTTCGGTACCGCCCTCGTCGACACCGGGTCAAAGGCCGACGAGGTCATCTTCGAGGAGTTCAAGGGGACCGGCAACTCGGAGCTGCACCTGACCAGGAAGCTCGTGGAGAAGCGGATCTGGCCCGCCATCGACATCTCTGCCTCGGGAACCCGCCGCGAAGAGCTTCTGCTGGATCCCAAGGAGCTGGAGCTGGTGACCCGGCTCCGCAAGGTGGTCTCGGACATGTCCGTGGTTGAGGCGATGGAGCTGCTTCGAGGCCGGCTGGCCAAGACCAAGTCCAACGCCGAGTTCCTGATGACAATGAACCTCGGCTGAGCTGTCAGCCATCAGCTCGCCGGATCTGCGGGTGTTCCTTTTTGTGACATTCGAACCCGCAGCCGCCACCGGTGCGTATCATGCGAAGGGCCCAAGCGCCCACCGCCGGGAGGATCGTCATGACCCATCGACACCGACACCGGGGCTTTAGCCTCACCGAGCTGCTCGTGGTCCTGGCCCTCATCGCCGTGCTGTTGGGATTGCTGTTTCCGGCGCTGGTGGGCGTCAAATCGACCGGCCTGATGACCACCTCCATGTCAAACCTGCGGCAGATCGGCACCTGGATGCGGATGTACTCGGCCGACAACCGCGAGTTCATCGTCCCCAGCCGCTTCGACTACACTCAAGCTTCCTACCGCGGCAAGGTCCGCGCCCCCCTCGACCCCAGCGGAGCCCCGGTCGATCCGGTCGTGGGCGAAAGGAACGAGGGCACCTGGGCGGACATTCTCTGGACGGTGTTCGAGGGCGGCGTCTTCCCCGACGCGACGAAGGACAGGAACATCGGACACGACTACCGCTACGACTCACCCGACGGAGCGCTCTACGAGCTCCTCGGCGACGATATTCCCAACCCGCTGCGCTCCGCGGTGAAGATCAAGACCTACCCGGACTTCAAGGGCAGAGACGAAAGCAATTGCGACCCGGACGACGTCGGCGATGTCGGCGGTGTGGGCCCCCAAATCGGCAACCGGTGGGACGCTGCGGTGGGTCATCCAGGCTTTTTTGCCGCCAACAACTTCTTTGATGCCGCCAACCCCGGCCAGAACGGTCCCGGCTGGGTCCTTACAGGCCAGATCAAGTCGCCCGAGCGCTCGATGTACCTCGTCGACTCCCTGATCGGCGAGACCATCGACCCCCTCGATGCCCCGTTCGACAGTGCGGGTCCCTGCCTGGAGGTGGACTTCCGATACCCCGGAGATGTCTGCCTGATGCTGTTCCTCGACGGTCATGCCCAGACGGTGTCCAAGTTCCCCGACCTCGTCGAGCTCCAGGGCAAGCGACAGATCCGAGTCCAGCAACTGGACGAACGCTGACCCCCGCACCCCCCCACCCGGGCACCTGCCGACCCCCAACCCCCATACCCCCCGGCCGCCGGGCGTGGGGCTTGGATGAATGCGGATCCCCCACGTCCCTCTGAGGGTCGCAAGGCCGGGTCCGGCAACCGCCCCCCAGAAGATTCGCCGCCCGCCCTTGCCAGGGGCCCGGAAGAGGCTAAACTGTGCCTTCCGTCCCCGCCGCGGGACGGTTTTTAATCGCTGCGGGGTGCCGGACCCAGGAACCGGAGTCCGGTCCCCCGGAGCACGACCTCCGACCGGCCACCGTAGCTCAGCTGGTAGAGCACACCCTTGGTAAGGGTGAGGTCACGGGTTCGAGTCCCGTCGGTGGCTTGTGACGGGCTCTACCGCCGCGATCGCACGCTCGAAGGATTTGAAATACAATGCCCAGGCGGCCTAAACCGCTGCAAAAGGACGACTTGAACTCGCCAAACGCTGGAGGCTTTCGACAATGGCCAAGGCTGTTTTTGAACGGACCAAGGTTCACCTCAACGTCGGCACGATCGGCCACATCGACCACGGCAAGACCACGCTGACCGCCGCGATCACAATGCGCCAGTCCACGAAGGGTTTGGCCACCGTGCGAACGTTCGACCAGATCGACAACGCCCCGGAGGAAAAGGCGCGCGGCATCACCATCGCCACCAGCCACCAAGAATACGAAACCGAGACCCGGCACTACGCCCACGTCGACTGCCCCGGTCACGCTGACTACATCAAGAACATGATCACCGGGGCGGCCCAGATGGACGGCGCCATCCTGGTCGTCGCCGCCACGGACGGTCCGATGCCCCAGACCCGCGAGCACATCCTGCTCGCCCGCCAGGTCAACGTGCCGGCCATGGTCGTCTTTCTCAACAAGGTCGATGCAGTCGACGACCCCGAGCTGCTGGAGCTTGTCGAGCTGGAGGTTCGCGAGCTGCTGACAAAGTACGAGTTCCCGGGCGATGACATCCCGATCATCAAGGGGTCGGCCCTGAAGGCGATGCAGTCGGAGGGCAAGGACGACGAGGCCTGCAAGGCCCTTGACGAGCTGCTCGAGGCGCTTGACAACTACATCCCCGAGCCGACCCGCGAGGTCGACAAGCCGTTCCTCATGCCCATCGAGGATGTCTTCTCGATCAAGGGGCGCGGAACCGTCGTCACCGGGCGGATCGAGCGCGGCATGGTCAAGGTCGGTGACGAAATCGAGATCGTGGGACTTCAGTCAGAGACCCGCAAGACCATCGTCACCGGTGTGGAGATGTTCAACAAGACCCTCAGTGAGGGGCAGGCCGGCGACAACGCCGGATGCCTGCTCCGCGGCATCGAGAAGGACGACGTCGAGCGGGGCCAGGTCCTGTGCAAGCCCGGCTCGATCACGCCGCATACGAAGTTCGAAGCCGAGGTATACGTGCTGACCAAGGAAGAAGGTGGGCGCCACACGCCGTTCTTCTCCGGCTACAAGCCGCAGTTCTACTTCCGGACCACGGACGTGACCGGCAAGCTCGATCTGCTCGAGGGCGCTGAAATGTGCATGCCCGGCGACAAGGTCCATCTCACCGTCGACCTCGAGGGCAAGCCCATCGCGATGGAGAAGGGCCTGCGGTTCGCGGTCCGCGAAGGTGGACGAACGGTGGGCTCGGGAGTGGTCACCAAGATCCTTGATTAGAACCATGGCCAAGGGAAAGAAAAAATCCAAGAGATCCACCGACCGCGAATTCGTATGGCTTCAGTGCACCGAGACCGGTGACTTGAACCACCGAACCAGCATTCGCGTCAAGGGAGGCATCGCAGACAAGCTGAAATCCGGGCTCAGGAAATACAGCCCGCGTCTTCGAAAGCACACGCTGCATAAGATCAAGCGGAAGTAGCCATCAGCTGAAAGCTGAGCGCCACAGCCACGAACGCCAGTAGCTCAATCGGCAGAGCAGCGGATTCCAAATCCGCAGGTTGGGTGTTCGAGTCACCCCTGGCGTGTTGGATGCGGCCCGCTGGCTGCACATGACCACGGGAGGTCGCCCGCACATGGGGGCAGGCATCTACAAGAAGGGACAAGGCTACTGGACCAGGGTCATGTCTGCGGTCGCCATGGGCACGCTCGTCCTGATGGGGGCCGTGTGGCTGGCCGACAACCTCAAGAACACTCCCTTCTTTGGTCTGGAGCCGGTCTTCACCCAAGCGATCTGCTTCGTCGTCGTCTTTGGCACCTTCAGCTGGCTGGGGTACTACCTCATCGGGCGCAGGAAAAAGGTCGTGGACTTCCTCATCGCAACCGAGGGTGAGATGAAAAAAGTCAACTGGTCCAGCCGCAAGGAGATCAGGGGCTCGACGATCGTGGTGATTGGTCTGACCATCGTCATCGCTTTGATGATCACGGTGATGGACTACCTGATCTACGCTCCACTGTTACGCTTTATGAACGTGCTCGAGACAAGCGGCTGATCACGGTTCTTCCAGGGGGCCCAGGTCATGACAGACGAACTGCTCACGCCAGATCTTTCCGACGCAAACTCGCAGGATGCGCGCAACGCCCCGACCTCGGACGCACCGGCCGGCAATCCCGAGGTCCCGGAGGCCGCCACGACTGACGCACCGTCGACTGACCGGAAGCAGCAACGTCCAAAAACTCCAAGGTCGTCGGCCTCCGGCGAGGGAACGCTCAAGGCCGCAGGTGTCCGCACCTCAAAGCCCGCTCCGCCCTCCTCCAAGCGCCGCCGGTCCAAAGAGACCCCGGCGGCGTCGACCGCCACCACGACAAGCACCGAGGAGACCGACAGCAAGCCCTTCGACCCGGCCACCGACCTGCCCATGTACCGCGAGGGGATGGACTGGTTCGTCCTGCGTGTTGCTTCCAACAAGGAGAGCTACGTCCGCGAAACGCTTCTTCGCAAGGTGCAGATCGAGGGTCTTGACGACCGTGTCGGGCGCATCATGGTCCCGACTGAAAAGACCAAGACGCTCAAAGGGGGAAAGACGAAGATCACCGAGACCAAGCTCTACCCCGGCTACATCTTTGTCGAGATGAAGCTCGAGAGCGACGGGCGGATTCCGCAGGACGTCTTCTTTCTGATCAAGGAGACCACCGGCGTGGGCGACTTCGTTGGTACCGCGGGCAGACCCACGCCCATGGGCACCCATGAGGTCGAGAAGATGCTCTTCGACTCGCGGCGCCCCGAAGAAGCGCCGACGGTCAAGATGGAGTTCATCCCCGGTGACTACATAACGATCACCGAGGGACCGTTCGAGTCCTACGAGGGCACTGTGGATGAGGTGCTGCCGGACAAGGGCCTGGTCCGCGTCCTGGTGACGATCTTCGGGCGCCAGGCGCCAATTGAGCTGGAGTACTGGCAGATCGAGAAGGCGGGTTGATCGCCAAACCACAGGATTGACCGGAACAACCCCGGCCCGCGGCGTGTCTTTGTGGGGTCAGAGCGTGAATTGTGAATAGTCGACACCATCAGCGTGTGCCTCCGGCGGTCTGGACACTATTCACAATTCACGCTCTGACCCCCCGGACCCCCGGCTTCCTGCGGCGTGCCCTGTGTATAGGCTCCGCAGTCTTGGCGATCGCCGCCCAACCGGTCCTGGCCAGTTCCGGACATCGCGGTCACCACGGTCACCACGGCGGTCACTTCAGCTTCTCCGGGCATCTGGGTCATCACGGCGGACATCACCGGGGCCATCACGGCTCGCTGTGGCGGCACCACGGCCTCGGCCATGGGGGCTTTCACCATGCAGGAGCCGTGCGTCGATACCACGGCCTCGGCCACGGCTACTACCATCCCTCTTACCTCTATCCGCGCCGGTCATACCCCTACTATCCGTGGCTCAGCTACGGCCCCTCCTCCAGGGTGATTGTCGTCGAGCCCGGCGGGTACGCCGACCGTCGCAGCGCCCAGAGACCGCCTCGCGTGGAGCCGACGTCCCAGGGCAGCGCTCGCGGCTGGGCGCTGCTCAGCGCAGGTGATGCCCCGGCGGCACAGCGGATCTTTGCCGCCGCAGCCCTGGTGGATCCATCCAACGGGGTTCACAAGGCGGGCTTCGCGCTGGCCGCCGCACTCCGCGGCAGGCATGACACCGCCGTGTGGGCGTTGCGGCGCGCGTTTCGCATCGATCCGGCGCCGCTTCACTACCTGGACATCGACGATCGGCTCGCACGCAGGATCCACGATCTCGCGGATCGGTATGCCGACCAGGCCCGGCGCGACAAGGGCAACGTCGATGACATGTTCATGACGGCGGCGCTGAACTATCTGCTCCACGCCGATGAAGATGCCCGCCGCGCCGTCAAAGCGGCGCTGGAACAAGGCGACGCACACCCCAGCACACGGTCCCTGTACGAGCGACTCTGGGAAGACTCAGAGCCCGCCGATGTTCCGTCTGAGTCGGACACCGCAGGTGCGCCGGCGGCCGAGCTCGACGCGTCTGGGCATGCATCGGGCTGACCGCTGACGGCCGTATCATGACTCGATGAACCACGTCTTGCGACGCGTCCTCATGGTGGCGTTTGGGGCGGGGATGATCGCCCTCATGGGGCTCGTCATATTCCTGATCGCCGGCCGGTGGGATCTTCCCTTTGTCTGGGCGTAGATAGGCATTTTCACGGCGATCATGGTGACCGCGGCCCTCCTGATGGAGACCCCGACCTCATCAAGGAACGGATCCACCCGGGCCCAGGCGCCAGGGACCGCTGGGTCATCTACGTCATCAAGCTCCTGACCTGGACGCATCTGATCGTGGCGGCCCTGGACCTTGGTCGCTGGGAGCTCTCTGACACCGTGCCGCGTGCTCTGGCGGTGGCCGGGCTGATCGGCTTCGCATCGGGGTTCGGTCTGGCGGTCTGGGCGATGATCGTCAACCGGTTCTTCTCCGCCGTCATCCGCCTGCAGGAGGACCGCGGTCACCACCTGATCACCACCGGCCCCTACCACTTCGTCCGCCACCCGGGCTACACCGGGATCCTGGTCTGGGTCCTGGCCAGCCCGCTGGCACTGGGTTCATGGCTCTCAGGGATTCCCATGCTTATCGTCGCGGTGCTGATCCTCCGCCGCTTGCTGATGGAGGACCGCTTTCTCCACGAGCAGCTCGAGGGCTACCCCGCCTACGCCGCCGACGTCCGCTACCGCCTCATGCCGGGTGTCTACTAGAATTGTTTTGAACGCTCCGTACGGCCCTCCGGGCCGACACTCGCTCTGGTACGGCCCGCCGAATTCGATCCGGCGGGCCTGATCGGTTGCTTGCGCGAGCGCTCCGTAGCGGCCGATTCAATCGGCCGCTACGCTTTGACGCAACCTGCGCACATCAGCCCCAGTTGGCCAGAAGGATCAAAAGGTCGGGCACGCTGACGCTGCCGTCATGATCGAGATCGGCGGGGCACGGTTCGGGCGGTGTCGGGCACGCTCCCCAACTCGCCAAGAGCGCCAGGAGATCGGGCACGCCCACGATTCCATCGCCGTCTATGTCGCCCAGGACACCGACCTCGACCGTCAGCTCAAGACCGGCGGCGTCGACGAGCTGAAGCTGTACCAGGAGGTTCTCCCTGGTGTAGAGCTTGGGAAAGGTGCCCGTCTGCTGCTTCTCCGCGGGATAGATGGACGCGATGACGAGCTCGAGCAACCCCTCGTCAAGCGCGCCGGCGAGATACTCCGCCACGGCGGGATCCGAGACGTCGATCTCAAACCCCAGCACGGTGTCGACAGGCACGAGCTGCCCGGGCGTAAGACCCGCGTTCTGACCCACCGCGAAGGGGCGGGGGTCGAAGCGCTCGTCCACGTTGTTGGAGACGTCCCTCGGCATCCCGGCTTGATCGAAGTCGATGGGATAGACGTTGCGGACCGACTTGCATATTCCGAAAAAGCAATTGCAGCCGACACAGAACGGGCCGTCCTCCTGAAAGGTCGACGCGGTGAACCCGTTGCGGAACCCGGCGCCGAAGACCTCCAGCGGCCGGCCCGGGTCAGGATCGGCGGTGAACTCGGGGTCGGCCGGGTCCAGCCAGCTCGTATAAGGGTCGGGCGTGGGGTCATATTCAAACGTCAGGTCGCTGAGGACCGTCACGGTCAGAGCCGCGGAGATGATCGTGTAACGCTCGGGCCCCAGACCGCTGGGCACCACCGCGGAGGTGTCGAAGCCGATGATCATCTGCCCGTCGCGGTTGTCGAACTCCGGCACGAACCCCTGTGCGTTGAGGGCCCCGAATATCGACGCAAACTCCCGGAACCCGGGGTTGGAGTTGAAGGGGTACATCCAGCGGTCGAGCGTGGGGGTCTGGAAGCTGACCTGGATGACCTCGCCAGACGCCGAAGCGACTCCGGCGACGGTGAGAAGGGCCGCGGCCAGCGGCCCGGGCATCCGCGCCGACCGCGCCGGCGGCGCCTGGCGTCGTGTGTGCCGTCGGCGACGCCGGCCCCCAACCAGCCACCCGCCCACCGCCAGAATTGCGGCGGCGCCCGGGGCGGGAATGATCGAGACCTTGTCCAGGTCAAAGGTCAGATCGGCGTCGAGCCCGGCCAGGGACTCGCTCACGATCAGACCCAGCTGGAGGTTTCCGATGTTGCCGAAGACCGTATTGAAATCGCTTCCCTCGAAGGAGATAAATTGGGGGTTCCCGGGCTCGATGGGGATCGAGATCTCCGTCCAGATATTGGGCGGAATGGGGGCGAACTCCAGCGCGATCGCCCCGGGAAAGTTGGCCGGGCTCGCGAAGCGGGAGAATATGGTCACCGGCCCCGGGGCATTGTGTCGGAGGAAGAAGCTGAAGAGGGTCACACCGTCCGTTATCCAGTCGCCGACGAAGGCGTCAGCGCTCGAGTCGAGATTGTCCTGGCCGCGAAACATGACCGGCGCATCGTTGATCGCCGAGTTTGCGAAGTTGAACACGGTCGAGACGTAGGCGCCGCCGTCAGGACCGCCCGCCGCGACCCAGTCGAGCAGGCCGGTGCCGGGGGAATCGAACCAGTTGGCGGGCCCGACGGTGAAATCCTCGGTGAAGGGGACGATCGCGGCCGATGCGTGCACCCCAATCGCAAGGAGCATCACCGGGACCGCACGGAGAAAGACCTTTGAACGGGTGAGAACCATGAGCGATCTCCTTGTGGCTTTCCGGGCCAATGGCGGAGACCGCCGCGAGGGCGCCCCCGGTCGACGCACAAACACGACCGCCGGCACACGCTGCCGCGGACGTCGCCATCGGCGTCTGTTTCGGATGTTGTTGACTCAGCGCAGGCGGCGGCGCTCAGCAGGGCGGCGCCCGGGGCGCACCGAGGTGCCAAACGAAAGCGGGTTGCGGGACCCGCAGGGTTTGAACGACCACTTTATGGACACACGCCGACAGAAGATCGCGTTGGCCGGCGGCGGCCGTGCGGCGCCCCGCTCCACGCAACTTCAGGTGTGCCCGGCGGAGCACCACCACGAGCAGCCCCGTGGCCAGTAGGGCGGGGGTCTGCCTGATGACCGCCTGCCCGGCGTCGGAGGCCACGACCTCATGGTGGACCAGGGCACACGCCAAGGCGAAGGCCACGACCGCGGTCCGCCGTGTGCGGAACCGCAGGAACCTGACGTCGAGGAGCTTCAGGACGAAGAGGAATACGGTCAGACACAACACCGACCACGCCAGCACCTCGGCGGTGGCAGGCCGATCCAGTACAGACCGGCCGATGCTGAGAAGCACCGGCACATGCACCAGGATCAGCCCCCCCCACCACAGCGAGCGGACGATCGCTCCGATGCACAAGCCTCGATTGGTGGGCTGCCCGACCATTAAGGTGGTAAACCTGGCTCCTGAGGCACCTGCCTCAGGGAGGTGAAGCGTAGAATCCCGACAGTGGTACGGTAGCGTCCCCCACACACATGTCAACGTCGCAAACTGCTCCCTGTGTACTGCGTTTACGGTGCGGCTTCACCATCCTGGAGCTGATTATGAGTGTCGCGATCATCGCCCTCCTTGCGGGATTGCTCCTGCCGGCACTCAGCCTCGTCAAGCGGTCGGGCCAAACCACACGCGAGCTGGCCGCCGCGCGCCAGCTCATGGTGGCGTACAGCGCGTACGCCTATGACCACAATGGAGTGTTGATGCCGGGGTTCTACAGGCTCAACGGCACGCTTCCTGCATTCGATGAAGCGGGCAACGAGCTGACCGGAGAGCGCGCAACCCGGTATCCCTGGCGTCTGGCACCTTATCTGGACTACAACCTCAGCGGCCTGTACCTGGACAAGCATGTGCTTTCGGAGCTTCAGAGCCAGCCCCTAAACAACTACTGGATCAGCGTCGTCCCCTCTCTGGGGATCAACGCGGTCTTCGTCGGGGGTGACTACCAGGCCGCCGCCATGGCCGACCCAAATATGCAACGATACTTCGGCACGGTCCATTTGACGCGACTCTCACAAGCCAGACATCCTCCACGGCTGATCGTCTTTGCATCGGCGCGGTACTCGGGTGAGGACCTGCCAGGCCCACTTCCCGGCGGGCGCCCATTCATGGAGGGTTATTTTCGCGTCGATCCCCCCTATGTGGCGTCGAGGAAATGGAAGCCGCGCTACGACCCGCAGGGCAAGGACCTGGAGTTCGGCCACGTCTCACTCCGGCACCACTTCCGCAAGGCCGTGATCGGCTTTTTTGACGGCCACACCGGCTCGCTGGACGAGGCCCAGATCCAGGACATGCGTCACTGGGCGGACCAGGCAACGTCACCCGACTGGACGGTCAAGCTCAAATGAGCCCGGCTGACACCGGGCCCGCGGCCGTGCACTATCTGCCCATCGCCACGACGGCGATCTCGATCGTCTTTCTCTGGGTGCTCATCCGCCGGTACGCTCGGTTCCGAAGCGGGCCGCACCTCCTGTGGTGGGCGGCGGGCATCTTCGCCTACGGGCTCGGCACCGCGATGGAAGCCGCGATCACGCTCGGCGGGAACTCCGTCTGGCTGACAAAGGCCTGGTACATCGCAGGTGCGCTGCTCGGCGGCTACCCACTCGCCCAGGGGACCGTGTACCTGCTTCTTGGGCGTCGGACCGCCCACTTGCTCACCGCCCTCACCGTTCCGTTCATCGTTGTCTGCGCCGCCGTCGTCTGCTTCTGGCCGGTGAACCTCGCGGCGCTGGAGCCGCACCGGCCAGGCGTCGAGGTCCTTCAGCGGGGATGGGTACGGCTCACGCCGCCCGTCATCAACAGCTACGCGGCGTTCTTCCTCATCGGCGGGGCGATTTTCAGCGCGATCCGATACGCCCTCAAGACCGGCGCCGGAGGACGGGCTCTGGGCAACAGCCTCATCGCCGCCGGCGCGCTCCTGCCGGCGATCGGCGGATGGATGGCCAGACAGGGCGACGTGGAGGCACTCTACGTTGGCGAGTTCGCGGGTCTGCTGCTCATCTGGGCGGGCTACGGCGCCTGTGTTGGAAAGTCCGCGGCCGCCCGGCCGACTCCTATCTTGAGCGCTCCGTAGCGGCCTCGCGGCGTCGCGGCGTCCTTGCCGCTCTTGTTCAGCAGCCCTCCGGGCTGCGGGGCCGCTCTTGTTTGTCAGCCCTCCGGGCTGAGTGGCCGCACACTCGCTCTGGTGCGCGGCGGCGAATTCATCCGCCGCCGCTGATACTAGTTTGAGCGCTCCGTACGGCCCTCCGGGCCGACACTCGCTTTGGTACGCGGCGGCGAATTCATCCGCCGCCGCTGATCGGCTCGCATGGAATTGAGCTACCATGTCCGGCTCACGATGGCCGCACCCCACACCGCCCCCGATCTCTCGGAGCTCCAAGCCGTCGCCGCCAGGTTTCGCCAGGACTATCTCAACGCCAAGGGCCAGATCCAGCAGGCGATCGTGGGCCACCAGAACATCATCGACGGTGTCCTGACGTGTCTGTTCGCCGGCGGGCACGCCCTGCTCGAGGGCGTTCCCGGCCTGGGCAAGACGCTCTTGATCCGCTCGCTTGCCAGGGCCCTTGACCTGAGCTTCGCCCGGATCCAGTTCACGCCGGACCTCATGCCCGCCGACGTCACCGGAACGACGATCGTCGTCGACACGGAGCAGGGCCGCCAGTTCAAGTTTCGCCGGGGGCCGATCTTCGCCCAGATCGTGCTCGCCGACGAGATCAACCGGGCCACGCCCAAGACCCAGTCGGCGCTGCTGGAGGCGATGCAGGAGCAGACCGTCACGGTGGGAAGCGAGACCCACCAGCTCGACGCGCCTTTCTTCGTCATGGCCACCCAGAACCCCATCGAGCAGGAGGGCACCTACCCGCTGCCCGAGGCCCAGCTGGACCGCTTCTTCTTCAAGCTCGCCGTCGAGTACTCCAACCGCCAAGAGATGGCGGAGATCCTCGACCGTACGACCACCGGCGCCGAGTCGGCCATCGAGGCGGTCCTGGACGGTCCCACAATCATCGAGCATCAGCAGCTGGTGCGGAAGGTCTTGATCGCGCCGCACATCCAGGACTACGCGGTACGACTGGTCCTGGCCACACACCCGCAGGGGGAGCTTGCCACGCCGATGGTCAACCAGTTCCTCCGGTTCGGGGCCAGCCCCCGGGCCGGGCAGGCTCTTGTCCTGGCGGGCAAGGTCGCGGCGCTTCTCGACAACCGGGCGAATGTGTCCGTTGAGGATGTGCGGTCGGCCGTGCTTCCGGCGATGCGGCACCGCTGTCTCTTGAACTTCGAGGGCGAGGCAGAGGGCAAGACCACCGACGAGATCCTCACCAACATCGTCGAGACGCTTCCTACCGATGCAGGCGTAGCAGCCGGCTAACTCGTTTGAGCGCTCCGTAGAGCCCTCCGGGCTCACACTCGCTCTGGCGGCAACGCGGCCGATTCAATCGGCCGCTACGCTTTGACGCAAACTGCAATAATAATCCACCGTGAGCTTCCTGAACCCATTGGGGGCGATGCTGGCGGGGGCGGCGGCCGTCAGTGCGCTGATCTTGCTGTACTTTCTAAAACTCCGTCGGCGCAGGTTGCCCATCGCGAGCACGCTGCTGTGGCTGAGGGCGACGGAGGATCTCCAGGCCAACGCGCCCTTCCAGAGACTTCGCTTCTCGATTCTTCTGCTTCTGCAACTGCTGGTGGTGGCGACGCTCGCCGCGGCGCTGGCCCGGCCGGTCCTGGAGGCACAAACGCCCACCGCGGCGAGAGTGATCCTCCTGATCGACCACAGCGGCTCCATGAACGCAACCGACGTTGACGCCGGCAGCCGCCTCGATGCAGCCAAGGCCCAGGCGGGCCGGATCGTGTCCCGCCTGGGCCGCCGCAGCGAGCCGGCTCAGCTGATGGTGGTCGCCTTCGCACGCCACCCGCAGGTCATCTGCTCCTTCGAGCACAACAGACGTCTGCTCCTGGAGGCGATCGACTCGATCGAGCCGACCGATGAGATCGCCGACCTCGACAAGGCGCTGGCGCTGGCCGGTGTCTTTGCGCGCCGCCGGGAGAGCGCCACGGCGCCCGCTCCCAAGGTGGTGCTCATCTCCGACGGGGGGGTCGAAGAACCAACCGAGCCGGGAGGCTTCTTTCTCGGCGACGGCGAGCTTCGATTCATCAGGGTCGGGCCCGACCCCGGCGAGGCGGTCAATAACATCGGGATCGCCGCCTTCAGCGCGCGGCGCGACTACCGGAACCCGTCGAGGTTGCTCCTGTTCGCCCGAATCGTCAATGCGGGACCGGAGCCGATCAACTCAACCGCTACGCTGCGGGCCGATGGTGAGCCGGTGGCGATCAGCGCAATTCATCTGCCCGCTGCGGATGACAAGGGACCCGGCCAGACGCCTTTTTCGCACACGCTGGAGCTGGACCGAGGCGCGGTGGTGACGATCTCGTGCGGCGGGGATGACGATCTGCCGGGCGACGACACGGCGGCCCTTCTCATACGCCCGCCCGCGGCGGCAAGAATCGCCCTGATCCATCCTTCCGGCGGGCCCGACCCCTTCCTCAGCGGTCTCCTTGAGGCGGTCGCCACACAGCGTCTGGTGAAATGGGCGGACACCGCCGACGAGGACCCGCTTCTCAGGGCGGCCGAGGAGTTCGACCTCGTCATCTTCGATCGGGTCCCGGCTCGGCGGTGGCCGGACGTTGCCACGTTGAGCTTCGGTGTCGCAGGGACCGGCATCGGCGTGCGGGCTGAAACCCGGCCGGGGGGCAAGCGGATCCTCAGCTGGGATCGCCAGCACCCGCTGATGCGTCATGTGTCGTTGGATGGGGTGGTCTTTTCGGGGTTCGGGGCCTTTGAGCTGCCCTCGGGGGCCCGTCCACTTGCGATTGGACCCGATGGACCCGTCATCGCCCTCGTCGCTGACCGCCGCGCGGACCATGTCCTTGTCGGCTTCGAGCTCGCCAAGAGCAACTGGCCCGTTGATGTGAGCATCGCCGTCTTTCTCCAGAACGTGCTGGAGGGACTGACCCTTCCCGGACAGCGATCCGCGGCCGCCAGCCAGCCGGGTCTCCAGATCACCGTCGGCGTTGTCCCGGGCTCCCGCCGGCTTGCGATCCGAGGGCCGCAGAACGCCACCGTCGACGTCTCCGGGGCATCACAGGCAACGCTCCCGACACTCCACAGGGCCGGCCTGTACACCGTCCAGGGAGCCTTGCCTCCGATGGACCGGATCGCGCTGAGCATGCTCAGTGATGTCGAGTCGGACATACGCACGCGGCCGTCGCTGCTTGTCAATGCCCGCCAAACCCCCGCCGCCGCAGTGCGGTCCGCCGCGGCGCTGGAGCTGTGGCCGGCGCTGGCGGCGGCGGCGTTCGGACTGCTCCTTCTGGAGTGGATCGTCTACTGCGTTCGGATGCGTGGTTAAGCGGACGTTTCAACCGGCCGAGCGGCAAAAGTGTTCGATCGCGCCACCGCGAACCGATTTGTTTGGGAGTCACCATGATCCGTCGCCGGCGCTTGTCCGTATCTGGTTTCGCCACCGCCGCCCTCTTGATGGCGGTCCCCACGGGCACCGCCCGAGGTCAGGCCGATCAACCGGCTCCGCTCGACGACGAGATCAAATTCACCTTGAGCGTGCGAGTTGAGCAGCACCTCACCACCGATGTCGACGGCGGTGGCGAGCTTGAAGTGTCACGTATTCCCTTTCGTCTGGAGACCGAGAATGACCTGACCGACGACCTGACGTTGAAGCTCATCCTCGGCTACGAGCTGAACCTGTACGATTTCTCGGGCGCATCGGGCTTGGGCGTCGATCCCTGGGACGACGTTCACGTCCTCGACCTCGCGGGCCAACTGCAATGGGCCGTCAGAGACGACTGGTTCATCTTCGGCGGCCCCATTGTCCGGTTTGCGCGTGAGACAGACGCCAGCTGGGACGATGCCGTGATGGGTGGCGCTGTGTTCGGCGCCACCCACGTCTTCTCCAAGACGCTCGTTCTCGGCGCCGGTGTGGGCGTGATCAGCCAACTTGAGGACAATGCGCTGGTCTTTCCAGTCCTCGTGATCGACTGGCAGATCAACGACAACCTGCGGCTGGTCTCCCAGGGGCGCGTTGGGTCCCTGGGTGCGCTCGGTCTGGAATTGGTCTACGACCTCGGCTCGGGTTGGGAGGTCGCGGGGGGATTCCAATACGAGCAACGCCGATTCCGATTGGACAGCAGCCGTGCCGATGCCCCGAAGGGGATCGGCGAGGAAACCACCCTGCCGCTGTGGGCCCGGCTCTCGTATGAGATCAACGAGAACATCGGCCTCGATCTCTACGTGGGCGTAGCCTCGGGGGAACTGGACCTCCAGGACAGCGGTGGAAACGGGGTCGCCTCCGCCGACTACGATCCCGGCGGCTTCATCGGCTTCTCAGCACGAGCCAGCTTCTAGTTTGAGCGCTCCGTAGCGGCCTCCGGCCGCACACTCGCTCTGGTACGCGGCGGCGAATTCATCCGCCGCCGCTGATCGGACCCCGCGCCTGAGCGCTCCGTAGCGGCCTCCGGCCGCACACTCGCTCTG
>JADFKZ010000158.1 GCA_022564665.1 Planctomycetota bacterium | reverse complement strand
TCGGGTGGCTGGGCCTGAGCTCGGGTGGCTGGGGCTGAGCTCGGGTGGCTGGGGCTGAGCTCGGGTGGCTGGGGCTGAGCTCGGGTGGCTGGGGCTGAGCGAAGCGAAGCCCCGGTCTTTGTATCGACGGCAAGACCGTGGCGTCGTCCGCCTGCGGCGGACTCCTCCACAGCCACCCGGAAGGAGGCTGTCAGCTATCAGCTGTCGGCCGGAGTGTCAGACGCGTGGTGCCCGGATCAAGCGGATGCACCGTCTCGGTCCCGTCGGGCCAGCGGACACGGACCTCGCGCAAGGGCCCGCCGCCGCGGCCGAAGTACAGGACCGGCGCCGACTGTGAGAGGTAGCCCGAGCCCGCGTAGACCTCGGCGGTCTGGGTGGAACCATCAGTGGCGATGACCGTGACCCGGGCGCCGACACCGGTCGGGTTCCCCGGCGGGCCGGCGAGACGGACAGCCAGGAAGTCCCCGGGCCCTTGGTTTTGGAAGATGAGCAAACGATCGTTGTTCTGTGCCACGGCGAGATCAGGCCGGCCGTCATCGTTGATATCACAGACGGCAAGGCCGGTGGCATCGCCCGGCACGATCAGGCCACTGGCTGCGGGCCCCACCGGCTCCAAAGCGCCGCGTCCATCTCCACGCATAAGCAGGCTCAGCCCCCCGTCCCAGTGACCCGTCTCCGGCTCACGCCAGAAGAAGTTCTGGACACAGTAGACGTCGGTGTAGCCGTCACCGTCAAGGTCCGTCGCCACCACGCCATAGCCGGGCGAGGCCTGCGCCAGACGCGGAAGCGGGCGGTAGGCGAAGCCCGCCTGGGGCCCCTGGTTGATCAGAACGCCGCTCTGGAGGTGATTTACCTCAAAGACCATCGCCTGCTCAAGGCCAGCAACGCTGAAGATCTCCTCCGCCGAGGCCGACGCGAACTGGTGGAAGCTCGGCGTCTTCTGCCAGACGAAGGGCATCGCCGTAGAAAGACAGCTCAGACCCCGAACCGTCAGGTGGCCGACCTCTTGGGTCTTTGCCTCGACGAGCCTCATGTTCCCCTCGAAATCACCGTAAAAGAGCCGCGCCGGCTTGTCCGGTGACGGGTGGTACTTGGTGTTCAGTCCCGTGTTCATGACGACGTAGTCGATGTCGCCATCGCCGTCGAGGTCGGCACCGGTGATGCTGTTGAACCACCCGGTGCGCGTCGCCAGGCCCATGTCCTCCGTGAGGTCCTCGAAGGTGTCGCCCCGGTTGTGAAAATACCTGACCGGCCCCCATTCCAGCGTCAACAGGAGATCGAGACGCCCGTCGCCGTCGGCATCGGAAAAAAGCGCCGCCGTGACAAGACCCACACGTCCCAGGCCCGGCGCCACGCTCCGGGTCACGTCCACGAAACGCCCCCCGTCATTACGCAGAAGCCGGCTCTCCGGGGCGAGGGGGTAGGCACCAGGGATCACCCGACCCCCCACAAAAAGGTCCAGGTCCCCATCGCGGTCATAGTCGCCGGCAATGACAACGCCCGTCGAGTCGGCGACATCCGGCAGCGTCCCCGCGGGCGCCAGGGTGAATCGCGCGGATCCATCGTTGAGATAGAGCCTGTCGCGCAGGAGCGGATCGCCCGGCTCGCACTCGACGCTTCCGCTTGCGACATAGAGATCCTGATCGCCGTCACCGTCGACATCCAGCCACAGGGGGGCCATGTCCTCACACTGCCCGTCGTCGGCCCACGGGCCGGGTGGCGCTTCGCTGAAACTGCCGTCGCCATTGCTGAGGAAAAGACGACCCGCCTGTCCTGCAGGCCCACCCACGAAGAGATCCTCGTAACCATCGCCGTCGGCGTCACCCCAGGCGAGACCCGGGCCGAGCTGCGAGAGCCGTGCGGGCAAGAGGGGCTGGCGGCGGTAGTCGTTAAACAACCGCTCTCGTCGGGAGCCGGTTGTGAGCCCGCACTCCTGGGCCACCTCGCGAAACGCACCCTTGACAGGCGAGACCGGCGGACTCGGCGGCGGCGGGCCGGACGGCTCGGTGACCACGTAAAAGCGGTCGGCCGGGAGGTTCTCAAAGACCTGTGTGTGACCGCTGGGCCACCGCACGAGCAGGCTCGTGATCCGGTCGTCTTGGCCGAGACCGAAATGAATGATCGGCTCGTTTGCGGACATGTAGCCCCGCGTGGGCGAGAGGTAACGCACCTGCCTTCCCGAGACTGTCTCGAGTCTCACCGTCGACCCGATCCCGTAGCGGTTGCTCGCAGCGCCAACCAGGCGGATCAGCACGCGGTGGCCGGTGACGCTCCCGTTGCGGTAGATGCTCACCGGGTCATCGATGTTGTTCACGACCAGATCGAGGTCACCGTCGCGGTCCAGGTCACCGTAGGCGGCCCCGAAGCTGATCCCCAGGTGATCCAGCCCCCATCGACTGCTCACTTCCTGGAAGCGAAGATTGCCGTCGTTGCGATAGGCCCGGTTCGCCTCCCGACGCGGGGGTTTCGTCCGGTAGAGCTGCCAGCTCTCTTGCCACCGGGCCACGGGATCCCCAAGGCGGCGTCCGTCCTGGTCCCTGGAAAGCTCCCGAAGACGCCGGGTGAGATCGGGATCGAAGGAGTGGTTGGCAGTCCCGTTGGTCACGAAGAGGTCGACAAGCCCGTCGTTGTCGAGGTCGCCGAACTTGACCGACCATGTCCAGTCGGTGCTGGCGAGGTTGGCAAGGTACGCGACCTCCATGAACCGCCCAGTGCCGGTATTCAGATAGACGGCATTCCGCATGTACTGACGCGGCCGGGCGGTCTCGAGGAACCACCGCGACTCGTTCATGTCCCCCATCATGATCTTGGACATGTAGTGCGAGGTCGCCGACATGTCCGCGGCGAGGAAGTCGATCCGCCCGTCGTTGTTGATGTCGGCGAGGTCGGAGCCCATGGAGAACCAGGGCGTGTGGGGGACGGCCTGTTCCAGGACGTCGGTGAAGGTGCCGTCGCCGTTGTTGTGGTAGAGCCGGTCGGCGTCCCAGAAGTCATTGCACACGTAGAGGTCGGGCAGCGTGTCGTCGTCGTAGTCCCACCACGTCGCCGAGAGCCCCGGGTGGTTGCCGGCGATCCCCGCCTCCGCCGAGACATCGGTGAAGGTGCCGTCACCCTCGTTGCGATAGAGCCGGTCGCGCTGACCCGCCTTGATGACAAACTGCTCGAGCCGGCCCTGGACCCTCCGCCTCTGGATGGCGAACGCCTCCTCGAGACCGGGGGCGATCGCGATCCTGCCACCGGCACGGATCGTCTTGGGCTGGTCGGCCACGGGGCCGGGGTAGAGCCGGTTGGTCAAGAGGTACATGTCCAGGTCGCCGTCGGCGTCGTAGTCGGCAAAGCCGGCCATGACGCTCGCTCCGCGGAAGGCGAGCCCGTAGCGCGCAGCGGCCTCCTGAAAGGTGCCGTCGCCGCGGTTGACATAGAGCAGGTTGGCCGCGTCGTAGTTGCAGACGTAGAGGTCCAGGTCGCCGTCGTTGTCGATATCGACGAAGACCGCGCCGGTCCCCCAGCGCACCCGGCGGTCGAGGCCGGCGGCATCGGTGACATCCTCGAAACGGAATCCCCCGAGGTTGCGGTAGAGACGGTCGCTGCCGGTCTGGCTGACCAGGTAGATGTCGGGCCTGTTGTCGGCGTCGTAGTCGCCGATACAGACTCCGCCGCCGGCGTATCCGTGCTGGTAGAGATGTTTGCGCGGGTGCTCCCACTCGAAGCTGTTGAGAAAATCCACGCCGGTGTGGTCGGGCCCGAGCCGCTCAAAGAGCGGGCCCTGGCTCGCGCCCGCAGCCGCAAGCGGCCACGACTGGATTCCCCCATCGCCCGACGCCGGTGACACAGGCTCGCGGTCACAGCCGCCGGAGATCACCAGTGCCGTTGTCCAAAGGGCCGGGCGCGCCCACGCGATCCCGGGCAACGGGCTCACCCTCTCCCTTGGTCCCGCGCCGGGTTGGAGGCGCGTTGGGAGGGCTCGCCAAGGAGAAACTTTACCGCGTCCTCGACGCTCGCGTCCTTGCAGTCGGCGATGCGGAGCTTGCCGGCACGGTCGATCAGAAAGTAGTCGGGGTAGGAGTTGACGAGGTAGGACTCGGTGGTCGTCATCTCGTCGTCCATGCAGACCGCGTATGGGATCCGCATACGCTCGATCAGCTCGGCGGGCTCGTGGCGGCCCTTTTGCCGGCACACGGCGATGATGACCAGACCCTCGCCCGAGTACCGCCGGTGAAGAATGATGTTCTTGCGGAGCCCGCGGATCGACGCCGGGCGGGCGGGGTCCCAGAAGTTCAGCAGGACAACACTGCCCTTGAGGTCTTCAAGCTCCAACGGGCCTGAGTTGATCCATTCGGTGGCATGGATTGGAGGCGGTGTCCCGGCGGCCAGGAGCTTCTCAAATCGGCGCCGGCTGCCGGCCGTGCCCTCGAGCCAATGCTTTGGGTCCTGGGGCTCCGCCGTCTCGGTGAGAATCTTCCGGACCACCTTTTCGACGGAGCCAGGCGTCAGGCCGATCGCCCGCACGATCCCCTTGCGGTCGACGACGGCATAGGTCGGCCAGAAGCTGACCTTCCACGCCTTGGCCGAGGCGCCCTTGTCGATCGCGACGGGGTAGCTGATCTTCTTCTGTCGAACAACCTTCGGGATGTGCTGCCAGCCCCGCTTGGAGTCGTGAATGCCCACGACAACAACGCCCTTGTTGGCGTACTTGGCAACGAGCGCGTTGTTCTCGGGGATCGCTCTCATGCAGGGGCCACACCACGTCGCCCAGAAGTCCACCACCACGATTTTGCCCTTGAGAGTGGGGGACTTCCCGTTGGTCCAGGCTCTCACCGAAAGCTCCGGCGCCATCCTGCCCTCCATCGCCCGCAACCGCGCGGGGCGCCTGGCGCCGTGGAAATACCAACTGTCTGGGAACTCGCCCTGACCGCTCGCCGGCTCGCCCGTCGCCGGGACCGCGACGAGGCCGAGGATGATCACCGCCGACACGAGCACAAGGATCCGCTTCGCCGAGCGTGACAGTGTGTTCATCGTGATCCCGCTTTCTACGCTGGGGCTTGGACGCACAGAAGGATACCACCGCCGAAACGCCAAGGAAACACGACTTGGGGGTTCAGGACGATCTGCTGAACCCTGAACCCTGCTCTTTCCTCCGCGGCGCTGGACGCCAGCCTGTGCGCTAGGACGCCAGCCTGTGCGCTAGGACGCCAGCCTGTGCGCTAGGACGCCAGCCTGTGCGCTAGGACGCCAGCCTGTGCGCTAGGACGCCAACGTGTGCGCCAGGACGCCAGCCGGTGCGCCAGGACGCCACGGTTGGTCCGTCAACACCAAGACCGGGCCTTCACCCCGATGGAATCGGGACTCAGCCCCAGCCCCCGATCTCGGCCCCAGCCACCCAGCGGAAGGCACAGGGGTTCGGAGCTCGGGACAGCCACGAGGTCCCACTCCTGAACCCTCGTCTTTTCTCCGCGGCCCCCCGCGGTGAATCTTCACCCTCTTCGCCCTCACCCCTTCTCCGCCTGCTCGCCGTAGCGCCGGTCCAGCATGAGCAGCGCGCTCTTGTTGTCACCGGCCATCTCCAGAAGCGTCACCGCCTCCTGGCACCACTCCTCCTCCTCGACCTGCTCGGTGATGAACCACTGGAGCATGGTCTGCGTTGGGTAGTCGTTCTTGTCGTCGGCAAGCCCGTAGAGGTCGTGGATCGCCCTGGTGTTGGCCTGCTCGCGGGAATAGGCGGCATCGAAGACCGCCTTGGGCGATGCAAACTCCGATTGTGGCTCGATGATCGATCCCAGCTTCACACACCCACCGCGACTGAAGACATGGTCGAAGAGCCGCATCGCGTGATCGCGCTCCTCAAACGACTGCGCCTTCATGAACGCGGCAAACCCTTTGAGGTTGCGCCGCTCGAAGTGGGCGGCCATTGCCAGGTACTCCTGGGCCGCCGTCTGCTCGAAGTTGATCTGGTCATTCAGCGCGGCCTCGATCTCCGGATCCAGCATGTTCTCAATCCCTTTCGTTTGGTTGCGTTTGGAGTCGACCGGCCGTCCCCATTGCTACGAGCCCCACGCCGACACTATACCCCCACCTGTCCGCCCCGGGGGAGCGGGGGTTGTCAGACAGAGCCTAGAGGTCGCCGTGCCGCTGGATCGCGGTATCCTCGTAGGGGCCCACCCACCGCCTGTACATCTCCAGCTTGGCACACTCCAGCGTCCCGATCATGTCGGCGTACCCCGAGTAGGACTCGTTGGCGGCGACATCGACGCCCCACGCCTTGCGGAGGATCTGGGTGATGACGTAGTTGGCGTGCCCCTTGCGGCGACTTGGCTCGTGGCGGCGCAAGGACTCGGCAAGCGTGCCGATCAGCGTGTCGTACGCCGACCTATCCTCCTGCGGTATGTAGGGCATATATGGTGACTCCTGAAGACCCGTGTTCAACGCGATGACGCGTCCCGGCATCACCCGGCGCCAGGTGTAGGCGAGCCACCTCGGATCATC
>JADFKZ010000034.1 GCA_022564665.1 Planctomycetota bacterium | reverse complement strand
TGGCCTGCTGTCGCCGCAGCTTCGCCAGCTCAAGGAACTCCAGGAGATACACCAACGGCACGGGATCGTCCTCATCGGGGCCCCGCCCGGCCAGGGGCTCTCCACCTCGGCGTATAGCTTTGTGGGCCGGCACGACGCGTACACCTCGAACATCAAGACCCTGGAGGGCGAAGTCCTCTCGCGCATCGACGGAGTCGACCACCTCCAGTGGGATCCGACCAACCCCGACGTCGACTTCGCTACGAACCTGCAGTCCATTCTCCGTCGTGATCCCGATGTCGTGCTCGTGGGGCGAGTGACCGAGACGAAGGCGGCCTGGGTCGCCGCAGAGGCCGGGATGCAGGGGCCGTTGATCTACATCACCCAGCAGTCCAGCACGATCGCGGGACAGCTTCGCGAGTGGGTCAGGCTGGTGGGAGACCTGAAGCTCGCGACCGCGTCGATGCGGGTGGTCACCAACCAGCGGCTCCTCCGCACCCTGTGCCCCAACTGCCGACAGGCCTACCAGCCGACGCGCGAGCGGCTCAAGAAGATGAATCTTCCGGCGGACAGGATCAAGCAGCTGTACCAGGCGTCCGGCAAGGTCCAGGACAAGAACAAGATCGAGGATTGTCCGGTGTGTGGCGGCTCGGGCTATCTTGGCCAGACGGGAGCGTTCGAGGTGATGTCCGTCGACGATGATGCGCGCAGGCATCTGGTGGGGGGCGATCTGAAGAGCGCTCTGGCGCATGCCCGCCGCAACAAGATGATCTATCTTCAGGAGGCGGCCCTGAGCAAGGTCGTCTCCGGTGAGACGACGATCGAGGAGGTCGTCCGGGTCACCGCGTCGGCTCGCGGCAGTGCCGAGGCCGCCCCTCGGCGGCAGGCGGCTGATCCGGCTCCCGCGACATAGTCTTTATCTCTAGGTCCCCCAGTCCCTCAGTCCCCAACGTCCTCGAACCTGCCATGCTCTTCGTCCTGAACATCACCGTCATCGCGCTGGTTCTCCTGATCGCCTACTGGTGGGCCACACAGGGCGCCTTCAGCGCGATCATTCATCTGCTGTGCGTTATCGTGGCCGGGGCGCTGGCGCTGGCGTTCTGGGAGCCGCTGACCATGGGCCTCCTGCTGCGAGGCACCGGCTTCGACGTCTACGCCTGGGGCGTAAGCCTCGTTGGAATCTTCGTCGTGGTACTTGTGGGTCTGCGTCTGCTGACGAACAAGCTCCTGCCCGCCAACGTCGATCTTCCGCGCTGGGCCAACCTGGCCTTGGGCTTTCCCGTCGGAGCGTTCGCGGGCGTGTTGTCGATCGGAATGCTGATCCTCGGCGCCGGTCACGTTCAATCGGAGCGCCAGATCCTGGGCTTTGCCGGGTATGCCCGCAGCACGCGGGACGGACAGGTCAAGGAGCTTCAGCGGTTGTGGCTTCCCTGCCACCAGATCACCGACGTCTTCTACAGCTGGTTGAGTGTCAATGCCCTACGCTCCGGGCAGCCGCTGCGGCAGTACTCGCCGGACCTGTACCGGCAGGCGGCAGGGCTGGTGCGTGATTCTTTCAAGCGGGGCAAGGGACAGGTTGCCCTGATCGAGTCGGCGGCAACAATCCAGGGCACGTATCTCTCCCCGCCCAACCTGGAGCGGTGCGCGGTGAGGATCAGTTTCGGTCGCGACGCGAAGGACTTCGGTAAGCAACTGACCATCTCCGCATCCCAGCTGCGTCTTATCGGCGCCGCTGCTGCACAGGCCAAGCCCTACGTGGCGCATCCGCTCCGCTGGTCGCAGCGCGACAGCGCCGACCGGGTGGAAACCTTCCTTTTCGACGACCTCTCCCACTATATCACCAGTGTTGCGGGCCAGGATAATGCTGAGATCGTCGTCGAGTTTCCGCTTCCTGCGGGTGTGCAGCCACGGTTCATCCAGATAAAGGGAACGCGTTTCATGATCCCGGAGATCGAGGAGATGACGGCCTCCGGCTACGACGAGGTTTTGGGTCGAGCCCTCGAGTCGGTGTCGGTTGTTCCCGCGGCGGAGACGCGCGGGGTGAGAGCGATCACCTCCCCCGACATCCGGGTCGCCAACGACATCAGCCCCGTCCTGGTGAGCACCAACGAGCTGCCGCCAGGGATCAAGGCGAACAAGAACAACTATCTGGTCGAGGGTGATGGGTTCTTCAGGAGCACTCGAAAATTCCCCTCACGAGAGCTTCGGCTCCTGGGAATCTACGAGCCGGTAGGGACGAAGATTGTCAAGGTTGATGTCAGCCGCGGGAGTTCCGCTGACATCTACGGGTCGGTGCTGCGGCGAGTCGGCAGCGGAGCAACGCCTCAGCTCGTTGACAGCCGGGGCAACCCCTACACGGCGATCGGGCTCATCCACGAGAGGCCCGATGGCGTCCGGATCAAGCTTGATCCGCGGCGGGGAATCGACGTCGCGGCGGACCTGCCGCACCTGCCGACCACCGGGAACCAGAAGCTGACGCTTCTGTTCCGGATCACCGAGGGCGTCACCATCGTCAGCTTCCGGCTCGGCGACGTTGTCGTCGGCACGTGCAGCGTCAAGGTCGGCTAGCGCCGGTTTCAGCCACCCAGAGGGAGGCAGATGGCGCTCGGCTATCGGCAAGAGAATGCGTCCACCTCTTTCTCCAGCTGACAGCCTTCTTCGGCGGCCCTACACTTTCTGGGCGACGTCGCTGTTGTCGCTCTTCAGCAGCCGCTCGATGTAGTGAATGTCGAAGTCCGCATCGGTGAACTGGCGCTCGTCCATCAATCGGCGGTGCAGCGGGATTGTGGTCTTGATCGGAGCGATCTTGAACTCTTTAAGCGCCCCCCGCATCCTGGCGATCGCTTCCTCACGATCGGCCCCGTGCACGATCAGCTTCCCGATCAGCGAATCGTAAGCAGAGGGGATGCGGTAGCCGGCCCGGACGTGGGTGTCGAGCCGAACCCCCGGCCCCCCCGGCGGCGAGAATTCCGTGATCAGACCGGGCTGGGGAATGAAGCCTTTGTCCGGATCCTCGGCGTTGATGCGGCACTCGATCGAGTGTCCCCGGAGGGTGACCTCCCGCTGCTTGAGGGGCAGCGGCTCGCCGGCGGCGATTCGGATCGTCTCCTTGACGATGTCGATACCCGTGACCATTTCTGTGACCGGGTGCTCCACCTGGACGCGTGTGTTGACCTCGAGCATATAAAAGTTCTGATCGCGGTCCATCAGAAACTCGACGGTGGCGGCGCCGGCGTAGCCGGCGCGTCGGATCATCTCGGCGGCGGACTTGGCAACGGCTTCGCGCTTCTTGGGATCCACGCCCGGTGCCGGCGCCTCTTCGACGAGCTTCTGGTGACGCCGCTGCGAGGTGCAGTCCCGGTCAAAGAGCTGCAGTACGTTCCCCCGCTTGTCCCCCAACACCTGGATCTCAACGTGCCGAGCGTCCTCGAGGAACTTCTCGAGATAGACGGCACCGTTGCCGAATGCGGCCTCGGCCTCCTTCGACGCCGCGGAGATCCCCGACCGAAGGGCCGCCTCGTTGTGGGCGATTCGCATTCCCCGGCCCCCCCCACCCGCCGAGGCCTTGACGATGACGGGGTAGCCGATCTCCGAGGCCAGCTTGACCGCATCGTCCTGGGACTTGATCGGGTCTTTGCTGCCGGGAAAGATCGGGGTCCGGGTCCGGGTCGCCATCTGCCGGCAGGAGAGCTTGTCGCCCAGCAGACCCATCGCCTCCGGGCTGGGGCCGATGAACTCGATGTGGCAGTCGCGGCAGACCTCGGCGAAGTGAGCGTTTTCCGCCAGGAAACCGTAGCCGGGATGGATGGCGTCGACGTTGGCGATTTCGGCAGCGGAGATGATCCGATCGATCCGGAGGTATGACTCGCTGGACGGTGCCGGACCGATACAGATCGTCCGGTCGGCGAACTCGAGCCAGGGTCCCTCTCGATCGGCCTCCGAATAGACGCAGACCGTCTCGACCCCAAGCTCGCGAGCGGCGCGGATGATCCGCAGGGCGATCTCTCCCCGGTTGGCAATCAGGATGCGGCTGAACATGAGTGACGAAGTAACGACGGGTAGGGCCGGCTGCGCAGCACCCAACCGAGGACGCCGAGCGCCAAACACCGCGCGCAGCGATCAAGCGGGTCGCGAATCACTTCGGTCTGATCAGAAACAGCGGTTCGCCGAACTCGATCGCGTCGCCGTTTTTGACGAGGACCTTCTCCACGGTTCCCGAGCATTCGGCCTTGATCTCGTTGAAGATCTTCATTGCCTCCACGAGGCAGACGACGGTGTCGGGCTCCACGACCGAGCCCGCGGTGACGAAAGGGGCGCCGTCGGGGCTCGCCGCCGCGTAGAAGGTTCCGACCATGGGGCTGGCGATCTTGGTGAGCCCCGATGCCGCGATCGTGGCCGAGGCGGCGGTCCGGGCTGCTGCGGTGTCCCGGGGCGACGGCGCCTCGGCTTCGAGCGCGGGCCCGGCGTCCAGCGGCGGGGCGTGGTTGAGTCGGTGCCGGCGAAGGGTCACCTGCTCCTCGGAATCACGGAGGTCCAGCTCCGTCAGGTCGTTTGCGACCATTAACCGCACGAGCTCCTTGAGCTTGCGAATGTCAAGCATGGCAAGAGTCCTCGAGCCGCCCCCCCGTGGCGGCGGTGACCGGCTCCAGCATGATCGAATCGGGGTCCTTGGGGTACTCCGTAAGCACCCGGCAGCCAGCATCGGTGATCAGGATGTCGTCCTCGATCCGCACCCCGCCGACACCTGGCAGGTAGATCCCGGGCTCGACCGTCATCACCATCCCCGGCTCGAGGATGACATCGGTGGTGTGCTGGCTGAAGTAGGGCGCTTCGTGGACGTTGAGCCCCAAGCCGTGACCCAACCCGTGGCCGAACCGCTCGCCATAGCCGGCGGCGGTGATGAGGTCGCGAGCGACGGCATCGATCTCGGTGCATGTCTTGCCGGGCCGGCAGGCCTCGATGGCGGCGAGCTGCGCGTCGAGGACGATTTGATAGATCTCGGTGATCTTGGCGGGAAGCCCGCCAAGACCGAAGGTCCGTGTCATGTCCGAGCAGTACCCGTCGGCGACGGCGCCCCAGTCGACGAGAAGCACTCCTTGCCCGATCGTCACCGCGCCCGTCTGGTGGTGGATCACCGAGCTCCTGGGACCCGTGGCCACCATCGTCGCAAAGCTCGGCCCCGAGGCCCCCCGCACCTTCATCTCGAACTCGACCGCCGCACAGAACGCGAGTTCCGTCATGCCGGGGGCAAGCCGAGCAAGGGCGACCCGCATGGCCTCGCTCTGGATCGAGGCCGCCCGTTCGATCGATCCGATTTCCTGATCGTCCTTGCGGATCCTCAGCTTCGCGACAAGCCCCTCGGTGGCCACGAGTGCTTCAGCCGGGAAGATCGTCGCCAGCGTCTGCTGCTGTGCGATCGTCAGGTACTCCGCCTGGATGCCGAGCCGGCGGATGCCGCCGCTTCTGGAGAGACGCTCAACCGATTTCTCCAGGTGATGGCGGGTACCCATAACCACGTCAACGTGCCCTAAGGCGGCCCAGGGCTCCAGAAACTCGTCGTAGCGGGTGTCGGAGATGATGGTTGCCCCCTCAACTCCGCCCACCAGCAGGAGGCTGTCATCGCCCACAAATCCGGTCAGGTAGCGGATGTCGGGGGCGTTTGAGATCAGCAGGCCGTCGATCGGGTGGGCCGAGATTGCCTCTCGAAGCCTCTTGACGCGTCCGTCGCAGGAGGTGATCGCGGCCGACGGGAGACGATCGTCTGGTGGGTCGCTCACAGCTTGGAGTATAACTCTGCTGCGATCTTGCTGCCATCTGTCACGAAATGCGGGGAAGAAGCTGTCAGCTGTCTGCTATCAGCTCTCTGCCGGACGATCGCAATTATTGTCGTTCCCACGCCTGCTGTTCGCGCAGAGCGACGGGGGGCTCGAGCAGCTCCTTGAGAATGACCATTTTCCGCAGGAGTTCCGGTGTCCGTCTCTCACCGCGAAAAAGGGGATGGCGCTGCTTCGCAGTGATGGCGTAGTGCCGGTCCTGCTCGATCGGCGGCTTTATGCGACCAGGATCTCTCAGCTCTCGCGTCTCCTCGTCGCGCTTACGGGCGGCGACCGCAGCCAGGAGCGCCTCGCGCTGCTTGGCCTGTGCGGCTGTGGTCGAGACCGTTGGTGGAGGGTCCGGGCGCGGCGCCACCCGAGGGGGGCGGGCCGTTGGCGCTCCCGGTATGGCCGCAGGTGGGCCGGGGACACCGCGGCCCTGTGGCGGTCGGCCGCGGGGCGGCACCCCGAAGGGCGAGGGGGTGCGGGTGGGGGTGGGGGTGCGTGTGGGGGAGAGTGTGGGGATGCTTGTGGGGGTGCGGACGGGTGTCCGCAGCGGTCCCGCCTGCGATCCGATGCTGGTGGTCGTGGCTCGCCTGCGAAGCTCCTGGAGTTGAGACTTGCGCCGAGCGGCAAGCTGAGAAGCGCGATCAGGCGCCGCGGTCATCGGCGGGGAGGCACGACGCGGCGAACTCTGTTGCTGGGACTGCGCCGCCTTCTGTCGGAGCTTCTGCTCCTTCTGGCTCTTGTTGGCCCGATCCATAATCGCGCGGACCACTTGCGAGACGATGATCAACAGGAAGATGATCAGACCGAGATTGCGCATGGGAGCTATTCTAGCGAAGATTGCATCAAAGCGTAGTGGCCGATCGAATCGGCCGTGTAGCCGCCAGATCAAGTGTGCGGCGGAGGCCGCTACCGAACGCTCGAAACAACTCTCCGATCAACAGGCGTGAAGAATCGGGGTCTTTCCCGGCCTCTCGATCCACTCAAAACGCACGCCAAAGACCGACTCTAGCCGTTTGAGATCCATCACCTTTCGTGTCTCGCCCGCTGCCACGAGCCGCGCTCCCGCCAGCAACCAGGTCTCATCGGAGATCATCACCGCACGTGCGAGATCGTGGATTGCGATCAATACCGTCGCACCTCCATCGGCCAGCCGGCGCAACAGTTGGAGGCTTTGGCGAACGTGCTTGAGGTCCATTGCCGATGTCGGCTCATCGGTCAGCAGATGACCATCCTCGGAAAGCTGTGCCACCGCTCGGGCGAGCGTCACCCGCTGCTGCTGGCCCACTGACAACGAGGGAAAGGGTCGATCGGCGACATCGATGAGATCCAGGCGACCCAGGGCGTCATCGACCCGCGCCCGGCTCTGGGGCAGGGCGTAGCGGCCCAGCTCGACCACCTCTCGCACCGTGAACGCCGCCGAGACCACCGATCGCTGCGGGACGTAGGCGATCCGGCGCGCCAACGTGGCCGCCGAGAGCCTATGGGCGGGCCTGTCGTCGATGAGGACGCAGCCGGCTGTGGGGCGAAGCCCGCCGACGATACATTTGAGCAGTGTGGACTTGCCCGCCGCGTTGGGGCCGATGAGGGCCGTGATCCGACCCGCCTTGGCCTGGACGGAGATCTTCTCCAGCGCCCTGAGTTGTCCATAGTGGAGGCTGAGCTGGTCGACGACGAGGCTCACGCCTGGCCCCGGCCCGTTCTCAGGAGCCAGATGAACGCGGGCCCGCCGATGAGCGCCGTGAGAACGCCGATGGGCAGCCGGCCGGCGCCCAGCTCGATGGCCTGGCGCCCTGCATCGGCCCCCACCATGATCACGATCCCGACCAGCGCAGCCGCCGGCACCAGCAGCGTGTGTCTCGGCCCCACCAGCAGCCGGGCGGCGTGGGGGGCGATGAGGCCGACGAACCCGATGGGGCCGCACAGGGCTACCGCCCCCGCCGTGAGCGCGCCGGCCAATATGA
Organism: Planctomycetota bacterium; assembly: GCA_022564665.1. Lineage (GTDB taxonomy): Bacteria > Planctomycetota > Phycisphaerae > Phycisphaerales > SM1A02 > JADFKZ01. Next base: position 14,869 of record JADFKZ010000034.1, on the reverse strand, counting down.
ACAGCCCGACACGCAGCCGTCCCAGCGCCAGCCCAACGCTGCGGGCCTCGTCGTCAGAGAGTGTTGCCGCGTCCATCGCACGGCCCATGACCATGCCCGCCGCGCCGCCGACGACAGCCAGGCCTCCGGCGGCAATCAGGGTGATCGGCTCGGGATACTCGGGAATCCGCCCCATCATCCACCTGGTGATCTTGCCCTGCATCAATCCGGTCGTCGGTCCCAGGTGGTGCAGCAGCATGATCAACGCGCCGCAGATCGCCGAGACGATCACGCCGACGAGCACGAGGGAGACGGGATCCAGCCAACCTCGACGCTGGCCCAGCAGGTAGACGATCCCCAGCACGGCCAAAGCGCCCAGGAGCGCGGCCGGCCCGTGTGAGGAGCTTGCGGGCCGCGCGACCGCATCAGCGTCGTAGGTCAGGGAGATCGCGATCATCACGCCGAGACCCGCCCCGGCGCTGATACCGAGTATGAAGGGTGACGCAAGCGGGTTTCGCAGGAGCGCCTGGAGCAGAACACCCGAGATGGCAAGTGAGGAGCCCGCAATGACCGCGACCGCAATGGCAGTCAGGCGGAACAACGCGACCCCGGGAGGTGGCGGCGCCAGCGAGACGGCGGCCCCGTGCGGATCGCGATCGATGAGGTACCGCAGCCACATGACCATGATCGCCAGCAGGCCCAGTGCCGAGAGCCCCAGGCCCCGTCGCAGGGCGGGCTGCATCACGGTCCGGGCTCCCTGAGCTCTTGCAACACGCGCCGCAGCTCCCCGGCGACACCGATCACACTGCTGCTGGGCAGTGTGGCATCGGGATGAAAGAGCACCTCAATCCGGCCGTTCCGGACGGCGGCGATGTCGAGTTTCGCCAGAACCCGGTCCGGAGTAGCTGCGTCGGCCGGGCGGCGGTCGCGAACCAGAATGATCGCGGCGGGATCCAGACGCACCACGTCCTCCAGCGATAGCTCCACCCATCCCACGGCCTCCACGGCGTTGCGGCCACCCAGCGCCACCAGACAGTCATGCAGGTAGGTCCGCCGCCCGAATGCCAGGACCGGCTCGGTGTCGGCCACCAGGAGCGTCGAGCCTCCCCAAAGCTCCTCTTGGGGCGGAGAGAGCGCGTGAGCGATGGCGTCCAACAGCTCGGCGGCACGACGGGTGGCGCCGGCCCGGCGGCTGTCGTTGGCTGAAAACACCGCCAAAGGAAGCTCGCGGATCGTCCGCTGGATGTCGTGAATCGTGTTGATCTTCCACTGCCCTAGCTCCCAGCCGCGCGACCGACATAGGCGATGGAGCTGCTTGTCGACTCCCCCCGCCGCCGGCTGTACGAAAACATGGGTCGGCTGGAGCCTGATCAGCCGCTCGTAGTCCAACTCGAAGAGGTTGCCGACGACCGTGATTTGGGAGTCAACCGACCTCGAAAACTCGGTCCGGCCGACGATGTGATCCTCCAGCCCCAAGTCGACAAGCGTCCGTGTCAGTGCGGGGCTGAGCGAGACGATCCGGGGTGGTGGCGGCGCCGGTCGCGAGTCCGGGGGCGTGTGGGCGGGGCGGCAGCCGTTGACCCCCGCCACGACGATTCCTATCACTATCAGGGGCAGGACCCCGGCGACGAGCCAGCCGCTTGACGATGGCATGAATCCAATCGTACATTGCCCGCAGGCTGCCATACAGCCGCGCTCCTTGTAAGGGGATCTTCAATGACTTTGCTGAGCGGGATTCGTAATCTGGTGACACGGAAGAACCGGCGTCCGGTCGATCTTGCTGCCGCGCAGGCTCAGAAGCATGGCGTCCCGTTGCCATCTGCTGAGGCGCCCAGCACCGACAAGATGGCTCCCGGAATCGCGTTTGAGGGGGGAGCGCCTGCGGCCGCTTCGCTGACTGCACTAGGCGACCCAGAGAAGCTGACCAGACTGTTGGGAGAAATCGACGATCGTCTGGGCACCCAAACCGCCCAGACTCAGCGGTTGCTGGAGCCGATCGAGGGTCTCTCCCATGCCACGGAGAAGCTTATCGAGATCAACGCCTCCTGCACGCAGGTGATCGAGCTGCACAACGAACTTGTCGAGCAAGCCAAGGGGCGCGAGCAGACCCTCGATCTGGCGGTCGGGCGTCTGAGCGATGCCACCGGCCGTCACGGAGACGAGCTTCAAGAGGTCCGCCGGTTGCTTCAGGACAACAGCCAGGCGATCCGCCAGACCGCGGAGACCTTTGACTCGGTGACGCAGGATCTTCGCGAGGTCCTCAAGTCATGTTGCCGCTCGGTTGAGCTGATCTCGGATCTGGAGGCTGCAAACGAGACGCGGCAGAGAACGCTTGCCACGACACTGGCTCAGCTCGACCGCCGGATGGTCCTGGTGGCAATCGGCTCGGCCGCCGCCGCGGTGGTCGCCCTCGTGGTGGCAGTCGTTGCGCTGCTGACCTAGCGCGTTTTCACTTCGCCTTCTTCGGCGGTCCGCACAGCTGGCCCTACACTCCAACGAGCTGTGTCTTTATGAGCCGCTGATAGAGCTCGCACTCGCCCAGCAACGCGTCGTGGATCCCGTGGGCGATGATCCGTCCTCGGTCCATTACCACGATCCGGTCAGCGTTGAGCACGGTGGACAACCGGTGTGCGATGAGCACCGAGGTGCGCCCCCGGCAGAACTCCGCCAGCGCGGCGTTGATGAGCGTCTCCGACTCCGAGTCGATCTCGCTCGTCGCCTCGTCAAGGATGAGGATCGCCGGGTCGCGGAGGATCGCCCGTGCAATCGCCAGACGTTGACGCTGACCGCCGGAGAGCGATGCACCCAGCTCGGCGAGATTGGTGTCGTAACCCAGGGGCAGATCGCGGATGAACTCATCGGCGTGTGCCCGTCGGGCGGCATCGACGATCGCGGCGCGGCTCTGGTGGCTGGATCCGAAGCCGATGTTCTCGCCGATCGTGCCGCGGAAGAGGATCGTCTGTTGCGTTACCATCCCGATCTGTTGCCGCAACGAGCTGAGGTTCACCGTTGCGATGTCTGTCGAGTCGATGAGCACCCGACCGGAATCGGGTTCCAGCAGCCGTGGAATCAGACTCACCAGCGTGGTCTTGCCGCATCCGTTGGGCCCCACCACGGCCAGACGCTCGCCGTTTTCGATCCTGAGGCAGATCTCTTGGAGGGCCTGAGACTCCTGCTCCGGGTAGCTGAAGCAGACCTCCTCGAACTCGATCGAGATGCTGTGGCGGGCCAGCGTCGGGCGCCGAAGGCCGCTGGAGGTCTCACGGGACTCAGCCAGGAGGTCGGCCAACCGGACGGCGGGGGCGGACGCGGCATAGATCTCGTTGACAAGTCCCGAAAGAGGCTTGAAGGAGGCACCCGCCACCGCCAGCGACCCCAGCGCCAGGACGAATCGCTCGAAGGGAAGGTTCTGCACGATGATCTGCCTGGCGGCGATGAGGGCCAGCCCGCCCACGACCAGTACTGCGAGCGTCTCGACCACCGGCCCCGTCATTGCCCGGGCGGTCCGGATCCGCAGCTCCTGACGGACGACCTCCCGGTTGATCCGGTGGAACCACAGGCTTGCCTGACGTTGCCCGGTGTTGACCTTGACCGCCCGCAGACCGTGCAAGGCCTCGGTCACCACGCGGAGTAGGCCTTCCTGAGCCTTGAGTGACCCGCGGGTCCCGCGGCGGATCTTCCGACCGAACTTTCGCAGAACAATCAACATCACCGGCGCTACGACCAGCGCGGTGAGGGTGAGTGGCCAGTGGACAAGCAAGGCGACGGCAAACGCCGCAGTGCCCTTCAATACCTGGGTCACCCCCTTGCTCAAAAGCGCGATGAAGCCGCGTTGCAGTTCCGACGCGTCCCGGATGATCCTGGCCACGAACTCCGACGGCCCGCGTGCGATCACCCTGGTCAGGGGCAGGTGGAGCACATGATGAAAAACCTGCTGTCGGATCCTGGCGACCGTCACGGTGGCGAGGGTCTGAGAGAGGTACTGGTGCATGAAGTTGGCCGCGCCCCCCAAGAAGGTCAGCACGGCGATCCAGCTGATGATGAGCAGGATCCCCCCAAACCGCTCCGGCGGAAGCAGAGCAATAAACCCAGCGGGGATGGTGATCCGGTGCCCCTGGTCATTGAAGCTGTTGGCAAGGTCGATCAGTGAGGATCCACCAAGGATCAACGCGAGCATCGGCGCCAGGCTCAGCAGCCCCACGCCGAGTCCGCCGGCGGAGATGACGGCAAACAGGATCGCCCACGCCACGGTCAGGCGGCGGCGAAGCATCAGTTTGGTGAATGTCCAGAAGGCCGACATCGATCAAAAGTTCAATAGGTTAGTCGCTTGATTGTTTCGAGCGCTCCGTGGCGGCCTCGAGGCGTCGCGGCGTTGCGGCCTCCTTGCCGCTCTTGTTTGGCAGCCCTCCGGGCTGCGGGGCCGCTCTTGTCTGGCAGCCCTCCGGGCTGCGGGCCGCACACTCGCTCTGGCGGCTACGCTCGTACGCAACCTGCGATAGCCAGTGTACCCTTACTCGTACAACAACGCGAAATCCCTCCAAAACGTCGGATAACTCTTTGCCACGCACGAGGGATTCTTGATGGAAATACCCGGCCGGGCCAACCCCAGGACCCCGAACGCCATGGCCATCCGGTGGTCGTTGTAGGTCTCGATCACCACCGGCTCCCCGTGGCGGGTGGCGGGGTCGATCCTGATCGAATCGTCGGTGGCCTCGACGGTGCAACCTATTCTTTGCAGCTCGTTTTCCAGGGCCGCAATCCGGTCCGTCTCCTTGATCCGGAGCGTCTGAAGCCCCGAGATCGTGCTTGGTGAATCGGCCGTCGAGGCGATCGCCGAGAGTGCCAAGGCGGCGTCGGGCATCTGCGACATGTCGACCTCAATTCCACTGAGCGGGCTGCACCACCGGATGGCGACCTCCGCGTGCCCGTCACGCAGCGCGCCCGCCTTTGCCAGGATGTGAAGGAAGCGCACATCGCTTTGTGGGGACGCCGGCGGCAGTCCGCCGATCGCTGCGCGTGATCCCGCGCACAAGGCGGCCGCGGCGAACCAGTACACCGCGCTGCTCGCATCCGGCTCGATCTCATACTCCTGCGGGCCGATCGAGCCGGTGTAGATGAACGTCGAGCGCCGCCCGTCGGGGAGTTTCGCATCGTGGAGGCGTACCCGCCATTGGCCCAGGATGTGGGCGGTCAGCCTCACATAGGAATCGCTGGTCGTCGACGACCCGAACCAGAGCTTCAGCGGCTTGGAGAGACAGGGTGCGATCAGCATGATCGCCGAGACGAACTGGCTGGAGAGCGTCCGTCCGATCGTCACATCGCCGCCCGTGAATGATGTGTCCGGCGAGACGCGAACCGGCAACCGGTCTTGGGTTTCGACGTAGTCGATCTTCCCGCCCAGCGCTCGCAAGAGATCCACTCCTTCGGCGACGGGGCGCTGCCGCATCCGCGGGCTTCCGTCGACGGTGACCGGTTCTGCGGCCAGACAGGAGGCGGCGATCATGAAGCGGGTTGGCGCCGCACCCTCGCCGAGGTTGATCGCGCCGCCGCGGGGAAACCGCCCCCCCACTCCCTCAAGAAGGACGTCGGGACCCTCCCAGCGGGCGTCCGCACCAAGCGTGCACAACGCCGCCAGGAGCCTGTCCGTGTCGTCGGCATGAAGCGGACGGACGATTCGTGACCGGCCCTTGGCCAGGGCGGCCAGGACGTACGCCCGGCAGGTGATGCTCTTTGAGCCCGGGGGGGTGATCGTGACGTCGAAGGGCTTTTGGAGCGGCTCGATGGGAAGGGGATCGGGCAGACGATCCAACGGCAGGGTGAGATCAACCATTTTATTCTGTCAGCTGCTTGGCGTCCGTGTTCCTACACCGCTTGGCGTCCTGCCGGGCGCGGCTGTGGGCCGGCGCAGCTGAGCCTTCGCGGCTTCGCCGCTCGGGATACCCGGCATCCTGCCGGGGTTGGCCGCCGCTTGGCATCTGTGTTCTCACGCCGCTTGGCATCCTGCCTGGCGCGGCTCTGGCCTGGCGCGGCTGTGGCCTGGCGCGGCTAGGGCCTGGCGCGGCTAGGGCCTCGGGAGACCCGGCATCCTGCCGGGGCGTGCGGCCCGCGCTCAATTTACTCTTTACGAAAGACGGCGACCACGTCCTCAATGGGAATGACGAAGAGCCGGTTGTCCCCTTCGAAATCGACGGGTATGCCGTTCTTGGGGTTGAAGAGCACACGATCGTACTGCTTGATCGGATAGTTCTCGTCGTGGTCCACCTGGGCGCTGACCGCCACCACCCGGCCGGTGAGCGTCGGGATCTCGATCTTGTCGGGCAGGTGGATGCCGACTCTGGTCATCTTCTTGTCCTCATCCTTGCGGAGGAGGATGCGTTTGCCGATCGGCTCCACGGTCTCAAGGGATTTGATTGTCGGCTTGGCCTTTGCCATTGCTCCTCGTGATGATAGTCCCGCGCGACCCGGTGTCGCGCGCCGCCTCTACTTCTTCTTGGCGATCGGCTCCGCGCGGCTGAGCATGGTGTCAAGCATCGTCCCGATGAGGGCGGTGGTCTCGGAGGACTGGCCGGACGAGTTGGACTTACCGGAGACCATGACCCGCGGCGTGATGTTGATCCCCGCCTCACCGACGATCTTCAGAAGCTCCAGAAGGGCGGCGTTGCCCGGCCCGATCTGCTCGGCCACCACGCGGTAGGCCTCGGCCTGGGCCTCGGCCCTGATTCGGATCGCCGCCGCCTCGGCGCCGGCCTCGATGATGCGACGCTCCTTCTGCTGCTCGGCGATCTGCACCTCGTACGTCGCCGTCGCCAGACGCCGCTCCTCCTCGGCTTCCTGCTCGGTGCGGGTCAGCTCCTTCCTCTGCTCCGCGGCGAGCTGCTGCTGCTTGAAGGTCTTGACCTCTTCGTCGGCGATCTGCCGGTCGGTCTGGGTCTTGAGCAGGGTATCCAGCGACCCGTCCTCCGCCACGCCCGCGATGCGGACAGCGGTCACGCTGACGCCGACCTTGGTCATCTCCGTGGCGAGCATCATCAGGGACTGCGTCTCCTGGAGCGACCGCTGGTTGACGTAGTCCAACGCCTTGACCGTCTCGGCATTGTTCCGGAAAATCGCCCTGACTGCGGAGTTCAGACGCTCGAGCATGTCGTTGCCGTCGTCGCCGAAGCTGGCCACAACCAGGGGCGCATTCTGGGGTGTGACCTCAAACTCGACACGCACGTCGACTGGGAAGTCAAACCCGTCTGAGGTGCGGACCGTGATCTCGCGCTGCTCGCCGTCTCTCTGGCTACCTGCGTATTGGACGACCCGCTTGGCGGTCGAGATCATCGTGACCTCGTAGGCCTTGGTGTTGAGGTAATACTTCTGCGGCAGGCGTGGCTGCCTCCAGATGCCGCGCTGCCCCTGCTCGACCAGCGCATCGGGCGTTGCCGCGACGTCGGGGGAGGGCATTCCGACATTCGACTTGATGACACCGACCGTCGTCTTCTTGACGTTGGTCACGAGCACCTTCTCGACGTTGAAGAGCTTGGTGTTGAGGCGGTACTTGCCGGGTGTGAGCACCGAGGTCTGGGGGCCCTTGTACCCCTGGCCGTCTCCGAGGAAGTAGTCGGCGTCGAGCATCCTCTGGAATTCCTGTTCGGTCCACTGCGGGGCGTAGATCTGCCCGGTCGGAAGCGGCCTGCCGTCGGTGGTCGTGAGCAGGCCCACCTGGTCGTCGTCGATCTCCACCACGGGCGTCTTTTCGACGTCAAAGACGATCGGCCACAGCCCGGGCCTCCAGCCGGGGCCGAGGATCTTCGCCTGCGGCCCCTTCTCCCCCGCGGTGGCCAGGATCTGGCCCTGCGGGAGGTCATTCATCCCCACGTTCTTGATGACGATCCCGATGTAGTTCTCGCCGACGTACTGCACCGAGCTCAGGACCGCCGTTAAAGCCAGGACGAGCAATGCGACGACGCCCGCTGCCACCCTGAGGCCCCCGGCCCCGACACGGCCGACCGTTGCTCGTACGGTTCCGACGACGAGCGAAACCGCCAGGAATAGTCCAACGACGATGACGAACCCACTCATGGCAACATCCTTTCTCAGGCACCTTTACTGGTGACTCTGGTTCCGCGACGACGCCCGTTCATGTCCTGCCCAAACGGTGTTCGGACACTTCCCAGATCCTCATCATAGGGTATTCTCAACCCCCGGGTCCGATCTGGGCGTGCCCGTGCCCCAGGGCTTAAAATCACCATAGGCCCCTCGCTGGTCGTGTGGAGCCGGACTCTCTTTGAAGGAGGTTGATGAACATGTCCACCGCGAGCAAGCCTTCGTCGATTTCGCGGCCCTCGGCCGACGACGATCCCCTGCGATTGATCGACGTCGATCATGTTCGTTTCTACGTCGGCAACGCCAAGCAGTCAGCTTACTTCTACGCCCACTGCTTCGGGTTTCAGATCCAGCAGTGTTCCGACCTGACCACGGGCTCCCGCCAGGAAGCCAACTACCTGCTCACCCAGGGCAACATCCGACTCGTTCTGACCACGGGCCTGAGCCGCGATCACCCCGCCCAGCGCGAAGTGATGCTCCATGGCGACGGGATCAAGGACCTGGCCTTCACCGTCGCCGACGCGGAGGCGGCCTACGAGCAGGCGCTGAAGAACGGCGCCGAGTCCGCCTACGAGCCCGTCACCTACTCCTGCGAGGCCGGCGCCATCACCAAGGGGGGCGTCAAGACCTACGGGCGGGTCATCCACTCCTTCGTCTCCCGCCGGGGCGAGTTCGATCTGGCCAACCTCAGAAAGGGTGGGCGGATGAGCCCCATCTTCAAGAACCGCCTGCAGTTCGCCCTCAACGACTACAACCGGCAGCACCCCTGCGGGCTGGAGTACGTCGATCATTGCGTGGGCAACGTCGAGCTGGGAAAGATGGACCACTGGGTGAAGTGGTACGAGGAGGTGCTCGGCTTCAAGCTCTTCAAGCACTTCGATGATAAGGATATTTCAACGGAGTACTCCGCCCTGATGTCCAAGGTCATGGACAGCGGTTTCGGCATCATCAAGCTGCCGATCAACGAGCCGGCCGAGGGGCGGCGGAAGAGCCAGATCCAGGAGTATCTGGACTGGCACGACGATATGCCGGGCATTCAGCACCTGGCCTTCCGCACGGATGACGAGCTGGCCAGCGTCGCCGAGCTCCGCCGGCGGGGCGTGGATTTCCTGGCGATTCCCGAGACCTACTATGAGGAGGTGTGGGATCGCGTGGCCAAGATGGGCTGGGGGATCAGGGAGGACCACGAGCGGATCAGGCAACTGGGAATCCTCGTCGATGCCGATGACGATGGGTATCTGCTGCAACTGTTCACCAAGCCTCTTCAGGACCGTCCCACGCTCTTCTTCGAGATCATCTGCCGCCGCGGCAGCGAGAGCTTCGGCAGGGGCAACTTCAAGGCGCTGTTTACGGCCCTGGAGGCTGAGCAGGCGCAGCGCGGGAACCTGTAAGGTTGTGGGTTTAGGTCTCAAGAATTCGCGGCCCTTTGGCCGACGGTCATACCTGACGTCTACGAGTTGACCGTCAAATGCTCAGCGAGAGCCTCTACCGGTGGATCCTGCTGGTGGTGGTGGTCGTCGGCCTGACCATCAGCATCTATTTTCGTCGCAAGGCGGATCGCGCCGGTGGGTCTGTCAACTGTCGTGGGGATGCAGGCTGGATTCGACTGCTTCTTATGGTCTCGGGCGTCACCGGCTTCGCCGGCCTGCTCCTTTTTCTGATCAACCCAGCCTGGATGGGATGGTCGCAGATAGGTCTTCCCGACTGGGTGCGGCTGCCGGGGGGAGCACTGGGACTGATCGCGGTGGCGTTTTTCTTTTGGGTGTTCCGCTGTCTTGGCGACAACGTCACACCCACCGCCCAGACGCGTATCAACCACACCCTCGTTACCGGCGGCCCTTACCGCTGGGTCCGGCATCCGATGTATTCCTCCGGCCTGTTGCTCTTTGCGGGCTATGTTCTGCTGACGGACAGCTGGTTTATCCTTCTGACCTGCGGGGTGGCCCTCGGGGTGCTCATCGTCCGGACCTCCCGGGAAGAGGCGAACCTGACCCAGCGTTTTGGTGATGAGTACAGGGAATACGCGCGCGAGACTGGGCGGTTTGTGCCACGGTTCAGCCGGCGGCGGCTGACTGGGCTGCCGGCGGAGCGAGTGACGGAATAAGGAGGGGACGAGGGTTCGGGGTTCAGGGTTCGGGAAAGCGCAAAACCCCGACCCCCGAGGCCTCAGATGCGCTGGCAGGACGGCGAGCTGAACGCCGATCACCGACAATCGACAGTGACTCAGAACGGCAGCTGAAACCTTGCCTGGAGCTGGTGCGACTCGAAGTTATCTGCGATGTCGCCTGAGTAGCCGATGCTGAAGTTCAGCCCGTTTTCCGCGCGGAAGCCAATGCCGGCTGCGGGCGAGAGATAGTTGTCGATCGCCGCCGGCTCGAGGAACGACGAATAAGTGATGGCCCCGTAGAAGAACATGTTGTCGCCGATGGTCTGCGTCAGCTTGATGCCGCCCTTGAAGATCCGCTGGCTGACACCCGGGTCGAACTCGAACCCCTGGTATCGAAGCGTGATCCCCTCGTGGAAGCTGAGCTGGCTTGTGGCTGAAATCGTCAGCTCTCCCAGGTCGAACGTGACCGTACTCAGGATGCCCCCACCGCCGATGAGGCCGCCCGCGATCAGGTCCACGGAACCGCTGCCCGCCAGCGTCCCGAAGGGCGTGATCCGGAGGCTCACACCGCCGATGTCACTCGGCGGGATGAGGTAGATCGGAATGGCGAGGTTGGCGTGAACGTTGAGGATCTGGGCGCCTCCGATGTCGTGATAGGTGATCGGGAAGAGCAGCCCCACCGAGACCTGCTCGCTGAGGATGTACTCGAGTGACGGCGCGATCGCAAAGGAGTTGCCGCTGCTGACGTCGGTGGTGATGGTGTCGTAGTAGATGTCCACGCGGCCCCGAAAGCCGTACTCGGGCTCCTTGCCCTGGTCAGCCTGCTCCGCCTTCTTTTGGGCCGCTGTCAGGTCGGCGTGCAGCCCGAAGCGGTCATAGACGAAGGATGCCGAGAGCGCGGTGGTAGACATCGGCGAGCCGTCGGTGACGGCGACCGCCGAGAGCGTGTTGATCGCGGCGAGAAAGGCCTGGATCTCCTGGTTGAGCTGATCCTGCAGGAACTGCTCGATCTGGGCGGCGAGGTCGGCACCGGTGAAGGTGAACTCCTGGGCCAGAGGGCCCAGGAGTGTGAACTTGAAGGTCGCCTCGCCCGTGCCGGCATCGAAAGTGACCTCGATGGCGTCGGGGATGCCCAGGAAGGTGACGCTGGCATTGAAATCGATGCCGACGAAGCCCGCAAACGCTCCCTGGGAGTTCATCAGGTTGGTCACGAGGTCTGGCAGGCTCGACCCGCCAACGAAGAGGTCCGCGACTTCGCCGCCGGGGGCCATCACAAAGATCTCAAAGAGATCCCCGCGCGCAGCGGACACCGGAAGCATCGCCGTCAGCAGGATCAATGCAAGTTTCAGCGGTCGTCTGGAGTGGGCTCTCCGGGGGTGCCTCACAAGCTCCTAGATCGTCCAGCGCGGGCATGACCTTCATGTGGTTTTGTTTTGGCCGGGCGAGGTTAGGGGGCCCGCCGAGACGTACTTTTGTCCCACGGAGCGGGGAGAAGGGGGTGCGGGCGATCGCGGGATATCATTGGCCGTATCCAAGTGCAGGATCCCTCATTGGAGGCCCCCATGCCGTACTACCGCAAGCTTGGCCAACTGCCTGCCAAGCGGCACATTCAATTCCGCCGCCCTGATGGCGCGTTGTACTCCGAAGAGGTCTTCGGCACCGAGGGCTTTGTCGGGCCCACGACGACGCTCTATCACATCCACCCACCAACCCAGGTCGTCGGATGGAAGACGCTCTACTCCACGCACGTTGAGTATGTCGAGACAGACACCATGCGGATGCGGCATCTCAAAACGATGCCGCTTGATCCTGAGGGTGACCCGGTTACGGGACGGGTCGTGCTCTTCGGCAACGCCGACTGCGAGATGAGCCTCTGTGTGCCCGCGGTTCCGATGGGCTACTTCTACAAGAACAGTATGGGCGACGAGTGCATCTTTATTCACTACGGGTCGGGAACCGTCTACTCAGTCTTCGGCACGCTCCGCTTCAAGGTGCGGGACTACGTCATCATTCCCAAGGGCACGACCTACCGAATGGAGTTCGACGAGCCGGCGGCGGGAGATCCCAACCCGCGGTTCCTCGTGATCGAGACCGCCAACGGGTCCCACATTCTGCCGCCCCCGCGCTATCTGTCCAAGCGCAGCGCTCAATTCCTCGAGCACGCCCCGTACTGTGAGCGCGACCTGCGCCCGCCCGAGCTCCCGCTGACCTACGACGAGTCCGGCGAGTTTGAGGTGAGGATCAAGGCGCGTGGCAGCGTCCACAACTACATCTACGACTATCACCCCCTCGATGTCGTGGGATGGGACGGGTGCTACTGGCCCTACCTGTTCAACATCGACGACTTCAGCCCCATCACCGGGCGGGTGCATATGCCCCCGCCCACCCATCAGACGTTCGAGGCGCACAACTTCGTGATCTGCTCCTTCTGCCCCCGCGCCCTTGATGATCACCCCGAGGCCGTCCCCATCCCCTATAACCACTCCAACATCGATTCCGACGAGGTCCTTTACTATGTCGCCGGCGACTACAGGGCACGCAAGGGGATCGAGATCGGCTCGATCACCGCGCACCCGCAGGGCATCCCCCACGGTCCCCACCCGGGAACCGTCGAGGCGTCGCTGGGCAAGCGCTGGACGGACGAGCTGGCGGTGATGTGCGATACCTTCCGGCCGCTGTTTCCCACCGCGGCGGCGCTGGCGCTGGACGACCCGGAGTACCCCGAGAGCTGGAAGGGCGCGCATTTTCCCAGCTCCGCGGGCAAGCACCTGCCCGACGGCCAGGCGAAGATCCCGGTGATTGCCCCGGATGCCAAGGCGGTGGACACCAGCGGATGAGCACCGTCTGCCGCGCAACCATCACGCGCCAAGCCCATCGCGTCCGGCGCCGGCGGGCGGTTGGAATCGGTGTCCTGTCATTCATGGCGTGCCTGACCGGCTGCGATCGGGGAGCCGATGCCCCCACAACCGCCGATGTGGCGAGACCGCCGCCCGCGTCGGCCGTGCCCCCCATCGCATTCGAGCCGCCGGTCCTGGACCTGGGGCTTCTGGGCGTGGGGGAGGCCGGGACCGGGACCGTCAAGATCCGCAACGTCGGCGACCGGCCGTTGACCATCGCTCGAACCGTGGCGAGCTGCGCGTGCACCTACGCCCGGGACCTTGCAGGCACGGTCCTGCGACCCGGCGAGGTGGTCGATCTCACCGCGACCCTGACACCCAAGCCGGGCCTGGGCATCAAGCGGGAGAAGATCACCGTGTTCGTCCACGGATTCAGCCAGTTCTCGGTGCTGGATATTCGTGCCGAGGTGTCGCTGCCGGTTCGGGCGCTGCCGCCGTTTCTCGAGGCCTACAAGGTCGGTATGAGGGGGCAGGTCGTGGTGAAGTCGATGGACCAAAGGCCATTTCGGATTCTGCGGGCCGATGGCAAGCCGCCGGTCTTTGTTGATTTCAACGCCACCCAGGACGAGCCGAGGAATCAATACACGCTGCGGTGGGACCTGACCGGCTATACCCGGCAGACGATCAGGCGGTGGTGGGTGGTCGAGACCGACCACCCCCGGGCGCCGCTGGTTGATCTGCAGGTACGACACGACTGGACGAGGAAGTCCACGTCCACGCCGCGATGGGTCCTCGGCGACAGGCGAATCCTGGCGGGTGTGCTCGCCCGCGGCGAGAGCTACGAGCTCAAGACCAAGCTGCAATACAACCCCAAGGGATTCCCGGACCCAGGCACCCCGGTCGTCCGCCCCGTGACCGGAGGCATCGACGCCTGGCTGCTCGCCCACGAAATCGTGGGAACCGATGTGTATTGCACAATTCAGGTGACGGTACTGACGCGGACTTCGGGTCTGCTCTACGAGCGGCTCAGCATCGCGTTGGGCGGGTATGACGCGCCCATCACGTTCATCGCTCGGGTCGAGGGGTGAGGACCTGTTGGATGAAGGCTCCCACGTTCCCAGCGACGCGACTCCTGCCCCTGGCAATGGCGCTGCTGGTGGCGGCGGCCGCGGGCGGGTCCGACGACCAGAAGAAGCCCGAGCAAAAAGGGCCCCCCACCGAGAAGGTCGTGATCGGGGCCGAGACCTTCAAGCTCCAGATCGCCGCCGACCCAAAGACCCGGATCCGGGGCCTGATGCAGCGCACCAAGATCGACGACCACGGTGGAATGCTCTTTGTGTTCCGCAAATCAATGCGGCGGAGCTTCTGGATGAAGAACTGCCTGGTGGACATCGATCTGGTGTTTCTCGACCGCCGCGGCCGGATCGTCGCCCTCCACAAGATGAAGGTCCAGCCCCCGCGGCGAAAGAGCGAGAGCGAGGGGGCCTACCATCGCCGGCTCAAGAGCTACCCCAGCCACCGCCGCAGCCAGTTCGCCATCGAGCTGAAAGCAGGCTCGATCGATCGCCTGAAGCTGAAACTCGACAAGACGATCGGGCTGGACTTCAAGAAGCTCAAAAAGCTGGCGAAGTGAAAGAGGCTGTCGGCAATCGGCCGTCGGCCAGAAAAAGGGCGGACGCAATATCTTGCCGATAGCCATCTGCCTCCCTCGGGGTGGCTGGGGCTGAGCTCGGGTGGCTGGGGCTGAGCGAAGCGAAGCCCCGGTCTTTGTGTGCCGAGCATGTTCGTCAGCTTGGGGGTGAAAGTCCCCTGCACAACCTGGTGGAGGTGAAGTGCTAGCGAAGGGCAAGGGCGTCGC
>JADFKZ010000033.1 GCA_022564665.1 Planctomycetota bacterium | reverse complement strand
CATGAAGTGCAGTGAGGTCCGAGAACTTCTTTCCGGCCACCACGATGGCGAGCTTGAAGCCTCGGCCGACCAGCAGGTGCGTAACCACCTTCCGACGTGTCGAGCCTGCGCGGAGGAGGCCCAGGGGTTGTCGAGCCTCGGCCGGCTCCTCGCCCCTCTGTGCCAGTGTAACCCCCCGGCCCACTTGTGGGAGCAGATCACGGCCGCCGCCTCGGCCTCCCGGTTCCAGGAGGAGCCCATGCGTCTGAGCCGCGCGGCAACCGCGCATCGCCGGGCTTTTCGTCGGCGATGGTTGGCCGCGGCCGCCTCGGTGGCGGTGGTGACGTCTTTCTCGTCGTATTGGATTGCCTCTCGTACGTGGTCGGCGTCGCCACCACCCCGGGCGATTCAGACGGCGTACGGGCTGGCGCTGGGTGTCTACGTCCAGGAACTGACCGAGAGCAGGCAACCCTTCGGCCGTTTCCGGGCCCTGCACCAGGGTCGCGAGGTCTCCCCGGATGAGCTGGTGCGGCAGGTGGGCTTTACGCCCCTGGTTCCCCAGGAGCTTCCGGACGGCTTCCGGCTCGACAAGTCCTATGTTCTCGCCACGACCTGCTGCAAGGTGGTCGAGCTGCATTATGTGAAGGGACGGGAGCTGGTCACGGTCTTCCAGCAAGGCCACGGCCATCCGGTTTCGCTGGATGGGTTCGAGGCTGAAACCACCCGCATCGACGGCGTCTCCTGCCGGCGCGGCCGGATTGGTGACATCGTGGTCGTCAACTTCGACGGCGGCGGCCGCAACACCACCCTCCTGGCCCGCGCGGACTACTCTGCAATCCCAGCGATGGTGCAATTGTTCAACAGAACCCCTTGAAAGGAACTACCGGTATGTCTGACCCATGCGGTTGTGGGATGCCCCCTCGGGGCCGGAGCTTTCGGACACTGTTGCTCGGCCTGACCCTGGCCGCGGTGGCCTCGTTCACCGCCTCCAGCGCGTTCGCCAGCAGCATTCTTCTGTCCGCAAACAATCAGCCGGCCGGGACCCAGCTGGTGGCAAACTGCTGCGGGAACTGCGTCCCCGGGGTGCCGTGCTGCGGCTACTGCACGCCGGCTCAGAAGCAGAATTGACCGGGCCGTTTTGTCGAGCGTCCACGAGGACACCGAGACATATCGCCGGCGTCATTGCGCCGGGAAGTTACCGTAGCCGTGTTGGCCCTGCGCTGCCAGGCGTGGGGCCATTGGCTGCGCACGAGCTGAACCGGCGCGGCGCTGCCGGAAGAACACTCCCAGAGGAATTGCCATGACACCAAGACAGATTGTCGGCGTGGCCGCGTTGCTGGCGGGGGTCATCGTGGTCTCGGCCGTGGTCGGCGTGGGGGCGGCCTGGCTGGCGTATGGACGCCCACAGGCCTCACCGCCTGTTACGACCGTGGCCACCACCCAGCCGACGGCTCCCACTACACAGCCGGCAAGAGCCCTCGCCGAGCCAACCACCAGGCCCGCGCTGATGGAGCCCGCCCAAGGCGTCACGCTGACCGGTAAGGCGATCTGCGGGAGCTGCTTCCTGGGCATCGGCCCGTTTACGCGACATCCCGTCGTTCTGGAGACCGAGCAGCCCTATCGAACCTTTCTGCTCGCCGAGAACGACACGCTCAAAGAGATCGAGGCGATCACCGGATCTTGCGCGGCTGGAGATTTCCAACTGACCGCAACCGGCGACGTGCTCGTGGTCAACGGAGCCAATGTCCTGCACGTTCGGTCCTTCACCCATCGAGCGCTGGACGCGGCGATAGAAGACAAACCCCCGTCATGATGCATCGGCCGGCTGCTCGGACCTGTCAGCCGGAACGTGCGTTATGAAACGGCCAGGGTCTGCTATGAATCTGTCAAGGCAAGGGCTGCTGCAAAAGAAGTGTGCTTGGTCATTGTGCGCGACGGGGCCAAGTGCACTGTCCCCGTCAACAGTCATACCACAGACCGGGTCGGTAACGCGTCCGGAATTCACGTTCGAGCCCCAACAGTCTGTTTGCGCTCAGAAAGCGCCGGGGCCCTCGCGCGAGCATCGTGCGCCTTTGGTCTCATCGTTGGTCAGCGTAGAGGGAGGCCTACTTCTTTTGTTGCCGCCGTGATGACCAATGCAGATGCGCGATCCGCAGCTCGCCCGCGTCCTCGATGATCACATAGGTGATCGCCGCGCGGTAGGCACGTGCTTCCTCACCGACCTGAACAGTGAACTCGCCCACTTGGCGAACCAGGAGCGTAGATTCAAAACGCTCTGATTTCTCGTCAGTTACGTTGAACTTGAAGTTGATAGCACTCTCCATCTCGGGCTTGAGGTGATGGTCGCGGTAATGCTCCCAGCTCCCTTCATCCGAGGCATTCTCAAGGATGCTGCTGCGCCCTCCGGGAAGGAACAAGCGATCCAGGGCAGCAAGGTGACCCGTATTCAGTCCGCTCAGATATGCGCGGGCAATGGAGAGGCCCTCTGCCGGGCGCGGCGAGCCAGGAGTTCTTCCTGGGAAGACGGCATGGTGCTGGGCTTCCGCAGAGCCTCTGTGTTGGCTCGCCCGCAGTACAGGAATCATGGTGACGATCAGGAGAGTTGCCGCCAGGGATTGGTGCAGAAACGAACTCATGATGATTCTCCCGTGGAAGACGATTGACCGGGCACTGCGGTTGCGGCAGTCTCGCGGGGTTCTGGGACCGCCGCGGTCTGGAGGCGGCCCAGGTGGCCGCCGACGGCGTACTCCAGTTCGATCAGCGCGAGGGCGGCAGCCGCCTTGAGCTGGTTCAATTGGAACTCCGCCAGGATCAACTCGCGTTGCGTCTCCAGGACGACGGTCATGTCGACCTGACCCGCCCGCAAGGCCCCCTCGGCCAGCCTGAGATTCTCCCTGGCCAGGGCGATGACCCGCTCGAGATAGAAGTCCACCAAATCCAGATTGGTGCGCACGTCCAGCCAGGCTGATCGTGTCTCGGTGACGGCCCGCTGGAGAACCGCATCGGCCTCAAATCGAGCCCGTCGCAGGTCGGACGCGACTCTGACGATACGGGCCCGGTTGTTGTCGAAGATCGGAACCTCGAGATCGATCTGGGGTCCGAGCGACCGGCGCCCGTCTTCATCACGATCAAAGACCGCCCCGGCGCCAAGTTCGGGAATGGAGCCGAGATTCGCCACCCGCAGCTCGTGAAGCACCGTCTCGTACACCTTTTCGGCGGCGGCGACATCGAGCCTCTGTTGGGTCGCCAGCTCGATCAGGTCCGACTCGGTGAGTTCGTCCGACCAGGTCTCCAGCGGAGGTACAACATTTTCGGCCTGCCAATCCGCCCCCGCATCGGCCAGTCCCAGCGCCTGGAGCAACGCCCTTTTTTGCCGGTCACGCTCAAGCTCTTGCTGCGAAAGATCCGCCTGGAGCCCGAGGGAAAGCTGTTGCACTCGGTTTACGTCAAGCTGCGACGCTTCACCGGCGGCGACGCGCTGCCGACTGAGATCAATCGAGCGTTCGACGAGATCAAGGTGCGATCGTGTCAATCGGATACCGCGCTGCGCGTAGACGAGTCGCGCGTGGTCCTGCTGCACATCAGCCACCAGGCGCAGGGCCGTGTCACTGATGCCGAGGATCTGTTCACGCAGGGCACTCGCGGCAGCGTCTTTCCTCGCCGGAAGCAACCACAGGTCCGTGAGCTGCTGAACGAAACTCACGGAAATCGTCGCGGCCCCGGGATCGCCCCCAATCGACGGGCCATAGGCTGCACTGAGGACCGGGTTGGGAAGCAGGCCGGATTGGACAAGATCGGCGCGGGCCGCGGCGATTCCTTCCAGCGTTGCCCGGAGCTGGCGGTTGTTCTGTAATGCGATAGTGACCACCTGGTGGCTGCTCAGTGGCGAGGTGCCGTCCCAGATCGTGACTGCACCGGACCAGGGTGTGTTCCAATCAGGTCTCCAGCCGCTTCGCTGTTCAACGAGGCTCATGGCTTCCTCGTAGTCTGCCGTCGGATCAACCGAAACACAGCCACTGAGCAATGCCGCGAATCCGACAAGCGCCGGCGGCCACAACAAGAGGTGCTTGTGTGGTGACATGTGCATCATGTGCTCCCGGAGAGTCATCGCCCCACCCGCAGCGGAACGCTGTACGCGGTGATTCTCCCTCAGTGTGGGTGTTGTTCCCGATCGCGGTGCCCGTGCTCCGTGTCGCGATGCTCCGACGGCTCCACGTCAATCACGAATGGAACCGTCAGAATCCGGCCTCGATGCTTGAACTCGGCCCAGGCCTTGTACAAGCCGGCCTCTGGAAACCGTGCGTGGAAGGAGACAACGGAACCAGTCGAGCCGGTGACGAAGCCACCGTGCTCATTGTGTTCGTCGTGCCCGCCAGCGCCGCGTTGGTCATTTACATGATGACCGCGGCCGGCGTGCTCCCGGCCGAGGGGATGGCTGTGCACGAAGTGCTTCAAGTCCCGGCTGATGAGGACCAGGTGCCCGATGGCGCCGAGGTACGGCTCCAGGTCGGCAACGGGCCGACCGCGCCGCGAGATGCTGTAGGAAAGCACGGCCTCGCCGCCGGCGTAGATCGGGCCGGATGTATCGAGCCTGATCGTATAGCCATCTACCTGCTTGGCGGACTCAACGTCAACCACCAACGGGATAGACGCCCCAGAAAGCCCTTGGACGCGAAGCGTCACCGGGACGACCTGCCCGCCGGCGCCGGACGGACTGAAGTCGCAAAAGAGCACGTACTCACCCCCTCGCGGGAACTTAAAGCTCAGCCGGAAGGAGCCGTCGGATTGAGCCACCGGATGCTCGTGGGCATACCACGACAGGTCGTCAGAGACCATCAACAGGTGCAGGACTCTTTCATGGACGACCTCGAGGTTCTTCACCGTGGCGCCGGTGGGATCCTTGATCGTAAAGTCGAGCGCCGTGGAGACTCCGGGCTCGATACTCCCGCCGGTCGGCTTGACGTCCACCGAGTAGCTCCCGGCTGCAATGGCCCTGTGCTCGCGCGGCGCGTACCGCTGGAGAGTCTCAAAGAGGGCGACCATCTCGTCATAGACTTTCTGAGTTCCGGTTAGGTTGCCTGAATCACCCGCCTCGTCGATCGGGTCGAACTTCGCGGCAAGATCCTTCGCCGTGAGGTTGATCTCCCTGATCGCCTTGCGCGGCACCCCGGAGTCCTGATCGAGGGCGAGCCGCGCCAGCGTCCAGGCCACGTCACGGATGACAGCCGCCTCGGCGTGAACCCGATCGAGCTTCCCCGTGGCAATCAGCCTCTGGATCTTCTGAAGCTGAACGTGGATCACCTCGATGGCGTTGGCGTAGGTGTTCGGTTCGACAACCTCCGCCTCTGCGTGTTCGTGCTGTCCGTGTTCGCCGTGCTGGGCGAGGGACGCCGTAACCGGCAGGATGACCGCACAAAGTGATGCCGCCAAAGCAAATGACCTTCTTTTCTTGTCCATGAGGTAATCCTTTTCTGTAAGCCTGCGCTTTGACGTGCGTTTGCTAATCGTGATCGTGGTCTTCACCGAGCAAGTCGGGATCGACATGCTTCTCGAGGCTCTCGAAGAGCGCCACCATCTCCTTGTAGACCTTCCGGGTCCCTGTCAGATCGCCTGAATCGCCCGCCTCGTCGATCGGGTCGAACGTCGCGGCGAGCTCCTTTGCGGCGAGGTTGATCTCCCTGATCGCGTTCCGCGGGATGCCGGAGTCCTTCTTGGCGGCGAGCTTCCCTACGTCGTTGGCCACATCACGGATGACGGCCGCCTCCGCGTGCACTCGATCGAGTTTCCCGGTGTCGATCAGCCTCTCGATCTTCTCCAGCTGGTCGTGGATCACGTTGACGGCGTCTGCATAGCTGTGTGGCTCGGCAAAGGCCTGAGCTTCGCCGTGAGTTTCTTGATCGCCATGGTCATGCTTTTTGCATCCCGGGATCAGGATCAACCCGAAAAGCAGAACGGCTATCGTGGGTATGATTCGAATGCTGTGGCTTCGTTGGCGTGCGTTCATGATTCTGGGCCTTTCTCTGGAGGAGGTGGTGGCTTGGTTGGTTTTTGCTCATCAGTTGCGTTCCGATCGGATGGGTCGGATTTCACGTCCTTCGGTGGAGAACGCTTCGGTGAAGCTGCCGGGTCGGCCTTCTTCGTGCCCTCTGGGGGCTTGGCCACTTCCGCTTCCTTGCGCGAGGCGGCCGTCGGCGAGTCGGCGGCGGATGAACCGGTGCCGGCCGGCGTGTCCGGCACGGTGACACCCATCTGCTCGGCGAGGGTCTCGCCGTCACCTTTGCTTCGATCCACGACGTGCCGTGACGCGCTGCGGGCGAACTTCAGGAACACCGTCGGCCGGACCAGGAAGTCCAGGACGGTGCTGGTGATTAGCCCGCCGATGACCACCACGGCAACCGGGTAGAGGAGCTCCTTGCCCGGCTGACCGGCGGCCAGGGCCAGCGGGATCAGGCCGAGCCCGGTGGTCAGGGCCGTCATCAGGACCGGCGCCACCCGTTCCAGGCTGCCGCGGATGACCATCTCCCTGCCGAACTCCATTCCCTCCTCCGCCATGAGGTGGAGGTAGTGGCTGATCATCAGGACGCCGTTGCGGCTGGCGATGCCGCAGAGGCTGATGAATCCGACCAGGCTGGCCACGCTGAACGGCTGATCCGTGATCCACAGCGCCGCCACGCTGCCGATGAACGCGAAGGGGATGCTCATCATCACCTGCGCCGCCATCACGAGGTTCTGGTAGTGGCTGTAGAGGATACCGAGCATCAGCAGCAGTGACAGCAGCCCGAGAACGAGGATCACCCGCGTCGCCTCACGTTGCGACTCGAACTGCCCCTCGAAACGCAGCGAGTAGCCCTGGGGAAACTCGACGTCCGAGGCGACCGACTCCTGGATGTCCTTGACAGTGCTGCCGAGGTCCCGCCCCTGCACGTTGCAGGACACCACGATGCGCCGCCGGACGTTCTCCCGGGCGATCTGGTTGGGCCCGGGGACCTCGGTCAGGCTCGCGACGTCGGACAGGAGGACGACGGCCCCGCTCGGCGAAATGAATCGCACCTCGCGGAGCACGTCAAGCCTCCGCCAGGGCTCGTCGAACATGATGACCAGGTCGAACTGCCTGATCCCGTCGAGCACCTGGGAGACGATCAAGCCGTTCATCGCGGTCTCCAGGGCCTCGATCATGTCGCCGACTCGAAACCCGTAGCGGGCCGCCTCGTTGGGATTCACCCGGATACGGACCTGGGGGATGAGCACCTGCTTCTCGATCTGGAGATCGACGACCCCGGGCAGCCCGTCCAGCGCGGCGCGGACCTCCTCGGCAAGCCGGCGCAGCTCCTGGAGGTCGGGACCGAAGATCTTCAGCACGATCTGGGCGCGGACACCCGACTCCAGGTGGTCGATCCGGTGGCTGATCGGCTGGCCGACGTTCAGGGAGACGCCCGGCAGGTCGCCCAGCTTCTGGCGGATCTCCGCCAGCACGACCTCGCGAGAGCGCAGCGTTTCCGGCGCGCGCCGCCCGTCGTAGGTGACGTGCTCATCGGGGTTCTTCGAGTCGTCTCTCGTCCAGAAATCGACGTCGATCTCACTGTAGTTGACCCCTTGGGCGTGCTCGTCCTGCTCGGCCCGGCCGGTCCGGCGGCCGGTGCTCTTGACTTCGGGTATGGAGAGGATCAGCTTCTCGGCTCGCGTGCCGAGCCGGTTGGATTCGAGCAGCGAGATGCCCGGCTGGGCCTCGACCGTGACCGTCGCCGTCCCCTCGTTGAAGCTCGGCAGGAACTGGGTGCCCATCATGGACATGCGAACCATGCTCCCAGCGACCAGCGCGGCCCCGATCCCGACGATGGTCCACGGCCGCGGCAGCGAGACGCGGTAGCACGCCAGCGCGACCCGCTTGCACCCTCGCAGCAGGAAGCTGTCCGCCGTGTGCGCCATGCGCTTCATTCGGGGAAGCAGATAGAACGACAGCACCGGCGTGACCGTCAGGGAGACGACCATCGACGCGAGGATCGAGACGATGTACGCGATCGCCAGCGGCTGGAAGAGCCGGCCCGACAGACCCGGCAGCGCGAACAGCGGAAGGAAGACGAGAAGAACAATGGTCGTCCCGATCACGATCGGGCCCCGCACCTCGCTCGTGGCCTCGTAGACCACCCGCATGACGGGCTGTGGATCCGCTGCGCTGCGATTCTCACGGAGACGACGATAGACATTCTCGACGCCCACAATCGCATCGTCCACGAGCTCGCCGATCGCCACCGCGATCCCGCCCAGCGTCATGGTGTTGATCGACTGACCCATCAGCTTGAAGACGATAAACGTCGAGAACAGCGAAAGCGGAATGGCAGTAAGCGTGATGGCCGTTGTACGGACGTTGAGAAGAAACAATGCCAGGATGAACACGACCAGGATGGCGCCGTCCCGCAATGCCTCGACGACGTTCTCGTTGGCGTTCTCGATGAAGTGCGACTGGCGGAAGAGGTCCGCGTTGACAATGACGCCTTCCGGGAGGCCCGGTCGCAACTGATCGATCGCTTCGTCGATGAGATCCGTGAGCGCGCGGGTGTCGGCGTGCGGCTGTTTGGAAATGGCCATGATGACCGCGGGCCGGCCGTTCATCGACCCGTCACCCCGTTTAATGGGCGAGCCGGCCTCGATCACCCTGGCCACGTCGCGAACGCGGATGGGGACCGTCACCCCATCGCTGGTCCGTGCGACCACCAGGGAGTCCTCGAGGTCCTCGACCGTGCGGATCCGCCCGAGGTTGCGCACCACGAGCTCGTCGTTCTCGCTGACGATGAAGCCTCCGCCGGAGTTCTCGTTGCTTTCCCGTACGGCGTCGGCGAGGTCCCCGATTGTGAGCTCGTAGATCCGGAGCTTCTCGGGGTCGGCCAGGACCTGGAACTGCTTGAGGTCGCCGCCCATCACCGTGACCTGGGCAATGCCGGGGATGGCCAGCAGCGTGGGCCGGATCGTCCAGTCCGCGAGGGTGCGCAGATCCATCGGCGAAACCGTGTCGCCGGTCACCCCCACCAGCATGATTTCTCCCATGATCGAGCTGATCGGCGCCATGAACGGGATCACGCCCTCCGGCAGGCTCTGGGCCGCCTGGTTGAGGCGCTCCTGGACGACCTGCCGGTTGAAGCGGATGTCGGTGCCCCAGTCGAACTCCACGAAGACGACTGAGAGCCCGATTCCCGAGACGCTCCGGACACGCTCGACGCCGGAGGCGCCGTTCATGACGGTCTCGATGGGGTAGGTCACCTGGACCTCGACCTCCTCCGGGGCCAGCCCGGGCGCTTCGATGAGAAGCGTGACCGTCGGCCGGTTGAGATCCGGAAGGACGTCGATGGGAAGTCGCAGGACGGTCACCAGGCCGTAGACCGATAGCGCCAGCGTCGCGAGCAGGATCAGCATCCTGTTGTTCAGTGACAATCTGACAATCGCTTTGAGCACGATCCGTGTCCTTTCGCGATCAGCCCGAGCTTCCGCTCTCGTCGCTCGCCCCGTCGCTGCCTTCGGCCGCCGTCGCACCAGCGCCGGGTCGGAGCTGCGTCAGGCTGTAGGCGCCGCGGGTGACGATCACGTCACCGGGCAAGACGCCCTCGAGCACCTCGACCACGCGGTCGTCGCGAGCGCCCGGATTGATGTCCTGCTTCTTGTACAGGTCGCCCTCCTTGACGAAGACGAAGTGCATTGGGCCGTCCGTCACCACGGCCGACACCGGCACCACGATCGCGGAGAGCTCCTGCCGCAGGACCACCGACAGATCGACATACAAGCCG
This sequence comes from Planctomycetota bacterium, assembly GCA_022564665.1. GTDB lineage: Bacteria > Planctomycetota > Phycisphaerae > Phycisphaerales > SM1A02 > JADFKZ01. Next base: position 13,123 of record JADFKZ010000033.1, on the reverse strand, counting down.
TCCCGCAAGAGGCCCCGGGCGTTGTCGGCGACGATGATCAGGTGCGTCGTCCGCTTGACGGGATCGATCACCGGGCTTATGAATCGCACCTCCCCGACGCCGATCGGCTCGTCGGCGGATCCCCCAACGCGTCTGATCCGGACCTGGTTGCCGGCAGCCGGGCCCAATCGATCCACGAGGGATTCGGGCAGCTCGCCCTCGATCTGAACCCGCGAGTAATCGGCGACCTCCAGCAGAGTCTGGCCGGCCTCAATCCCCTCGCCCCTGCTCACGTCGCGGACGGTCACCACCCCGCTCATGGGAGCATACAGACGTACCAGCCCCAGCCGCCCCGGGCTTTCCTCGTCCGCGCCGGTGAACATCAGGTTGGCGGCGTCCGCGGCTGCAATATGCTTCGGAGCTTCGGTGCCGGCTTCAGCGCGAATCGAAGCGATGACCTGGCGCAATGCCTCCCTCGACCGATGCATGGCCTCGGCTTGCTTGGTCATGGAATCCAATTGCCGGTGAGCCAGTGACAGCTCGATCTCGCGGAGCCTGGCCTCACTTCGCGCACGAACCGCCGCGGCCTGTTTCCTACTGAGGACGTTCACCGCAACCGCGCCGTTGTTGCCTTGGAGCCGGGCGTACTCTCTATCCACGATCGCGGCCTGCTCCGATGCCGAGTCAACCTCAATCACGAGCTCCTCGACGCGGGACCGCGCCCCGGCAAGCTCGCCCAGCAGCTGGAAATATTCCGAATCCAGCTTGTGGGCTTCGTAGATAAACTGACCCAGCTGAGGCGAGTCGATCTCTACCAGCAGGTCCCCTCTGCGGACGGTGTCGCCGACCTGCACCGTTACCTTCAGGACGGTACCGCCAATGCGGGCGGCGATCGCCTGAACCTGGTCAGGAACCGGACGAACCACACCCAGAAGCCTGAGCACCTCCTGGACCTCCCCGAAGTCGACCTCGGCGGTTTCGAGGCCGATGTGGGCCGCGGTCTCTGGCGAGACCTTGCGCGGCGTGTCGAGGTCGTAGGGGGCAACCTCCCCCTTGCCGTGCCCTTCGTGGGCGAACAACGGCAGCGAGATTGAGGCCATGACAGCCCCAGACAAGCCCGCAAACACCATGATGAAACGACGACTCATGAGAACCTCCGAGCATCGAGGATTCGAATGATGCGACCAACCATGTGGCCGCGGACCATCCCGGCAAGTCGAAAAAGCTTGGCGCTGCGCGGTCAAAGAGGCGCACGACAGCGCAACCGACCGCACGGGGCGGTAACTCTTCAGAAAGGCTCTAGACGATGAGCGCGCAGTGAAGCTGCAACAGAGATGTGCAGGCCCTATGGCGCGTGGCCGGCGTCGAGATGATCGCAGTGTGCCGGAGTGGGGCAGGGTCGATGACCCCTACCACCGCCGCTTCTAAATTGAAGGTGAGATCAGACGCTACGGAAGCCCCGGGAGTAAAGACGTCCGGCCCGCTGGAGCAGCCGCAATCACATTCGCCCTCATGGTCGTGGGATCCCGGATTGCATGGATGATCGTCGGCAAACGGTACATACCCGCCGTCACCTACCTGGCCCTCCTCATGGTGGTGCGCAACGCTGGCAGCACCATGATGGCCGTGTTCGGCGTGATCGTGCAGAGGGCCCAGCGTCGTCGACTCCCCGGCAAGTGCGGACGTATAGCAGCAGCAGAACGGCAACAACACCGCCAGGTACCCGGTCATGACCCACCGAAATGTCGCGTGCGGTACGATCATCGCCGTCCAGCCCGACTCACCTATTCTTCAAGGTGTAGGCACACACAGTATATTCCGGTCGACCCGAAGATACGGCGTCTTGAGCAGAAACCGGGGGCCGGGAGTTCCAGGCGGCTGTCCGGTCCGCAATCGGGGCCGCGGGAGCCAATGCGGGAGCCCCGGCGGCATGGCGCAACCGGCGGACCGCAGTAAAAACCACCTCATGATTGAACTCCCGGGGTAGGTTGGCCGTTAGCATAGGGATACCATTCGGCCCGGAGGTTTCCCGGCTGTGTACGCCTCGCACCCGATCCGGCTCCTGACGGCCCTGCTCGTGGCGACCTGGTCACCAGTGCACTACTGCTGCTGTCAGCGCGCCGCCGCCGAGCCCCCGCCGCCGGCGGGCGACTGGGTCGCCGCGACCGCTCGCGCAGTGAGCGAGCCGAAGGCGTGCTGTCTCGAGACGGCGCCCGACACCGCTCCAGGCGGTCTCCCGGCAACCTCGACCGCCGGATGTGGCGAGTGCCCTTCTGACGGCGGCCACCGGCCCGTGTGCGGCTGTATCAGCGCCGCGGGCGACGTGGTCGTTCCCACCGGCCTCGCTGCCAACTCCTCCTTTGGCGCCGCGGCGGAGCAACTCGACCTGCTTTCCGAGCTCCCCGCGATCGACGTCGCCGTCGTCGCGGCCCGCCGTCCGCTGCGCGCGTGTCGGGGCTCACCGCGACCCGCGCTTGCGCAGACCCTTCTTTCCCTGCACTGCCTGCTGACGACCTGAAGCGGTCCCGCGCGCGCAGTGCACCTGCATTCCAACGTTTTTCCGACCGAGCGAGCGCGATCGCTCGTGCGGTGAGCTACTCCATGGGGTGGTTCCAACCGCCCGAGATTCGACCGTAAGGAGATTCTCCCGTGTATCGAAGAAAAAGGGTCCTCCGCCACTTTGCTCTCACCATGGTCGCCCTGTCCGCGGCGCTGCCGGCGATGGTCCTCGGACAAGAAACCCGACCCGCCGATCCCGGTGAGCCCGCGCTCACCACGCTGACCGCCCGCGTCTGGAGCTGCCCCAGTCATCAGCAGTTCCGCCTCAGGTCCAAGGGCGTCTGCCCCCTCTGCGAGCGCCAGCTGGTCCTAGAGAAAGTGACGATCCAGGGTCCCGACCAGCTCGGCGACCCCTATCCGCTGAAGACCTGTCCGGTTTCGGGGCTCACCCTGGGCTCGATGGGCGAGCCCATCGTGATGATCCACGACGGCCGCGAGGTCCGCTTCTGCCGCAAGAGCTGCATCCGAGAGTTCCAGTCAGATGTGAAGGGATACTTGCAGAAGATCGACGACCAGATCATCAAGCAGCAGCTGGCTTCCTATCCCATGACCACCTGCCCCGTGTCCGGGGAGGCCTTGGACTCCATGGGTGGGCCGGTCGACCATGTCTCTGACAACCGGCTGGTCCGTTTCTGCTGCAAAGGGTGCCGGCGGCTCTTTAAGAAGGATCCCGCACCCTTCCTCGCCACGCTGGACGCGGCGGTCATCGCCCAACAGACGGACGGCTACCCGCTGAAGAAGTGCCCGATCTCGGGTCTCAAGCTCGGCTCGATGGGCGAGCCGATCGACTACATCGTCGCCAACCGCCTCGTCCGCTTCTGCTCGGCCGGCTGCGCGGGCGGCTTCTGGAAGGCCCCCGCCGCGCATCTCGAGAAGCTTGACAAGGCGTGGATGAAAGCAGGTGATCACGATCATGGTCACTAACCCGACGCGCCAGGACATGACGATGTGCAGACCACGCGGAGCCGACCGATGAGTCGGCCGCCCGCGATACTGGCAGCTTGCATCGTGCTCACAGCGGGCTGCGCCCCGACGTCCGGCCCCTTTAGCGACCTCATCGACGAGGGCTGGCTGGTCAATCTGGACGACACCCGCGCGGCGCTGGCGACCGTCGCCCGCCACGAGCCGCACGTGGTCATTCCCGAGGATGCCACCGAGGCGGACTATGTCCGTCTGGCCCTCGAGCGGAACCCCGCGATCAGGGCCGCCAACCAGAGGGTCCGCAGGCTCGCCCAGCGGATCCCGCAGGCCGAGAGCCTCGACGATCCCGTCGTGCGGTTCGCGCCCTTCGGCGAGATGGCCCAGACCGCCGCGGGCGAGGTGGGGCTGATGACGTCTGTCAGCCAGAAGCTGCCCTTCCCGGGCAAGCTTGAAGCACGAGGGCGGATTGCGGCCCAGGAGGTCGCGGGAGCGGCCCAGGAGCTTCAGCGGATCCGGCTTGCGGTCGTTTCCGACACCCGGCTGGCGTTCTGGAGCTACTACGACGCCGCCCGGGCAATCGAGGTCACCGAGCGAAGCCGTGAATTGCTCACCCAGATCCGTGACGTGGCTGAGAGCAAGCTCAAGACGGGGACGGTAACCCAGCAGGACGTGCTGAGATCGTCTCTGGAGCTGAGCAACCTCGACAACGAGCTGATTGCGCTGCGGCAGCGCCTGACCACATCGCAGGCCATGCTCAACCGTCTCATCGACCGGCCGATCGACGCGGCACTGCCGGTCCCGGAAGCACGTGATCTTGACCAGATCACGTTCTCGCTGGCGGAGCTTCTGGCCGAGGCCGGGCGAGCCAACCCCGGACTCCGCGGGATTCGCCACCGAATCGAGGGGTTCCGCGAACGGCTTTCCCTGGCGAAGCTGAATCGCTGGCCCGACCTGAACGTCAGCTTCAACTACAACCTCGTTGATCGCGAGGGCCTCTCGGGCGTCGCCAACGGCGACGACCAGTGGTGGGTGAGCTTCGGCGTCAACCTCCCGATCTGGACGCATCGGCTGGACGCGGCGGAGGCGGAGGCGATCCGAGGCCTGCTCGAGGGGACCGCATCCCTGGACGACGAGCAGAATCGAATCGCCTTCCGTGTCCAGGATGCCCTGGCCAGAGCCGAGTCACACCAGCGGCAGGTGGTACTCGTTCGAGACGTGATTCTCCAGCAGGCCCGGCAGACCGTCGAGGCGTCGATGAGCGGCTACCGCGCGGGCCGGCTCGAGTTCCTGGCGCTGGTGGACAACTGGCGGAAGCTTCTGGACGTTCAGTTGATGTACCACCACATCCTCTCCCAGTTTGAAAAGAGCTTCGCCGAGCTCCAACGGACGGTAGGCCGTGACCTGCCGCGTGCTTCCGAGGAACCCAAATGACACGCAACGAAGTTGGATCAACAGACCGGCCAAGCCCAACACCGCCACCTGGCGCCCGATGGAAGCTCATCCTGACGTTGGTGATCGCAGCGGTGGTGATATTCTTCATCGGGGCCTTGATCGGTGGAGGGTCAGGAGTCGCAGCCACCTCGGCACGCCTCTGGTCGATGGTAACCTTCGCCGTCGGGGACGAGACCACCGCCGACTCCGCCGTCCTGAAGTATTACACCTGCGGGATGCACCCCTGGGTCATCCTGCCCGAGCCCGGTACCTGCCCAATCTGCCGGATGGATCTGATACAGCTCGACACCGACAAGTTCACCGGCGAGATCACCATTGATCCCGTTATCACCCAGAACATCGGCGTCAGGATCGAGCCGGTGGTTTCGGGTCCGCTGGTCAAGACCATACGAACCGTGGGGACCGTCGAATACGACGAGACGACGGTCCGCGACATCAGCATCAAGGTCTCGGGCTGGATCGAGAAGCTCCACGTCGACTTTCTCGGGGCCGAAGTCGCCGAGGGCGATCCGCTGTTTGACCTCTACTCGCGCGATCTGTTCTCCGCGCAGGAGGAGTACCTTCTCTCCTACCGGATCAAGGGCCAGACGGATTCCGTTGCCGACGCGGCCACCGGCGCCGGGGACCTGCTCGACGCGGCGCGGACGCGTCTGGAGTTCTACGACGTCACGCCCCAGCAGATCCAAGAGCTTCAGGCCAACGACAGGCCCGCCAAGGCGATGACGATCGTGAGCCCCCACCGGGGTGTGGTCATCGCCAAGCATGCCAACGAGGGGATGTACGTCGATCCCGGTATGCAGATCTATCGGATCGCCGACCTGTCAACGGTCTGGGTCATGGTGACGCTCTACGAGTACCAGCTTCCCTTCGTCGAGGTCGGCCAGCAGGCGGTCATGACCCTGCCCTACATTCCCGGCCGGACTTTCCAGGGCAGTGTGATCTACATCTACCCCTACCTGGAAACAACGACTCGGCAAATCAAGGTCCGACTCGAGTTCGCCAACCCCGTCGGGCTGCTCAAACCGGGCATGTATGCAAACGTCGAGTTGAAGAACACGCTGGCTGAGGAGCGGACGCTCGTGCCGCGGGCCGCGGTGATCGATACCGGCAAGCGGCAAGTCGTGTTCGCCAGCCTGGGCGGCGGAAAATTCGAGCCGCGCAATGTTCGCGTGGGCGTGGAAACCGACGACGGCATGATCGAGATCCTCGACGGCCTCCAGCCGGGAGAGATGGTCGTCACCAGCGGCCAGTTCCTTCTCGACAGCGAGGCAAACATGAGAGAAGCCCTGGCCAAGATGATTCGGGGAAACCTGGCCAGCGAGCAGGAAGCGGTGGCCACCATCGCCGGCGTCAGTGAGCTGTCGGGGCTTCCCCCGGACGCCCAACGGGCGATCGGCGGGATCCTTGATCGGTACTTCGCGATCGGCAATGCGCTCGCCGGCGATTCGATCAAGGACATTCCCACAAATGCAAAGGAGCTGGCAGCCGGTGTCGACCGCCTGCTGGAGATTGACATTCCCGACGATGCCCATTTCTGGCACACGCACGATGAGGTGGCAACCGTCCGGGGCAAGGCGCTCCAGCTCACAGACGTGTCCGAGATCGACCAGGCGCGACTGGCATTCGGTGACCTGGGTGTGTCTCTCGGCAAGCTCATCAAGGCCACCGGCGTCCCGCCGTCCTACGGCCGCGAGGTTCAAGAACTGCACTGCCCCATGTTCCGGGCCGACCAGGGCGGCAGCATCTGGCTCCAGCCGGCCGGAGACGTCCGCAATCCGTTCTATGGCTCCATGATGCTCAAGTGCTTCGACGAGCGCAGGGTCCTGCCGGTATCCGGACAGCAGGAGTAATCGGATGATCGCCAGGCTGATCTCATTGTGCATCCGCAACCGGGCGATGGTGCTGCTTCTCACGTCCTTCGTGGTCGTCGCTGGTGTGTGGGCGGTCTTCAACATCAAGATCGATGCCATCCCCGACCTTTCGGACGTTCAGGTGATCATCCGGACCGAGTACCCCGGACAGGCCCCGCAGATCGTCGAGGACCAGATCACCTATCCGCTGACCACGACCATGCTTTCCGTGCCCCATGCGAAGATCGTGCGCGGCTACAGCATGTTCGGGAGCAGCTTCGTCTACATCATCTTCGAAGACGGCACCGACATGTACTGGGCCCGCAGCCGCGTCCTGGAGCAGCTCAGCTTCGTCACGGGTCTTCTGCCGCCAAATGTCAGCCCGCAACTCGGACCCGACGCCACCGGGGTGGGTTGGATCTTCGAGTACGTGCTCGTGACCGGCAAGTACTGCCCGAACCACCCCAACGGCCTCTGGCACGACCCGGAGACCGACACGTGGTATGCAGACTTTCTCGACGTTCCGGATGATCCCGCGGTGCGCGAGCGGCTGATACGTCACCGGGTCTTCAAAGACAGCAAGGTCATATACGCCGACCGTCTAGAGAATCGCCGTTATGACTCCCCCAACGCCGCGCCGCCCGACGTGCGCCCGCGGCTGGAGCCCATCGAGCTTGTCAGAGGCTACGACCGCTGCCCACTCGACGGCGAGCCGCTTCAGCCCAGCGCGTTGGACCTCTCGGACCTGCGCGGCCTCCAGGACTGGTATCTGCGCTACGAGCTCATCGCAGTCGAGGGCGTCAGCGAGGTCGCCCCGATCGGCGGGTTCGTCAAGCAGTACCAGGTGGTCGTCGACCCGGTCCGGCTTCTGGCGTACGACATGCCGCTGGGCACGATCAAGAGAGCCATCTCGCGGTCCAACCTCGACGTCGGCGGGCGCCTCATCGAGATGAGCGAGACCGAGTTCATGGTCCGCGGCATCGGCTACCTGGGAACCCTCACCGACCAAGAGATCGCGCAGGCCCGTGCCGCCGGCCGATCGATCGAGGATCTCCGCACCGCACGGGTGCTTGATGAGCTGGCCAAGATCGCTCTCAGAGCCACGCCCGATGGCGCGCCGATCTACCTGGCCGACGTCGCCGACATCCGCATCGGGCCGGACATCCGACGGGGCGTAGTGGAATGGAATGGTGAGGGCGAGGTCGTTGCGGCCGTCATCGTCATGCGCTACGGCGAGAACGCCCGCGCCACGATCGAACGTGTGCGAAAAAAGCTTGCAGAACTGGAAAAGGGCCTTCCGCCCGGAGCGGCCATTGAAGTGGGCTATGACCGCAGCGACCTGATCAATCGGGCGATCAGGACACTCAGCCGCACGCTCACCGAAGAGATCATCGTCGTCACCCTGGTGTGCATCATCTTCCTGCTCCACGCCCGAAGCGCCCTGGTGGCGGTGTTCGTGCTGCCGACCGGCGTGCTGGCGAGCCTTGCCATGATGCACCTGCTGGGCATCAACGCCAACATCATGAGCCTCGGCGGCATTGCCATCGCCATCGGCGTGATGGTCGACAGCTCCATCGTCATGGTCGAGAACGCCCATAAGCATTTCGAGCGCGAAAAACAGCGCGTCGCCGGCGGTGCCGAGCCGCGGCCACGGAGCGTCATTATCGCCGACGCCGCCACCGAGGTCGGTCCCAGCCTGTTCTTCAGCCTCCTGATCATCACCGTCAGCTTTCTTCCGGTGTTCGCGCTTGGGGAGCAGTCGGGAAGGCTCTTCAAGCCCCTGGCCTTTACCAAGACGTTTGCGATGGCCAACGCCGCGATCCTGGCCGTGACGATCATCCCGGTGCTGATGGTCTACTTCATCTCGGAGCGGATGGTTCCGCGGCGGCTGCCCGGCGCCGTGCGGTTTGCGATCTATGCCGCCGTGATCGGCGTGCCGGCTCTGGTGTTGCTGGTCATTGAGCTGCCCACGCTCGCCGCCTACCGCTGGTGGCTCGCGGCCGGCTGGATGGCGCTCAGCGCCATGGTCATACTGCCGCAGAGAATCGCCCAGGAGAATCGCCTTCCCCTGAGCCGGGTCCTCAAGTGGCTCTATGCGCCGGCATTCACGCTCCTGATGCGGTGGCGGTGGTCGGCGCTTGCGCTGGTGACGGTCCTCATCCTCTGCACGATCTGGCCTCTGCGCCAGCTGGGCAGCGAGTTCATGCCGCCCCTTGAAGAGGGTGATCTGCTGTACATGCCGACCACCGATCCGGGGATCAGCATGAACAAGGCGCGCGAGCTCCTCCAGCAGACGGACAGACTGATCATGCAAGTCCCCGAGGTCGAGTCGGTACTGGGGAAGATCGGGCGCGCCGAGACCGCCACGGACCCTGCTCCGCCGAGCATGCTGGAGACCACCATCACCCTGGTTCGGAACAAAAGTACATGGCGGCGGGTGCCGGTCGAGCGGTTCTTCAGCAACTGGCCCGGCTGGCTCAAGTGGCTGCCGGGCAAGATCCTTCCAGAGGTGCGAACCATCACCGTCGGCGAGCTGGTCTACGGCTACCAGTGGCCCGACGGAACGCGCGTGCCCGGGCTCAACGAGGCCCTCCAGATCCCGGGCCTGACCAACTCCTGGACGATGCCGATCAAGACCCGCATCGACATGCTTTCCACGGGCATCAAGACCCCGATGGGCATCAAGGTCATGGGCCCGGACCTCAGCACCCTGGCTGACCTGGCCAGCCGGATCGCCCAGGTCGTCAAGACGGCCGAAGGCACCGGGGCGTACACCACGAGCGCCTTCGCCGAGAAGAGCGTGGGTGGGAACTATCTGGACATCACGATCAACCGTGACGAGATCGCCCGCTACGGCCTGAACGTTGGCGACGTCCAGGACGTCATTATGAGCGCACTGGGCGGGATGAACGTCGGCTTTACCGTCGAGGGGCTTCAGCGCTACCCCATCAACCTGCGCTATCCACACGAGCTGCGTGACAATCTTCCTGCACTGAAGCAGGTGTTGGTGGCCGCGCCCACCGGTGCGCAGGTGCCGCTGGGGCAGCTTGCCGGCTTTGCCATTCACAAGGGCCCGCCCATGATCAAGAGCGAGAACGCCCGCTTGACGAGCTGGGTCTACGTGGACATCGCCGGGATCGACGTGGGGACCTACGTCGCCAACGCCCAGCGTGCTGTGGCCAAGCAGGTCACCTTCCCACCTGGCTACAGCGTGGTGTGGTCCGGCCAGTACGAGTACATGCAGGCCGCTCGAGAACGGCTGCTGATGGTGGCGCCGCTGACGGGCCTCCTGATCATCATGCTGCTGTACGTCGCCACGCGAAGCTGGCTGCGGGTGGCGATCGTGCTGACGGCCATCCCCATGAGCCTCATCGGCGCCTTCTGGCTGCTGTGGGCGCTGGAGTACAACCTCTCGGTGGCGGTGTGGGTCGGGATCATTGCGTTGGCCGGTCTCGACGCGGAGATGGGCCTGGTCCTGCTCCTGTACCTCGATCTGAGCTTTGAGCGGTTCCGCGCAGAGGGGCGGATGCGCAACGTCCACGACCTGAAGCAGGCGGTCTACGAGGGGGCGGTGGCGCGTGTCCGGCCGATCACGATGACGACCCTGACAACGTTTGCCGCGTTGCTGCCACTGCTGTGGGCGTCCGGAGCGGGGGCGGACACCATGCGCCGCCTCGCCGCACCCATGATCGGCGGCCTGGCCACGGGCTACGTGGGCGTCCTCCTGATCTTCCCGGTCATCTACTTCATGGCCAAGCGCGTCGCCTTGCATCGAGTGTTCCGCGCGTCTATCGACGCTGATTGAAAGCGGCAGGATGGTTCCAGGTCGGCTCTGTACATGGCAACCCTTTTGCCAGAAGGAAACCGCGAGCACCACGAGCAATCTTTCGACTTGCCGGCCCCATCCACTCACGGGCACGGCCCCCAGTTGGCCAACAGCAGCAACAGGTCAGGTACGGCAACGCTCCCATCGCCGTCGAAGTCAGGCGGTCCGGCAGGATCGGTTCCCCACGCGACGAGGAGGGCGATTAGGTCGGGCACATCGACAACGCCGGAGCCGTCGAGGTCGGCGGGACATGGGGTCACGCGGAACTTCTGCACTCGATGATTGCTCGAGTCGGCCACGTAGACAAATCCGTCTCCACTCGCTCTCACGGCGTACGGGAAGTTGAACTGGCCCTCTTTGGAGCCGAACGAACCCCATTTCGTCAGGAACGCTCCGACTCCCGTGAACTTTTGCATGCGATGGAGGTTGCGGTCGGCAACGTAGACGTTTCCCAACTCATCCGCCGACAGACCCCGCGGAAAGTTGAACTGGCCGTCTCCCACGCCGGCCGAGCCCCAAGAAGTGATGAAGACACCGTTGTTGGTGAACTTCTGGATCCGGGGGCTGCTGTCGCCGACGAAGACGTTGTCCTGGACGTCAACCGCGACGCCGTTTGTGCCGGAGAACTCTCCGTCGCCCGTGCCGGTTGATCCCCAGGCCATGATGAAGGTTCCGTCGCTGGTGAACTTCTGGACACGATTCTGGTTCCTGTCCGCGACGAAGACATTTCCGTTGCTGTCCACCGCGAGGCCATGGTTGTGCCGGAACTGTCCGTCACCGTCGCCGAAGGAGCCCCATTTCGTCACGAAGACCCCATCGCTGGTGAACTTCTGAACGCGGTTGTTGCCGGTCTCGGATACGTAGAGGTTGCCCTTCGGGCCGATGCCCACTCCGTGGGGATGGTTGAATTGCCCGTCTCCGGCCCCCAAGGAGCCCCATGTCATAAGAAACATCCCATCGCTGGTGAATTTCTGGATGCGATTGTTGCCGGTATCGACGACGTAGACATTGCCGTCGGCGTCGACCTCGATCCCGTGCGGTCCCGAGAACTGGCCCTCCCCGGCGCCGTTGGAACCCCATTGGAGGATGAACTGGGGAGGGTCGCCGCCGGCCAAGGCTTTGCAGGGAAAGAGAACCAGGCAGAGAGCGACAATCCAGGCGTGCGCCGAAAGGCCCATCGGAGACCCCTATCCGTCACGTACAAGGCAAACCGCCACAGCCCAATCTTCGGATCTGTCACCCTTCAATCTGAAGCGACACGTCGGGCAAGGGGCCAGGCCACAGGGAGGGTTCTGAGTTGCCTGTCTGCGGATCCGTGGCCGCTTCGTGTCCCACCATGCGACCAAATGTCCTTACCTTGGCTCCCAGGATACCGGGTGCGGGAGCGTGGCGGAAGAGGTTGGAGGTCGGATTCGGACGCTTACGGGCACGGCCCTCACGCTGCCAACAACGTCAGCAGGTCGACGACGCCCACGTTGCCGTCGAAGTCGAGCAGAAGCACGTCCAACTCCCTTCGCCCCGACGGTTCCGGGAGGCGGCGAAGGAAGCGTCGCACCGCCAGATGGCCAGCCATCTCGCACGGTCTGGGGCTGAAGAAGGGTGTTTTGTTGCGCGTTCCTCATGTCCCATCGGCGTACTGGACGAAGTAGGAACCGACCACGCCCGGAAGGGGTCCCAGGAGTACATTGACGATGTCGATCATTCCGAGGCGATCGATTCTCTGCGCTGTGTTCCTGACCATCGCCGCTGCCGGGTGCGCCAGCGATTTCGAGGTCGTTCCTCGCGGCGACGGGACGAATGCCCGTCTGCTGCGGCGGATGGACCTCGTCTGGCCACTCTTTGCCAAGAGCTTCCGGTTCAACCTCGAAGCCTTCCTCGATCTCGAGCCGGCGATGCTCAACGCCGGGACAGCCGTCGGACTCGAGCGAAACGTCGAGCTGCTCTTTGACAACGCCGATCAGCTCAACTTCGAACTGAGGAGCCACCTGGTCGGCATGTATCTCGTTCACCAGGACGCGCAGATGGAGACCGATGTCACCATACGAGAGCGGGCACGCGACCGCTGGGCGGCGCTTCAAGAGAAGCTCCTGGAGCACTCGCACACCCTGAGAAGGACCGTCATCAAGTGCGACGAGCTCTTGGCGGCATCCAAGGCGGGCACCCCCCTGGACGAGCCGCGTATCGACGAGATGGTGCAGGACATTCGATCGATTCGGTCGAGCCTCGCCACTCCCTGAGCCCTGCTGCGACCGATATACTCATGACCCCGTACCCCCGGAGACCGGACTCCGGACTCCCCGACCCCCGGAGTCCCGGATAGAAGGCCGGGCTCGTAGCTCAGTTGGCTAGAGCGCGCCCCTGATAAGGGCGAGGTCGGAGGTTCAAGTCCTCCCGGGCCCATGAGCAAAACCCCGAGCTCTGCTCGGGGTTTTGCTCATTACTATATAGCGCTCCGTACGGCCCTTCGGGCCGACACTCGCTCTGGTACGCGGCGGCGAATTCATCCGCCGCCGCTGATCAGGCGCCTCGCTTCAGC
>JADFKZ010000157.1 GCA_022564665.1 Planctomycetota bacterium | reverse complement strand
CCAGGCTTCCTTCAGACCTCGCCTCGCGGCGACGCCCTTGCCCTTCGCTAGCACTTCACCTCCACCAGGTTGTGCAGGGGACTTTCACCCCCAAGCTGACGAACATGCTCGGCACACGAAGACCGGGCCTTCGCTTCGCTCAGACCCAGCCACCCGAGCTCGGCCCCAGCCACCTGAACTCGGCCCCAGCCACCCGAGCTCAGCCCCAGCCACTCGGAGATTGCCGACAGCCGACACTCCTCTTCCTGAACCCTGAACCCTGAACCCTGCTCTTTTCTCTGCCGCCCTCCGCGGCTCTCCGCGGTGAATCTTCGCGTTCATCGGCGGCCGGCACAGCCGGCCCTACAAGAGATCCGCCAGCACGGAGTCCGCCACCAGCAACCCGCGGCGGGTGAGCCGCAGCCGATCGCTGGATCGCTCCAGATTGCCCGCGTCGGTATGCCGCATGATCGCAACGCCGCGTTCGCGACCCCGTACACCCGCGGCGAGCAGCCGCTGAAGGAGACCGCACTCGATCCCCTCGATGAGCCGCAGCCGCAACATCAATTCCTCACCGATGCGACCATCCTCATCGAGCCGCTCGACATCGGTGATCGCCGGCAGGGGACCCTCGCGAAGATATCGCCCGAGGTGCGGGACGTTCTTCCAGCGGACACCGGCGACATGACCGGCGGCGGCGGGGCCAAGCGGCCACCACTGATCATTCCGCCAATACCGCAGGTTGTGCCGGCAGCGGCGCCCGGGTCTTGCCCAGCTGCTGATCTCGTAGTGCTCAAAGCCCGCGGCGGCAAGCCGATCGATCACCACCTCGTACATCCGGGCCTCCAGGTCCTGGTCGATGCGCTTGATCCGGCCCGCTCGCAGCTTCGCCGTAAGCGGCGTGTTGGACTCGTAGCTCAACGCGTAGCAGCTCAGATGGGTGGGCTCCAGCGCCAGCACCTCCTGAAGATCCTCAAGCCACTGTTCAAGCGTCTGGCCGGGGATGCCAAAGATAAGGTCGATGTTTATGTTGGCGATCCCACCCCGCCGCGCGATCTGAACGCTCCGCACGACGCGTGCGGGATCGTGACGACGCTCGAGCGTCTTGAGGTGCCGGGGGTCGAACGACTGGGCACCGATGCTCAGGCGGTTCACCCCGCCGGCGACCAGGGCCTCCATGAGCGGTTCGTCCACCGTCTCGGGGTTGGCCTCCACGGTCAGCTCATGATCGGCCGCCCTCGGCTGGTGGTCTGAGAGGGCAGCGAGCAGTATTTTCCAAAGCCCTGATGGCAAGAGGGTTGGCGTTCCCCCACCGAAGAAGGTCGTTTCGATCGGCGGGCCCAGAAAGGCCGACGAGGCACGGATTTCCTCGATCAGACGCTGGACGAACACCCCGCGGCGGTCGCGGCGGCCACCGTCCCCATCGCCCGCAATGCTGTAAAAGTCGCAATAGTGGCATTTGTGCAGGCAAAAAGGCACATGGACATAGACACCTCGGGGCCCGCGGCCCATGCCCAAAGGGCCGCCAGAACCAGTCTTCTGCCGCCGGCCGCGGGCGACCGCGGGGGCTCGGGGTGCCGGAAGCGGCAGATCGGCGGCGGTACGTGTCCCGCTTTTCTCTTGGATCGACTCTCCTTGGCTGGTAAGGTGGGCAAGTCGGGACATTCGTGGGGCGCGTTTTGTGGGGGGGTTCGCTCGTTGTCGGGAGAAAGCGATCGGCCGATCGGGCTCGAGTGGATCATAGCCTCGGCAGGGAGCGCTTCGAGAAGATGAGACTGTGCCTGGCCATGCCGATGGCGGACGGAGGGGAGCGCCGATTCAAACTCAAGAGGCAGCGCATGGTGTTGGGGCGGGACACCCGTTGCGATCTGCGGGTCTCCGTACCCTCCGTGGCGAAGCGCCACTGCGAGATCGTCCTGGAGTCCGGAATACTCAGGGTCTACGACCTCGGATCCGACAGCGGGATACTCCACAACGGCATTCGGGTGGCCCAGGCGGTCCTCGCCCCGAACGATGAGCTGACCGTCGGCCCCATCAAGTTTGTGATCCGCACGGAAATCGACGGCCGGGCCCCCGGCCCGACCCCCGGCCCCACCGCCGGCAAGAACGAAGCGGGCCCCGCAGCCCGGAGGGCTGGCACACAGGAGCGGCCAGAAGGCCGCAACGCCGGCGACTCGCTGAGGGAGCTCAAGCCAAACGCCCTCGACGGAGCGTCATGGACATCGTCACCCAACGCCGGGGAGAAAGACGGCCGCGGCAGCTGAGAGGAGAACGCCTCCGCCGGCGTGAAGAGCCAGCCGCCGGTCGCTCAGTCGCTCTCGTGGCGCGTCGGCGCTGAAGATTCACCGCTTTTGGGCATCGGGACTCGGACGTTCGCCCCGCATAGGGCGCAGCGGACGATTTTCCCCCGCGCGCCGGCCGACACCGCCAGCACCCGCTGGCACGAAATGTTGGGGCACAAGATGCGGATAATGGACTCGGACGGCACCTTTCACACTCCGAGAGGGCGCGGCGCTCCAGGTTGGTATCGGCACACCCGCGTTTGGGCTTAACTGCCGCAACATCCCGACGCTCCTTGACGGACCTGCAGGGCAGCCCTAGCGTGCACCTCCGGCATCTCCGACCGTCGGGCCGGCGTCCGAAAAGCCGCCACACGGCACCATGGCGCCATCTCCTGCCATCAGTCCGAATAACACCGACCGCCGCCACAAGGCGGTTGTAGGCCTTCAGTGGGGAGACGAAGGCAAGGGCAAGATCGTCGATCTGCTCACCGCTCAGCACGACGTGATCGTCCGCTACAACGGCGGCGCCAACGCCGGACACACCGTCGTGGTCGGCGATCAGCGGTACGCCCTGCATCTGATCCCCGCCGGCATCCTTTATCCGGAGAAGCTGTGCGTCATCGCCAACGGCGTTGTGGTGG
Organism: Planctomycetota bacterium; assembly: GCA_022564665.1. GTDB lineage: Bacteria > Planctomycetota > Phycisphaerae > Phycisphaerales > SM1A02 > JADFKZ01. The sequence continues at coordinate 3,677 of JADFKZ010000157.1, read as the reverse complement.
ACCCCGAGGTTCTGATCACGGAGATCGACACCCTTCGCGCCCGGGGCGTCGAGGTCGGCGACAACCTCTGTCTCTCCGACCGCGCCCACGTGGTGATGCCCTATCACAAGCAGCAGGATGCCGCCCTCGAGCGGCTCCTTTCCAGCAAGGCGGCAAGGAGCGGGGGCAACCTCTCCATCGGCACGACGAAACGCGGCATCGGACCCGCCTACGCCGACAAGGTGCATCGATCGACCGCCATTCGAGTATGCGATCTGCTGTCGTCTGAGCGTCTGGAACGCAGGCTCCGTGTCATCTGCTCGATCCGTACCGCCGAGCTGGCCGCCCTGGGCGTCCAGACCCCGCCACTGGATCCCGACGCACTCACCCGACGGTACGCCGGTCTCGGCCAGCGGCTCAAGCCGCACATCAGAGACACCACCTACCTTCTTCATGAGTGCCTAGGCGACGGCCGCTCGATGCTCTTCGAGGGCGCCAACGCCTGCCTGTTGGATATTGACCACGGCACCTACCCCTACGTGACCAGCTCCAACTGCTCCGCCCTCGGCGTGCCCACCGGGACCGGGATACCCGGCCGTTACATCCAGGAGGTGCTGGGAACGATGAAGGCGTACACCTCGCGAGTCGGCGAAGGACCCTTCCCGACCGAGCAGGACAACGCGATCGGCGATCGAATCCGCCGGCGCGGCCACGAGTACGGCACCACCACGAACCGCCCGCGTCGCTGCGGCTGGCTGGACCTGGTGGCGGTCCGCTATTCGGCGATGATCTGCGGGACCACGGGACTCGCCTGCATGCTCTTGGACGTCCTGTCGGGATTCGACGAGCTGAAGCTTTGTACCGCCTACCGCCGGCCCGACGGGACGGTCACCGACCGGTTCAGCCCCGATGCCGAGCAGCTGGCGGAGATGGAGGCGATCTACGAAACCCTCCCCGGCTGGAGTGACAAGATCGACGAGGCAACGGACCGCTCGCGGCTCCCGGCCAACGCGCGGCGCTACCTCGACCGGATCGAGGAGTTCGTGGCCGTGCCCATCGAGATCGTCAGCGTCGGGCCCGAGCGCACCCAGACGCTGGTCAAGGTGTAAGAGCTTTGGTTGTCATGAACCCGAAGTCTCGCCGTCGCGTACCATTGTCGTAATGAGCCGGGCTCTCACGCACACCTCATCAAGCCAACCCACCCTGGACCTGCCGCCCGATCGGCTGCCCCGCCACATTGCCATCATCATGGACGGCAACGGGCGCTGGGCGCGGAAGCGAAACCAACCCCGGATCGCCGGCCATCGGGCCGGGGCAAAGGCGGTGCGCGATATCGTCATGGAATGCGATCGCCTCGGGGTGGGATATCTGACCCTCTACTCCTTCTCGAGGGAGAACTGGAAGCGTCCGGACGACGAGGTTCAGGCGCTGATGGAGCTTTATCTGAGCTACCTGGTCAAGGAACGTCAGGAGCTTCTTGACACCAACATCCGATTCCGCCAGTTGGGACGCCGGGACGGGCTGCCCGCGTCGGTGCTCCAGGAGCTTGATCAGACCGCCGCCTTCACCGATGGCTGCACGGGATTGACCCTCTGCCTGGCCCTCAACTACAGCTCGCGGACGGAGATCACCGACGCAGCCAGGTCGCTTGCCCGCCAGGTCCAGGCGGGCCAGCTCGAGCCGGATGAGATCGACGAGGAGAGGTTCAGCCGCCACCTGTACACCGCCGGCGTCCCCGACCCCGATTTGCTCATCCGGACCGCGGGTGAGCTGCGGGTGTCCAACTACCTGCTGTGGCAGATCAGCTACGCGGAGATCCACGTCACCGATGTCCTGTGGCCGGACTTCCGCGTCCCGGACCTCCACCACAGCATCCGCGACTACGCCGGCCGCGACCGGCGCTTCGGCGGGGTTCACGATACGAACCTGTAGCAGAAGGATTCACCGCCCAGACGCGGAGAACGCACAGAAGAGTGAAACGCGGCGCGTCGCGGCCAAGAGGCTGTCAGCTGTCAACTCCAGAGGATTTGGCTGGGTGGCTGGAGCTAAGCTCGGGTGGCTGGGGCTGAGCGAAGCGAAGCCCCGGTCTTATTGTTGACGGACCAACCGTGGCGTCGTCCCGATTCCATCGGGACTCCGTCACAGCCACCCGGAAGCTGGCTGTCAGCTGACAGCCTTGTTCCGCGGCCGGCACCGCCGACCCTACTACACCAGCCTGTGCGCCAGGACACCAACGTGTGCGCCAGGACACCAGCCTGTGCGCCAGGACGCCAAACGGTCCTGAATGTCCCCACGCGTCTCCCGGAGAAAGGCGACCATGGGATCGCCAACCGGCGGTGACGGCCCCTATCGGTCGCCTCGTCGGCGCAGTCCCGACAGCTGAACGCCTTCTTGCGCTACAGCTCTTTCGCCCATCGATCCAAAAAAAAGTGCCGCGCCCCATTCGACGCGGATGAGCGTGACGGGGCGCGGCACGGATTGTCCTATTACCTACTTGGGAAGCTTTTCCAGGTACAGGATCCTGGGCTTGTCGTTGGGGTGGTTGACCTCGCTGCGGTCGACGAGCATGACATATCGGCTGTCATCGACGATGTACTCGGGGTTGGTGGCGTCCCACGCCCCGGTGACGGGATTCTGCCGGAAGCTGCGGATCTTGAAGTAGACCGTGAACATGTCGCTTCGCGTCGTGATCAGGTTCGAGATGCCGGCAAAGAGCAGGTTCCGCTCCTCGACGTCCGCCGCCACGGCGTCCGGCACAACGATGCCTAGCGCCGGGTCGTACGTGTCGATCAAGTCCGTCGAGATCTGGGTGGACCCCGCAACCTCAGCGGCAAAGTCGACCCGCCAGTTGGCGTTGGGTTTGAGCGGGTCGAGGACGTTTTGCACTTGCGACGCCTTGGTGAGCAGCATCAGCTCGCCGATCGAGGCCAGGCCGCGCTCGGAACGCAGACCGGTCGCCACCGAATCGCGATCGGAGTAGTTCGCTCCTTTGGGGATCCCGGTGGGATTGGTCCCTGGAAGAAGTGCGTCCTCGCCGTTGTACTGCTCGCGGTACTGGACGATCGCCTCGGGAAGCCGCACATAGGGGTTGTTCGACGGGCTGTTGATCTCGTGGATGAGCCTCGTCAAGTGAGGCAGAGCCCGCATCACCTCGACCGGGGCGGTGTTGACATTGATCAACCCCGGCGTCGCGCGGCCGCTGTAGCCGGCAGCGTTGAGGACGAAACCACTGTTGTTGACGCCATTTCCGTCACAGACGAACAGATCCAGCACCCTTGCACCCGCCGGAAGCGGCGGAATCGCGTGCAGCGGATCGTTGGGGTTCGCCGTCCCCACACCGATGATGGGGCTGAGTTCCTGACCCCCAGTGAGGTTGACCGGCTCGACCCGCAGGCGGTTGACACGCTCGTCATCGCCGACGAGGTTTGCGTCAGCCATGAACTCGGAGAAGGTCTTCGTCGTTTCCTGGTAGTCGAACCTACCGGGCCCCGCTCCGGATGGGACGAGCTTGAGCTCGTGGCCGAAGAGCCAGACGTTCAGAAGCTCCCCGACCTGCTCGAAGTCGCCGTCCTTCTGGAGCATCTGGAGCGAATGTGGGAACGTCGCTCCCACGTTACCGTAGAACCCCTTGTCGGGGATGCCGGCTCCGGGCGCATTTCCACCATAGGAGATGCCGTAGAAAAAGTTGCCGTAGTTGT
>JADFKZ010000032.1 GCA_022564665.1 Planctomycetota bacterium | reverse complement strand
GAAAGTTCGCGCGTTGGAATGCATGATCCGTGGCTTGTTCGAAACGATCTGGGACTCCGGCGATGAGATAAACGAGCCGAAGCTCAAGTTCCAACGTGTGACGGACTTCTTGAGGATTGGAGAAGGTGAATTCTTCGCCTTCGCCGCCCGAGAGCCTGCATTGCAGGGCAAGATTCGTCGTCTGCAATCTCGAGCGCTCCTAAGGCGCGCCCTGCACATTTCTGCAGCGGTAATTGTGGGCCCGTTGCAAGAGACCGCCTACAGCGACCTGGTCCGGCTAGGCTCCGGAGAGCCCGGAGCAACCGAAGAGATTAGGTCAATCAGGCAGGAGATCTTCGACGCCTTGCCTGCTGACGCTCGCCGTGAGACGAATGGTCACGGAAATGCACTTGATGTACACGACGTGTGGCTCGACATCCCGGACACGCCTCGGGTTTCGCCCGATATCCTGAGGTGTTATGTCGATACTGGAGAGGAGCAGCCGAAGCGGCTCACTGACTTGTTCCCGATTGACGCGTGGCTAAGGAGCTACGCCGAGAATAAGTGGAATGCCCATGTTTTCGGCTACCCTGACGACAAGCACCTGAGAGAACTCAATAAGGCAGCAGTCGACGTGCTACAGACTCGATTCCAGCTCAAGTTCGAGCCGCTGGAGCAGGGCGACGAGATCCTCAGCAGTGAAGCGCTCACCTCTCATAAAGATAGAGTAACGCCTCTCAAGGAGAAACTCTATCAAAACGCGCGAGCTAGAACCGTGTAAGCACTTCCGCGCTCCGATGGGCTCATGGCCCTATGGGCAAGGCTCGCCAGGCAGAAATCCAGCCCGCGGCCGTTCGAAAACTGGCGAGTTAATCCTTCCACCGGGCATACAGCGTAGGCGAGAACGGTCCTTCCATCTTGCAGCGGACATACACGTCGTAGTCGCCCAGTTCCCACACCAGCTTCGGCAGGCGCAGCAGATCCTCGGTCTCGTGGTACAGGCTGACGGCCAGTTTCGGCCGCAAGCGGGCGATGGTCTGCCGCGCGCCCTTCAATACATCCGTTTCCAGGCCTTCCACATCCATCTTGATGAAGTCGATCCGCGGCACACCATGCTGCGCGACGAACCGGTCAAGGGTCCGCAGGCGCACGACCTGGCGAAGGTAACGCCGGCTCGAGCTGGCGAGATCGCCCCATTCGTCGGCGGCGGGAATGAACGACCCGCCCGGCGCGAGACGACCTTCTTCGATTGGGATGAGCAGTTCGCACTCGTCCTCCTGATCGGACAGCGCCGTGTGGAAGCACTCGACGTTCTTCCGGGCCCTCGTCACCCCGCTCAGGATTCGATAGTTCTCATCGAAGGGCTCAAAGGCGAGGACCCGGCAGTCGCCCGAGTGCACCCGGGACAGCTCGAGCGTGTATCGGCCGTGGTTGGCGCCGACATCGAGAAATACGCCGCAGCGTGGCAGAAAGGGCATCAGCAGCTGGACGTCTCCGGCGAACTTCCGATGAAAACGATTCCTGAACGTCCGCTGCACGATCGTGAGGTGCCGTGTCAGCCAGCTCTCGATGTGCGTGTCGACGATCATGACCGGCAAATCAGCCCGCGTCTCGATACGTCAGAGGCAGTATCCGGCGGGCCTTGCGTCCCGTGACCAGTCTGCGGCGGCACCGCCTCGCTCCGAAGACCGCCACCGGGCTGAACCCCCGCTCCTCAACGGCCATGTCCAGAAGGTCCTCCGCCGAGAGCGTCAGACGCCCCGCCCGCCGCTTGAGTGCAAACCGCAGCGGGCCCGCCCCCGCCACCGGGTCGTAGGCGCGGTAGACGACCTCGGTGCACACGAGCCGGTCGGCGCGGAAGAAATCGAAATCGAAGTTGTAGAGCTTTCCCTCATGGGTCAATGCCTCGGAGATTGCCGTGGCGATCTGGCTGGCCTTCAGCGCGGGGCGGATCACCGCCACCGCATCGACGGCCAGCGTATCGGCCAGCTCCCGCAGCAGCACCCCGTCCTTGCGGGCCTCCAGCACCCGCATCGGCTCGACCCAGCGCGCTACCCGTTCCTTGCTGACCACAACGCCCAGTGACTCACTGACCGAGGCGGAGCCCAGATACAACGAAGCGTGGGGCCAGAACCCGGGGAGGAAGAGGTTGGTCATGGAATCGTCGTGGCGAGTGACGATCACGTCACCAGGCTCGAGCAGCGCCTCGATCCGCTTGAGTATTTTCGCGGTGACGCGATTGGTGTGCCACGGGTTGTGAATACTCGCGGTGACGCGACCGAACGCCTCTGCGATATCGAAGGTCACGCGCTGGACGGCGGAGGCCCGACGGCGGCGGATCGAATGCCAGCGAAACCCCAGCCGCGCCTTGATGGACCGGCCGATGCCGGCGTCAACCGCGTCCTCGGCGGCGTGGAGGTGCTCCAGGACGGGGCCCATCCCCTCGTCAGAGGCCAGGGACTCGATCCCCTGGCGGTTCCGATTGGCAAAATCGATCGCCCGCCGAAGTCGCCAGACGTTGGCGGGACTGGTCAGTGATCTGTAGATCGCCGTGTATTGTTTGCGTGGAATTCGAAACCGCGGCTCTGCCTCGTTGAGCTTCCGCTGCACGACGCCCTCGGTGGCAAATGTCTCCACCAGGAAACGGGCCGCCTTCACGAGCAGGCACGCTGAAGCGTAGGCGACCGCAAACCCGGCCAGCTGGGTGCGCTCGTCGATGCGGGAAACCGGGGCGGTGGCGATGGGCTTGAGATCACCGACGACCTCCAGCAGGCCACCACGGGCGGTCAGATACCGGGCGAACCAGGCGTGGACTCGCTGGTCCTCGGCAGGCGTGAAGTGCCCCCGTTGGGCCGCTCGCCGGACATCGTCCAGCTCGATCGGGCAGTCCTGGATCCCCGCAAGGGCTGGGCTGAGGGACCGAACGGCCCGAGCGCCGCCCGCGATCAACTCGTTGGGACACACCTCGATAGCCACAAGACAGGATCCGTATATGTCAGCCGCTTGGCATCCGTGCCTGCGCGGCTGAGACCTTCGGGGCTGCGCCCCTCGGGATTCCCGGCATCCTGCCGGGCTTGTTCTGTCAGCTGCTTGGCATCTAAGTCCTCACGCCGCTTGGCGTCCTGCCCGGCGCGGCTGTGGGCCTGCGCAGCTGAGGCCTTCGGGGCTGCGCCTCTCGGGACTCCCGGCATCCTGCCGGGGGGCACGTCCGACTCCTGGGTCACTTCGTCGCTCCGTCGCTCTATTTACTCATCCTCCGATTCCCGCAGCCGCGCCATCACCTCAAAATCCTCCAGCGTCGACGTGTCCTGCCGGCTGTCGGTGCCGGCGGCGATGTCGCGCAGAAGTCGGCGCATGATCTTTCCAGACCGCGTCTTGGGAAGAGCGTCGGTGAACCGGATCAAGTCCGGCTTGGCGATAGCGCCGATCTCGCGGCCCACGTGCGCCCGCAGCTCGTCTCGAAGTGTCGGGCTGGGGGTGCCACCCTTGGCGAGGGTCACGAACGCCGCCAACGCGGTCCCTTTGATCTCGTGGGGCATGCCGACCACCGCAGCCTCGACGACGGCGGGATGGCTGACCAGCGCCGACTCTACCTCCATGGTGCCCAGCCGATGGCCGGCGACGTTGATCACGTCATCCACGCGGCCCATGATCCAGAAGTACCCGCTGTGGTCGCGACGGGCGCCATCGCCGGTAAGGTACATACCCGGCACTTGCGAGAAATACGTTTCGATGAACCGCTCTCGATCACCATGGATCCCGCGGAGCATCGCCGGCCAAGGCTTGCGGATGACCAGCAGCCCCCCCACGTTGGGTGGCTGCTCCTGGCCGGCCCCGTTGACGACTGCGGCATCGACGCCAAAGAAGGGCAGCGTGCAGCTTCCGGGGACGGTCGCGGTGGCCCCGGGAAGCGGCATGATCATCTGACCGCCCGTCTCCGTCTGCCACCATGTGTCGACGATGGGGCAGCGCTCACCGCCGATCGTGCGGTGGTACCACATCCACGCCTCGGGGTTGATCGGCTCCCCCACCGTTCCCAATACCTTCAGGCTCGACAGGTCGTGGTTGGCGGGGTGGTTCGCGCCCCACTTCATGAACGCCCGGATGGCGGTTGGCGCGGTGTAGAACTGGGTGACCTTGTGCCGCTCGATGATCTCCCAGAAGCGGTCCTCGGCGGGAAAGTTCGGCGCCCCTTCGTACATCAGGCTCGGCACACGGTTGGGAAGGATGCCATAGACGATATAGCTGTGGCCGGTGACCCAGCCGATGTCGGCGGTGCACCAGTAGACCTGGTCCTTCTCCGGCACCAGGTTGAAGACGTACTTGCTGGTGAGGTAGGTGAAGACCATATAGCCGCCGGTGGTGTGCACAATCCCCTTGGGCTTGCCGGTGGAGCCCGAGGTGTAGAGCAGGAACAGCATGTCCTCGCTGTCCATGGGCTCGCAGGGGCACTCCGTGGAGGCGTCCGCCACCAGGTCATGCCACCAGTGGTCGCGGCCTTCGGTCCACGGAATGTCGTTGCCGCACCGCTTCAGCACCACCACCGTTTCCAGCAGGTCGGTCATCTGTGCGGCGTCGTCGACGTTGGCCTTCAACTCAACGACCTTTCCCCGGCGCCACCCGCCGTCGGCGGTGACGATGATCCGGCTGCCGGCATCCTCGACGCGGTCGGCGATGGCCTTGGCGGAGAATCCGGCGAAGATCACCGAGTGCGGCGCCCCGATCCGGGCACAGGCGAGCATGGCGATGGCAAGCTCCGGCACCATCCCCATGTAGAGCGTGACGACGTCTCCCTTTCTCACACCGAGACCCTTGAGCACATTGGCGAGCCGGCAGACCTCTTCTTTGAGATCGGTGTAGGTCAGCCGGCGGATCTCGGGTCCGCTGGGGCCGACGGGCTCGCCCTCCCAGATGATCGCAATCGAATCGCCGTGCCCCTGTGCGACCTGCCGGTCGACGCAGTTGTGACAGATGTTGGTCGTCGCCCCGACAAACCACCTGGCGTCGGGCGGCTCCCACTCAAGGACCTTCTCCCACGGGCGGAACCAATCGAGCTCGCCGGCGATCTCGGCCCAGAAGCCTTCCGGGTCTTTGATGGAGTGGTCGTACAGACGCCGGTACTCCTGGATCGAGCCGACGTACGCCCCACCGATCGATTCGGAGAACTCCGCCGGGGGTGCAAAGATCCGCTCCTCCTTCAGGACAGAATCGATGCTCGAATCGGACATGGCCACGCCTTACGATCAACAGGTGAGCTGAGGTTCCGGACTACTCTACAGAATCGCCGGAGCCGGAAAAAGGCGGCCGCTGATCGGTCCACGACTTCTGCGGGGCGGAGTGCGCCAAGACGCTAGGCAGACGCCCCTATGTCAGCGGGAGTCAAGGGGGTCGGGACGATCGGCTGAACCCTGAATCCCGCTCTTTTTTCCGCGCCCCTCGGCGGCCCTGAGCCGTGAATCTTCGCCTTCTTCGGGGTGGCTGTGATCGAGTCCCGATCGCATCGGGACGACGCCACGGTTGGTTCGTCGCCCCAAAGACCGGGGCTTCGCTTCGCTCAGCCCCAGCCACCCGGAGGTTGACGAGAGCCGATGGCCCGCTACGTCAGGAGGGGTTCGGGGTTCGGGACGATCTGCTGAACCCTGAACCCTACTCTTTTCTTCGCGCCCCTCTGCGGCCCTCCACGGTGAATCTTCGCCCTCTTCGGCGCTCGGCAGATCTCCGGCTGACGGCTCTTCATCTGCTCCGGCGTCCGCGGCGGCCCTGCTTGTATCCCTTGCGTTTGCCCTTGGGCCGCTCGGGGACCCCGGTTTGCTCTCGGCGTCGGCGCGACCCGCCACCGGCGCCGGCCGCCCCGGCGCGCTCGGGCACCGCCGTCAAACGCAGATCAAGTTGACGCGCTGCGGGATCGACACGCACGATCTGCACGGTGACGATGTCGCCGATTCCAATCGAATCGCCAGCGCGGCGGGTGATCATCCGGCCCGCGCGCCCTTCGGCGCGACTGCCTTTGCTGCGGCCGGCGGGCCCTGGCATCTGGGACTCCCTGACCAGGCCCTCGACGAGAAACCGATCGATCGAGACACACAGCCCCACACTCTTGATCCACGTGACCACGCCGGTGAACTCGTCACCGATATGATGCTCGGCCAAGAACTGCAACACGAGGAACTCACGAAGCTGGCGCTCCGCCGCCTCCGCTTCCTTCTCGGTCTCGGTCAAGTGCCGGCCGAGATCGACGAGCCGGCCCTCGTCCGGGACGCGGTCGTCAGCCATCAGGCTCCGCGCCAGCCGCCGCCGCTGCCGGCCTCCGGGAGCCCTGCTGCCGTTCTCGGTGTGATCGAGGTATGCCTCCACGACCCGGTGCACGGCGAGATCGGAATAGCGGCGGATGGGGCTGGTGAAATGCGCGTAGTGGTCGGAGGCGAGCGCGAAATGACCGACGAGCGCGGGGCTGTAGGAGGCGGAGGCCAGCGTCCGCAGGACCGCAAAGTGAATCGCCCGGGATGCCGGCGTGTCACGGCTCGCCTCGAGAAGCTGCTGAAGATCACGCCGGGTCGGCTCGTCGGGAATAGTCAAGTGCATTCCACGGGCGTACATCTGCAGCTCCTCGATGTCTCCCGGGACCGGATCGGGGTGAATTCGGCGAATGATGGGCACATTCAGCGAACCGAAAGTGCGGGCAACCGCTTCATTGGCCTCCACCATGAACATCTCGATGAGCGTGTGGGTAAAGGCATCATCCTCGGGCACCGCGTCGGTCACGTGACCGTCTTCGTCGAAGACCAGCACGACCTGGGGCAGGTCCAGGACGATCATGCCGTCGCGTAGGCGACGCTTCCGGAGAATGCGAGCCAGACGCTCGCAGAGGCGCAGGGTCTCGATCAGCTCACGGGAGTACGCTGGCTCGGTTCGCGCGTGCTTTCGCGCCACTGTCAGATCGTCGTCGATCAGCGCCTGTGCTTCGAGATAGGTCAGTCTCTTGTTCGACGAGATGACCGTGGCCGCAAGTCGCTCATCCAGTACCCGGCCCCGCGAACCGAACGTGATGAACACGCTCTTGGTCAGACGCGGGATTCCCTCCTGAAGCGAGCAGACCCCGTTGGAGAGAACCTCCGGCAGCATGGGGATCACCAGCCGCGGCAGATACACGCTGTTGCCGCGTTGCCGCGACTCGGCATCGAGCACCGTCTCCGGGCGGACGAAATGGGCCACGTCGGCGATGTGCACCCCGAGCGTCCACTGATCCTTCTCCTCGTCGCGGGAGATGGAGATGGCATCGTCGAAGTCCTTCGCGTCCGGTGGGTCAATGGTCAGCGTGAAGGTTCCGGTGAGGTCTTCGCGGGCACCCGCAACCCCGCGCCCCAGCGACCGGGCGGCGGACGAGGCCTGCTTCAGGACAGGCGCGGGGAATTCGCCGGGCAGGCCGTGGGCAACGATGACCGCCTCCGTCTCGACATCCGGCCGCCCCGCCTCACCGAGCACCCGGAGGATGACCCCCTCGGGGCTCTTGGCGGCCCCTGCCTCGCCAAGCAGCTCGATGACCACCTGGTCACCCGCCTTAGCGCCCTTTGCGCCCGGATCACGAACCAGGACCGGCTCGACCAGCAACCCGCCGACGTCCTGGACAAACCACGCGCCGCCACGTCGAAAGAGCACGCCGACGAAGCTCTCACGCCCGCGCTGGATCACCTCGACGATTCGCCCGGTAAAGGGGCTGCGACCCGCTGTCACCTTGGCCCGTCCCGGCTGCCGGATGACCCTGGCCCGAACCCGATCGCCGGAAATCGCGTTGCCGGTTCGGCCCGGCGGTATGAACAGATCGCCGTCCCGGTAGGGCGTGTCCGGCAACACGAACCCGAAGCCGCGGGGGTTCCGCCGAAACCGCCCGATCACCTCCTCCGGGTAGCCCGGCAATCGCACAAGCCCGTCGGGACCGATCTCGATCAAGTGCTCCCGAGTTAACTGCTCGATCGCCTCTTTAAAAACCTCCCGGTCCTCCGTGTCGATGCGCAGATCGCGTCCGACCTGGCGGACCGGGGAGGGGCGGTAGTTGGCGTGGCCCAGATGCTCCAGGACGCGATGGGTAAACCGAAGTGGCACGACGTTCACGCTCCCGGGAGCAGCTGCGGCCTTGACGGTAGGTAAAGCCGTCAAACAAGGCAAACCTGGAGGTTTGTGCGGTTACAATACCACTGCAAATCTGCAGCCGGCCGTGCATGCGGCCGGGAATGTGTCAAGGTGTATGCGGGTCTTCCAGGGGCATGGCGCCGTGCTGTGGCGAGACCCGTGGGCAAAACAGTTGGAGAGAATCAAAAATGAAGAAGCTGACCAGTCGCCTTCGGGTGTTGGGGTTGGTGGCATTGGCAGCGGCTGTGATCGCCGTTGCCATGGGTGCTGAGCGGTCCAGGAGCAACCGTCGGGCGGTGCTTGCCCCGTCGCAGAGCAGATTCCTTTTCTCGGCATCGGAGATTATCATTCTGTCTGGCGGCAACACCAAAACGGACAGCGACATCGCGCGTTTGAACACCACCACCGGTGCCATCTACCGCTTTCGCGGCGATATCAACAACGCCAGCGTTCGCAACACATGGGAGCTGAGGGTCCCGCCTGTCAAGAAGCGGACCTCCGGCCTTCTGGAGATCCAGCAACTTGTGCTGCCCAAGCGGATCAGCGCCGACGATCCCACAGGGGCCGACCCGGCGGTGACGTTTCTCGTGGACCTCGTGACCGGCGATACCTGGATCCTCCGCCAGCGGGCGAGCACAAACGCTTCCTGGGAGCCGGTTGAGATCTACAGGTAGCGCAGGTTGCGTCAAAGCGTAGCGGCCAGAGCGAGGCAACGTCCGGTCAGCCGCCGCGAATGAATTCGCGGCGGCGTACGAAAGCGAGTGTCGGCCCGCAGGGCCGTACGGAACGCTCAAGAAAGTCGCCGCGAGGCCGCTACGGAGCGCTCGAAACGATTCTCGTCGGCAGTGGCCTGTTGACGAACAGCAGGAAGAAGAGTTGGGGGGCCCGGGGCCGAGTTCCGATCGCATCGGGACGAAGCCCCGGTTTGTTTTGCTATCGGCTCTCGGCAAGAAAAAACGCGACCGACTCTTCTCCGGCCGACAGCTGATAGCTGACAGCCTTCTTCTACGCCTTCTTGCTTTTCTTTCCATCCGAGTCCTTGGACTTGCCCTCGGACCCGACCGCCTTTGCATCCTTCTTTTTCTTGTCCGGCTTTCCCTCCGCGCCACTCTTCTCCGCCGCAGCACTCTTCTTGTATGACTCGCTGCGGTAGTCAGTCTCGTAAAAGCCGCTTCCCTTGAAAATGATGCAGGCCCCGGATCCGATCTGGCGTTTGAGCGTCAGCTTGCCGCATTCCGGGCACTTGCGTTTGAGGGATGCGGTCATCGACTGAAAGACCTCCAGTTCGTGGCCGCAGGACTCGCAGATGTAGTCGTAGGTCGGCATCAGTCGCCCCCATCAGGCTGGGGCTCTGCGGCCACGGTGACCTTGGCGGGCCGCAAGACCATTTCGCCCATCATGTACCCGGTCTGGACAACGGAGACGATGTGGTCGGACGCGACATCTCCCGCCGGCTCCCGCATGACCGCTTCGTGCCGGTGGGGATCGAACTCCTCGCCAACGGAGGGCTGGAGCCGTTGAAGACCGTGGCTGGCCAGCGCCTTGAGCAGCTCATCGCGGGCCATCTTTACGCCGCCGAGGAGCTGCTGGAGTGTGATCTCCTGGGAACGCTGGTCCAGCGCGAGGTCAAAGTGATCCAGGACACCGAGCAGCGAACGCACCACCCGGGCCACCCCCGCCTCGGCGGCCTGCGCCTCGGTCTCAGCGGCGCGGCGCTGGTAGTTGGCAAAGTCCGCAAGCGCCCGCTTCCGCGCCGCAAGCGCCTCATCGAGCCTGGCCGTGAGCTCCTTGAGCTGAGCGTCCTGACCAGGCTCCTCCGGAGCACCGGCTCCGAAACGCGCGTCTTCGGTCACCGGCCGGTCGGTGCCAGCGGCCTCCGACGCCTCACCCACGCTCTTCTCTTGTCGTCTCTTGGTCTCAGACATCTATTCAGTTTCCCGACACGGCGTCCTTGAGCTTATCCCACAAGGAGGAGTTCGAGACCCTCACATCCACCTTCTCCGTCTTGGCGAATTCCTCCAGCAGCCGTGCCTGAGCGTCCGTGAGCTTGCGGGGTACAACAATCTGGGTGATCACGGCCAGGTCGCCGCGATTCTGGGTGCGAACGTTGGGAAGCCCCTTTCCCGGGATGCGAAAGATCGCGCCGTGCTGGGTTCCCGCAGGGATCCTGAGCGTGCAGGTCCCATCGAGGGTCGGAATCGAAAGCTCCGCCCCCAGCGCCGCCTGCGAGTAGGCCAGCGGCACGGCGATAAGGAGATGATCGCCTTCACGCTCAAACTGCTCGTGGGGGCTCACCCGCACGAGAACGTGCAGGTCGCCGCGAATCCCCTCACCCCGGGGGCTGATCTCAGGCGGCGGCGGCTCGCCCTCCTCGGCGACCCGCACCGCCTGAGAGTCACGAATGCCGCGGGGGATCTTGACGCTCAGCTTCCGCCTCACGGACATGCGTCCGGAGCCGCGGCACTCCGGGCACTTTTGAAGGATCACGCTGCCGCGGCCCCTACATTGCGGGCATGTCGTCCGCATTCGGAACATACCGCCGAGTCCGATCTGGTCCACCTGCCCGGCACCGCCGCACACGGTGCAAAGCTGGGGTTGCGTCCCCGGCTTGGCGCCGTCACCAGAGCAGACGGAGCAGATATCCAGACGCGTGAACTCAATGTCGCGGCTCGTACCCGCGTAGACCTCGTCGAGGGTTACCTCGACCTCCGTCTCCAGATCGTAGCCGCGGGGGACACCGCCGGACCGTCCCCGCCGCGACCGGCCACCGATCGATCCTCCGAAGATTTCCTCGAACATCGAGAAGATGTCGTGGACGTTCATCGAGTTGAAGTCGTGGCCCGGCGTGGACCGCAGTCCGGCGTGGCCGAAGCGGTCGTACGTCGACCGGCGCTCGCGGTCCGAGAGCACCTCGTAGGCCGCGGCGCATTCCTTGAACTTCGCCTCGGCCTCGTCGGCATCCGGATTGCGGTCCGGGTGATATTTCATCGCCAGCCGCCGATAGGCGCGCTTGATCTGGTCGTCGGTGGCGTCCTTGGAGACGCCTAGAATCTCGTAGTATTCGCGCGTGGTCGGCATGGGAAGCAGCGTTCGCTACGCGGACCGATTCGCTTGTTCATCTCGTGAAGCGCCGGCACAGCCGGCTCTACCCGCACTTCACGAAGCAGGACCGTGCGATTGAGAGCGGCCCGGCCCGCCACCATCCTCAACCGCCCGGTCCCCGATACTTCAAGCACAGCGCCCTAGCTAACGGCCTCTTCGACCGGATCGTCGTCATCCTTGAGTTCGGTGACCATCACATCCGTCGTCAACATCAGCCCGGCCACCGAGGCGGCGTGCTGCAGCGCGGCAGAGGCGACGAGGGCCGGGTCGATGATGCCGCGGGCCGAGAGATCCTCGTACTCACCCGTCTCCGCGTTGAACCCGAACCCACCGCTGCCCTCCATGATCCGCTCAACGACCAGATCACCGTCGTGGCCGAAATTTGCAGCGATCTGCCACGCGGGGCGCTCCAGCGCCTCGGCCACGATTAAAAAGCCAAGATTCTCGTCGCCCTTGGCCTTGTCGGCCGCAGCGCGGACGGTGTCGATCGCTCGAATGAAGGCCACGCCGCCGCCGGGAACATACCCTTCCTTCGCCGCAGCCCTCGTGGCGTTCAGCGCATCCTCGACGCGGCCCTTGCGCTCCTTCATCTCCGTCTCGGTGGCGGCACCCACGTTGATGATCGCCACGCCGCCGATGAGCTTGGCAAGCCGTTCCTGAAGCTTCTCGCGATCGTAGTCGCTGGTCGACTTTTCATACTGAGCCTTGATCTGCTTGGCCCGAGAATCGATATCACCCTTCTTGCCGGCGCCCTGGATGATCGTCGTGTCGTCCTTGGTGACGGCGACCTTCTTGGCTCGACCCAGCTCGGTGAGCTGCATTTCCTCGAGGTTGCGTCCGAGGTCCTCCGAGAAAAAGGTGCCGCCGGTCAGGACCGCAATGTCCTCGAGCATCGCCTTGCGGCGATCACCAAAACCCGGCGCCTTGACGGCGCAGACCTGGATCACACCGCGGAGGCGATTGACCACCAGCGCGGCCAAGGCCTCGCTTTCCACGTCCTCAGCAATGATCAGCAGCGGCTTGCCCGAGGTCGAGATCTTGTTCAACAGCGGAAGGAGATCCGCGAGGTTCGAGATCTTCTTCTCGTTGATCAGGATGTAAGGGTTCTCCAACACGCACTCGGCCTTCTTGGGATCGGTCATGAAGTAGGGGCTCAGGTATCCCTTGTCGAAGGCCATCCCCTCCACGTATTCCAGGCTGGTCTCGGCGGTCTTGCCCTCTTCGACCTCGACCACGCCCTCGGCACCGACGCGGTGGATGGCGTCCGCGATGAGGCGGCCGATCTCCGCGTCGTCGTTGGCCGACACCGTGGCAACCTTTCGCAAATCCTCCTTGCTCCCGCACTCGGTGGCCATCTCCCCAATGGCATCCGAAACCACGCGAGCCGCATCGTTGATGCCGCGCTGCACCGCCACCGAGTTGGCGCCGGCCGTGACGTGCCGCATGCCTCTGCGAAAGATCGCTTCAGCGAGGATCGCGGCCGTGGTCGTCCCGTCGCCCGCCTCGTCAGAGACCTTCTTGGCGACCTGGTTGATCATCTTGGCCCCGATGTTCTGGAAGGGCTGAGGCAGCTCGATCTCCTTGCTGACGCCAACACCGTCCTTGGTCACGGTCGGACCGCCGAACGATTTCTGCAACACCACGTATCGCCCGGACGGGCCCATGGTCACACTGACGGCCCGGACGATCTGGGAAACGCCGTCACGGAAGTCCTGACGCGCGGCCGAATCGAATTTCATCTGCTTGGTGGACATTGGAACAACTCTCAGCTTTCAGCTGTCAGCTATCAGCCGGCAGCAATCGGGTGTCGCTTCAACGTTTACTTCTCGATAATGCCAAGGAGCTCGGACTCCCGCATGATCATGTGTTTGACATTCTTGATCTCGATCTCGGATCCGGCGTACTTGCCGAAGACGACGGTATCGCCCTTCTTGACCGAAGGCCTCACCCGCTCGCCGCTGTCCAGCAGCTTGCCCGGCCCGACCGCAACGATCCTTCCCTGTATGGGCTTTTCCTTCGCCGACTCGGGCAGGTAGATGCCGGAGTCAGTCTTCGTCTCGGGATTGTCCGGCTTGATGAGTACACGATCTTCAAGAGGTTTGACGGCCATTGATGTTGATCTCCATTCCGTTTCGGTGTGTGGTTTGGGTCTTCGATGCCAGAGGGGCGCCGGCTCGTGGACCGTTCCATCCATTCTAGAAGCCGCCCATACCCCCCATGCCGCCCATACCTCCCATGCCTCCCATGCCGCCCATATCGTCCATGCCTGGGGCGCCTCCCCCCCCCGGCCCGCCGGCGTTATCGCTGTCGGTCGGGGCTTCGGTGATGATACAGTCGGCGGTGAGAAGCAGTCCGGCCACGGATGCGGCGTTTCGCAGCGCCGTGCAATCCACCTTGGCGGGGCTGATCACCCCGTCGGCGATCATGTCGGCGTACTCGAGCGTCAGAGCGTTGAACCCCTCGTTGCCGCTCTTGGCAGCGATCTTGGCCGCGACCACGTTTCCCTTGACCCCGGCGTTGTCGGCAATGGTGCGGGTCGGGATCGACAGGGCGTCGGCGACGATGTCCACGCCGAACTTCTGATCGCTCCTTACCCGTTTGCGAACCCGCTCCAGCTGGGGTATCGCCCGGATGAAGCTCACCCCTCCGCCGGGGACGATACCCTCATCGACTGCTGCCCTGGTTGCGTGCAGGGCGTCTTCGACGCGGGCCTTCTTCTCCTTGAGCTCCGTTTCGCTGGCCGCGCCGACGTTGATCTGAGCCACACCGCCGGCGAGCTTGGCCAGCCGCTCCTGTAGCTTCTCCCGATCGTAGTCGGAATCGGTTGAGTCAATCTCCCTGCGGATCTGGGCGATGCGGTCCTGGATGTCCGCAGTAGCTCCCGCCCCCTCGATGATCGTGCACTCATCGGAAGTGATGTCGATCTTCTTGGCCTGACCAAGCTGTTTGAGCGAGACCTTATCCAGCTCGATGCCCAAGTCCTTCATGATCGGCTCGGCCCCGGTCAAGACCGCGATGTCCTGAAGCATCGCCTTACGGCGATCTCCGTAACCGGGTGCCTTGACCGCGACAACCTGAAGCACGCCGCGAAGCTTGTTGATGACCAGCGTGCTCAAGGCTTCGCCGCTGACGTCCTCGGCGACGATCACGAGCGGCTTCTTGGCGCCCATCACTTTTTCGAGGAAGGGCACGAGCTTGGTCACCGAATCGATCTTGTCCTCGTAGATGAGAATCAGTGGCTTTTCCAGCTCGACGCTCATCTCGTCAGCGTTGGTGACGAAGTTCGGGCTCAGATATCCGCGATCAAACTGCATGCCCTCGACCACGTCGACATAGGTGTCGAGGCCCTTGCCCTCCTCGACCGTGATCACGCCGTCCTTGCCCACCTTCTCGAACGCCTCCGCCATGATCTTGCCGATGGTTGGATCGTTGTTGGCGGAGATCGACGCCACGGCGGCGATGTTGTCCTCCACGGGCTTGGCGCTGGTCTGAATCTCCTGAACCACCGCCTCCACGGCCTTGTGCATGCCGCGGACCAGCTCGTTGGCTTCGACCCCCGCCGCCAGGTGCTTCAGCCCGGATTTGAACAGCGCCTCGGCGAAAATGGTGGCGGTGGTGGTCCCATCCCCGGCGTCCTCCGAGGTCCTGGAGGCGGCCTCCTTGACCAGCTGGGCGCCCATGTTCTCGACTCTGTTGCGGAACTCCAGCTCCTCGGCCACGGTCACGCCGTCCTTGGTAACGGTGGGGCCGCCCCAGGACTTGTCGAGCACGGCATTTCGGCCTCGTGGGCCGAGCGTGGACTTCACCGCGCGGGCAAGCTTCTCGACCCCCGCCAGCAACGCTTGGCGAGCATTCGCATCGAAGACCAACTCCTTGACGGCCATATGGCTTTTCTCCTGGTGTTGGGTTCGCAATCGGATCACGCACGGCGGCGGATCCAAGGACGGTCCATGTCAGCCACCCGCTGCCGGACAACCGGGCTCGGGCCCGAAAGTGATTTCAAAGCCTGCGCCAGCGCTCAGCCGGGGCTGGAAGGGGCCAAACAGGCTTCCTTGGGGGTTTGAGGGACAGTGGACGGCAACGGCACCCGCCGGCGGCTGACAGAAGCCGACGCGCATCACGGTATCGGCTGCCAAGCTGGCAGACGGCAAGGCCACTCACCACGCAGGATGACAAAGGGCCACGAAGAAAAGAGCGGGACTCAGGATTCAGGGTTCAGCAAATCGTCCCGAACCCCGAACCCCTGACCCCCGTTCACGCCCTGCGACCCAGTATCTCGCTCAACTCCGGAGGAGGACGATGCAGAGCGCGGCGGATCCACCAGACGTTGACCACCAGGTAGGCCAGACCGATCAGAAGCATCAATGTGCTGATCAAGCCGATCACCGCCCCCAGGGTCGCAAGACCGCCCAAACTCTGGGAGAGCCCAAGCAGCCTGATCAGGCCACCCGCCGCCAAACCCATGGTGGCGGCGACCATTGCGGTGATGCCTTGGCGGCCACCGCGCGCCGTACGGTACTCGCGGCTCCTCAGGCCAATGACCCCAAGAATACCCTGCAACCCGAGGAGCCCGATGACCGCAGGCACGGCAAGTGACAACCGCAACACGTCGGCGGCAGGGCTCAAGGGGAAAACAGCCTCCAGTCGCGCCGCCACCGTAGCCGCGACCACGCCGACGGCAAGAACCCACGCCAGCAGCCAGATGCCCCTCCGCCAGACGGCGCCCTGCTCACCAATCCCCCGTTCCGGGTCGAGGCCCCGCAGCGACCACAACCCGCCGACGGCCGCGGCGGCGGCGAGAAAGGTGAACTCTGCGGGCACATGCGCCGCAAGCGCCCACCGGCCGGTCGGATCCAGCTTCTCGACCCACCCCGCAAGCGGTCGCGTCGCCAGCACCGCCGCCCCGATAAGCAGAAAGACGGTCAGACTCAACAGTGCGCTGCCGACCCTTGCGGGGTCACGGAGTTTGGGGAGCCGGCTTGCGGCCGGATCCACCGTGTGAAGGACCGACTCCCAGGTCTCCAACCCGCATTCCGGGCATTGCCCGTCGGCGCGAAGCCCGTAGAGGTTGTACCCGCACCGGCGGCAATGAACCGGCGAGACCACTTCGTCATGGGCGAGGGCGGGCGGCACCGCCGCGCTGTTCATTGCACGGATACTCTACCCTCGCGCCCCACCTCCGAGGGGCTTGGCGGGACGTGCGGGGTGTAGGGGGGCGTGGGGGGGCGTGGGGGGGGCGGAGGGGCCTCCGCGAGAGCTTTTCGAGCGCTGCGTAGCGGCGTCGCGGCCTCCTTTCCGCTCTTGTTTGGCAGCACTCCGGGCTGCAGGCCGCACACTCGCTGTGGCGGGTACGCGGCCTAGCAAAGAGGCCGCTACGCTTTCACGCACTCTGCGCTAGACTCCTCCCGGGCCGCCCGGAATCACCGTCGGCCTTCCGCGGGAGGCACGGACGGGTACTATTTGGGGTTCGGGGTTCGGGACAGCGCTGAACCCCGACCCCTGAACCGTTACGGTGGCGTCAAGATCGCCGACGGTCACCGAGGGAGGCGCCGGCGATGAACACCGAGCCGATCGAGCGCCTCCGCGCCAACATCACGTCGGTCTACATGGGCAACACCGCCGCCGTCGACCGGGTGATCGCCTGTGTGCTCGCCCGGGGGCACGTTCTCATCGAGGACGTGCCCGGGGTGGGCAAGACGATTCTGGCAAACGCCTTGGCCAAATCCATTCGCTGCTCGTTCACCCGCATCCAGTGCACGCCGGACCTGCTGCCCTCGGACGTCCTCGGGGTCAGCGTCTACAACCGGGAAAATAACAGCTTCGAGTTCAAGCGGGGCCCGATCTTTCACAACATCATCCTCGCCGACGAGATCAACCGTACGACGCCGCGGACGCAATCGGCGTTCTTGGAGGCGATGAACGAGGCCACCGTCTCCGTGGATGGCCAGGTCCTGAGCCTGCCCCAGCCCTTCATGGTGGTGGCCACCCAGAACCCCTACGAGTTCGAGGGAACATATTTCCTTCCCGAAAACCAGCTGGACCGCTTCCTGATGCGGATCAGCTTGGGCTATCCGGCTCCAGACGACGAATCGCGGATCATCGAATGCCAGCCGGCACGCACCGCGTTGACCAGGCTCAAGCCCGTGCTGTCCGCCGCGGAGGTGATCCAGCTCAACGAGCAGGTGGACAATGTCTCCGTGGACCGGGCGCTGGTGAACTATGTCATCGCCCTGGCGGAGGCCACCCGCCGCAACGACGGCCTGCAGATCGGGATCAGCCCCCGCGGGGCGCTCGCTCTGGCCCAGGCCGCCCGGGCCACTGCTCTTATGCACGGCCGCGACTACTGCGTCCCGGAAGACATCGTCTCCAACGTCCTGCCGGTGTGTGCTCACCGGGTCATCAGCAAGACCTACATGCACGCCGGCGACACCGTGACCACCAGGCGGATCATCCAGCAGGTGATGGAAACGGTGCCGAGTCCGGCGTAGAACTGGGTTCGGGGTTCGGCTGCCATGAAGCCTCTGGCTCGATCATCACCCCGCCCAGTCGGGACCCGGACAAAGGTACTGCTCCTGCGTCCCGCCGAGGCTCGCAGGCGATCGGTGAGGGCGATCCAGGGTCGGTCGCGGACACCGCTGCGGCTTGCGTTCGGGCTGACCGTCACCGTCGGCGTGGTGGCGGTCGTATGGCTTATGGGATTCCTGGGGCTGAGCGTGGGTTTCGCACCGCTGCTGGGGCTTCCCCTGCTCGAATGGGGTCCGGGAGTCGGCCTGGTCACGGGCATGCACATGCTTGCCGCCGTGCCGAGGGTGATCATCCAGGCGGGCGTGGGGGCGCCCACGTGGCTGATCATCGGGTTCATGCTCGTGGCGTTTCCCGCCGCCGGGATCACTGCGGCCGGGCCGCACCCGACCGGCGGTTCCCTTCACCCCTCGATTGCGATGGTCTTTTCCTGGGCCGGCGCCGCCGGTGCCGCCCTCAACGCCGCGGCGATCACCTGGTGGACCGCGTCCCAGACGAGAGGTGACATGATCGAGGGGCTGCCCGCCCGCGCCGATCAGACCGAGTCATGGCTCGACAATCTTCAGACCGCCGCGGGTCTGGACGTGGTGGCGGTCATCGCTTCGGTTCTGTGGGTTGTGCTGGTGATGCGGCTGGCCATCCCGGCGTGGCTGCGTGCGCTGGCGGCCTCCGCGGGATTTGTGGGGTTGGTTGTGGCCGCCGTTGCGATGTCGATGAGCAACGGTGCGGCAACCGAGTTTCAAAAGGCCCGTTCCGTCGTGACCTTTCACGACGGTCCTTCAGAGGCCCGTTTGCTCGTCGGATTCACCCCCAACCACGCGGTCACCCTGCACTTGGCTCACGGCGCTGCCCGCATCGAGCTGCACGATGCCACGACAACGATGATCGTGGTGGGAAACCGGTCCATCGCGGAAATGATGGAGCAAGAGAAGACCGGGCCTTCGCCCCGATGGAATCGGGACTCAGACCCAGCCACCGGAAAACTGCCAACAACTGACAGCCCGCTTCCTGAACCCTGAACCCTGCTCTCTTCTCCGTGGCCCTCTTCGGCCCTCCGCGGTGAATCTTCGCCTTCTTCGGCGGTCGGCACACCTCCGGCCGATAGCTGTTAGCTGGCAGCTCTTCTCAGCCCCCCCCGTACCGATGGATCGCATCCACCACCACGCGATGCACGGCAAAAGGCTGGCGGACCATCACCCAGAACGCATCGAACACGTCGCTGCCGGCGGTGGCGAAACCGATGGTTCCGAGCCCGAAGAGTCGCTCGCGCAGCAGGCGAAAGACGCTGGTGTGCTGGATGCTTTTCAGCCGCGCCTCGAAGGCGCATACATGCAGCACCCCCATCCTCCGGATGATCCTTCGATCGGTCAGGATGAAGAGACGGCCCCACCAATCCAGGGCCTGCCACGCGAGTCGCGCTGCGACCAACACCACACCCAGCGCATAGGCGTGCGAGTCCACCCAGGGGATCCACGACAGCTTGGTCGCAAGCAACGCCAGGGCGAGTGTCACAACGGCAATGAGCGTCAGGCTCGTGAGGCAGGCCAGCGGGATATACAGGAGGCTCGGGCGGAGCAGCAGGATGACGATCTCGTCATCGTGGACGAGCCCTGCGGGCACCGCGTCCACCCGTTGGGCTGAAAGCTCCGGGGCCTCGGAGGTCATGACGCCGCCTGCGTTGAAGCTCCCACCCCACCGGGCCGCGGCGGGTGGGTCATTCTCGCACGTCACAGCGCGGACTCCTTGAGGGTGCCGATGTCGGGCAGGTTGCGGTAGTAGTTGTTGTAATCCAGGCCATAGCCCACGACGAAC
The DNA here is from genome assembly GCA_022564665.1 of Planctomycetota bacterium. GTDB lineage: Bacteria > Planctomycetota > Phycisphaerae > Phycisphaerales > SM1A02 > JADFKZ01. The sequence goes on along the minus strand of JADFKZ010000032.1, from coordinate 3,370 downwards.
ACATCGGGAATATCGAATCCCACGTACTCGCATGGTACCTCCATCGCCGATGCCCGCTGCTTGCGGAGCAACACGCATGCTCGCAGCGAAGCAGGATGACGCAGGGCCAGCTCCTTTCGCAGCACCCGCAGGGTGCCGCCCGAGTCGAGGATGTCATCCACGATCAGGACATGCTTTCCCTCGAGATTCCCCGGAATCGCCCCCACGATCTGCGCGCCCTGGCTCTCAGTCGATGTGCCGGGATAGCTGTTGACGGTGACCAGGTCAATGCGCAGCTTCTGCGGCAGCCGGCGGATCAGATCGGCCAGAAAGATGATGCTGCCCGTGAGAACGGACACGAGCACGATGTCGCCCTCCTGCTGGAGATCTTCCAGATCGCTCGTGATCTGGGCGGCCATCTCGGCAATCCGCCGGGCAATGCGGTCGCGATCGATGAGGATCTGGTCGAGGTCGGACTGCACCGTCCCCAGTGTATGTGGTCGAGCGGTCCCGGACGCAAGCGGCGGACTACCCATGGTGCATGCGTCTCTGTTACGCCTCCGGGAGCCATGCGGACAGGAGGACCACGAGGCTCAGGAGCACCGTGATCGAGATGGCGTCGGTGATCAGAATGAGCATGATCGACGACGCGTGTGCCGGGTCGATGCCCAGGCGGCGCATGATCAGGGGAATCGTGACCCCGGCAAGCGTTGCGCTGGCCATGGCCACAGTCATGCACGTGCCGGCGACGAGACCGAGCTGCCAGCTTGCACCCTGGATCTGCGGCACATAGGACAGCAGCCCCAGCGCCGCCGCCATCGTGGCGCCGAGCGCAAGACCGATCAGCACTCCAACGGTCACCTCGCGGCCGATGAGCGGACCGACCCGTCCCTTGCGCACCTCGTCGAGCACGATCCCTCGATGCGTAACCGCCAGCGCCTGATGGCCGGCGTTGCCGACGACGGGCGCGATGACCATGGCCAGGTAGGCCAGGATCGGCAGCCGGCCGATCATCTCGCGGAAGACGAGAAGCGCCAGCGCCCCGACACACGTCAACAGCAGGCTCACGCCGAGCCATGGGAACCGTCCCTTGAACTTCTCTGCAACCCCCGAGTAGACCGCCTCCACGGCCCCCGCCCCCACCGTCTTCTGAACATCCTCCGTCTGCTCGGCCCGGATGATGTCAATGACGTCGTCAACGGTGACGACCCCGATCAGCCGCTCGTCGAGATCCACCACCGGCAGCATGGCGTAGTCGTAGCGATCGAACTCGCGCGCCACCTGCTCGCGGTCGAGATCCGGCCGAACCGCCTTGACGGTGGTCTTCATCAGCTCGGCAATCTCCTGATCTGGATCGCCCAGAAGCAGGTCCCGCAGACCCACGACCCCCACGAGCCGTCCGTCGTCGCCGATCACGAGCAGATGGTGAATGCTCTCGGGGATCGCCCGGCCCCGGATAACCTCGGTCACCTCATTGACCTTCATTCGCCGGCCCAGGGCGAGATAGTCGGTGGTCATCAGGCCGCCGGCTGACTCGCGGTCATAGCCGACGAGCTGGCGGAGCACCGCCGCCGCATCAAGGTCCATCGCGGCCAGCGCCTCCTCCCTGTAGGACTCCTCAATGGATTGGAGGAGGTCCGCCGCGTCATCGGGAGCCATCACCGCCAGCAGCCGGGCGGCGTACCCCAGATCCTCCTCGAGGAGGTCCTGCATGACGCCGACGGCCAGCGGAGGCTGCATCTCCGCCAGCGCATCGGCGGCGGAGCGATCGTCCATCTGTTCCAGAACCTCGGCTGCCTGTTCCTCGGCGAGGGTCTCCAGCGTGTCCGCCGCGTCCGCCGCCTCCTGCTCGGAGACGGCGCTGGCCAGCACGGGGACGTCGATCGTGTGCTCGATAAGCGCGGCGACACGCTCATCCTGAGGCGATGTCTCGCCCACCTCCTTAATGCGCGGGGCGGGTCCGGATCCGGCGGGCGTGTGCGGTGACGGGACGTCCGCGTCGGTTCGCTCGGGATCGCTGGTCACGAGATCGCGAGTGTACCGAAAAAAAACGGTCGCCTTAGGGCCGGAAATCGAGGTCTTCCACCCTGCCCAGGATGGCGGTGGCCACGTTGGCCAGGTGGGACGAGACGCGTTTGTAGTGCCTCGCAAGCAGCGAATAGGCGACGGCTTCGTGCGTCTCGATGCTCGCAGTGTCGCCAAGCAGCCGCTCGATGATCTGGTCGCAGTCATCGCCGATGGCGTCGGCGGCCTTGATCGCCGCCTTGGCGGCCTCGGCATCGGAGTCCTTGAACGCCTTGGTGACCGTCCCGAAGAGTGGCTCGACCCGCCCGCAGATTCCGTCCAGCGGCTCCTGATAGCGGGGCAGGTGAAAGCCTTTCGTGTAGAACCGCCCGACCTCCAGCACGTTCTTGCAGTAGTCACCGATCCGCTCGGCATCCTTGGCCACGCTCATCAGTGCCAGGGAGGCGGCCACGTCCGAGCCGGGGTTGATCGTCAGGTGACGAACGATCTTTCGCCGGATGGAACGGAGCAGCTCATTGACCGATTTGTCGCGGCGATAGAGCGACTCCCTGACCTCTTCGGCGTCGACCTTCCGGTGCAGCACCTCGTTGGCCCGTATGAACATCCACAGGGCATGATCGAGCATCTCTGCGAACTGCGAGAACGCCCGATCGAGCACGTCGCCGGACCTAAATGCGGAGAAGAGTTGCTTGAGCATGGCAAGCTCCTTACGGCGCTCTCAGCAACTCCGTAATGGTTATACCAATGACGGGGATCACCACGAACACCACGAGCAGGAACAGGAAAGCATAGCGCTTGGAGCGGGCGGCGAGCCTTCCGTACCACCGGGCCAGCCCGAGTGGCACGATCTTGAGCGGATACCAGATCAGGATCCCGATCAGGTTGAAGAGGACGTGGCTCGCCGCGACCGTGACCGCGATGCCCTTTTCGTTGACCACGGAGGCCGGATCATCGACCACGGCGAGTGCCACGATCACGCCGGTGCAGGTGGTGCCGATGTTGGCGCCAAGCATGAAGGGGAAGACGCGGTTGAGCGTGACGGCGCCCGCGCCCGCCAGCGGCACGATGAGGCTGGTGGTGATCGAGCTGGACTGGACCAGCACGGTGGTCACGACGCCCGCAACCCCTGCGAACAGGTCGTTGCGGAAAAAGATCGACCGGAAGAGGCCCTCAAGCCGGTGCAGCAGCGCCCCCCTGAGGTTGGTGACCATCAGGAACAGCGAGAAGAACAGCATCAGCAGGCCGAGGACCGCTACGAGCGTGCCAACCCAGGCGGGGTTGGAGAACACCTGCCCGACGAGCCATTTCACGCCGTCCACGACGGGGCCGGTGATCACGCGGACCGGGCTCGTCGACGTGCCATGGG
>JADFKZ010000156.1 GCA_022564665.1 Planctomycetota bacterium | reverse complement strand
CCCCCCGATCCTCGAAGAACCCCAGAAGGTCCCCGACGACCTCGTCGATCTCCCCCAGCCATCTGCCGATATCCGGATGATCAGGCCCCAGCATCTGCAGGGCGTAATCCAGATGGGGCAGGTACACAAGCGTCAACGTGGGCCGGTAGCGGTCGTAGACGATCTTGGCGGCGTCTGCGATCCACCGGCTGGAAACGATCGAGGAGCCGGGACCCCAGAATGAATAGAGGGGAAAGACGCCAAGCCTCTCCGTCAAAAGCGTGCGCAGCTCCGGCGGCCGGCTGTAGCAGTCCGGCAGCTTTCGGCCATCGGCTTTATAGATCGGCCGGGGGGTGACCGAGTAGTCCGCGGTCGAGTACATGTTGTACCACCAGAAGAGCGTGGCACAGGTGATCGCCGGATCACGCCGCCGTGCGGTCTCCCAGACCTTCTCGCCGGCCACAAGATGGCTCGACTGCTTCCAGAAATGGATCTCCGCCAACTCGCGGTCGTACCAGCCGTTGCCCACGATGCCGTGATCGCAAGGCATCGTGCCGGTGAGCATCGTTGCCTGCACCGGGCACGTCACCGCGGGAAGGACCGGCTCGAGCCGGCACAGACACCCCCCCCGGCTGAAGGAGCGCAGATGCGGCATTGCGTCACCGATGAGGCTCTTGCTCAGACCGGCCACGTCGATGACGACGGTTGGAGAAGGCACGGAGGCACGAAGGAACGAAAGGGAACGAACGGATCACCGTACAGACGTCCCGGCAGGATGCCGGGTATCCCGAGGCCCCAGCCGCGCCCGGCAGGACGCCAAGCGGCGCAAGGACCTGGAGGCCAAGCAGCTGACAGAACCAACCCCGAAGTCTATCAGGTCGCCGGGACGTATCGCTGGGTGAAAGTGGTCAGCGCAAAACAGCCGAAGGCGAGCGCCGCGGCCGCCGGCTGATCGAGCAGCGTCAGATAGAGGCAGTCGACCAGACAGATTCCCGAAAGCCATAGACCCACCGCACGAAAGATCCGGGGCTGTTTTTGAAGGACAAACGATACACCGCGCAGGAGCCATGCGATCAGCGCCGCCGCGGCCAGAATCGTCCACAACCACTCCTGGGGCCGGACAACGGCCGCGGGCGCCAGGACGATGAGCGGCAGGACAATCGACAGCCATCGCCACGACCCGGCGTCGCCCTCCGACTCACGGCGGGCCAAGAACGTCACCGCAGCGATATAGACCGCAAGCGCCCCGCCGAGCCACCCTGCAACCCACACGTCAACGACACCTGCAACCGCGAGTGCAGCCAGGGGATAGACCAGCCCCCGGCAGAGTCCCATCAGCACCACCGAGAGCGACGTGCGGTGGTGGACGAGGTCATAGCCGACGATGCATGCAGCCAGCACAAGACCCACCGCGAGCGTCTCCGTCGAGAGCAAGCCGAGAATCGCGAGCCCCAAGGCAAGGCTGACTGCGGCACAACAGAACGCCCCCCGCCGCGAGATCCGACCGGAGGGGATGGGGCGCTCGGGCCGGAACCGGCTGTCCCACGCGTGGTCAACGACGTCGTTGAAGACCATCCCCGCAACGTACATCAGCAGGACCGCCACCGTCACTGCCGCGGCGCGCAGAGGTTCAATCCGCCCGACCACCCCCACCCCTGGAACCGCGCCCACCCCCGGAACCGCGCCCACCCCCGGAACCGCGCCCATCACCGCCACGGTGGCGATGGCACACCCGGTGAGCACGTTGGTCACACACGTCGGCGTGTTGGCCAGCCTCGACAGGTCGACGTAGGCCCGCAGCGTGGCAGGGACGCCGCTCACGTCCCGCGTCCCGGTAAGACCGTGGGATCACCTGAGAGGTCAAGCAGCCACTTGAGCTCCCGGGCGATGCCCTCAGCGAGGGTGTCAACTCCCAGCGGCGGGGGCAGAACGTCCCACGCGTAGGTCTCGACCTCCCAGTGCCGCACCCCGCGGTCACGCAGCAGCGCGATCGACCGGCCGATCTCCCGCTGAGTCGTCCCCAGAAGGGCGATCCGGTCGAGGTTGATCGGCACGTGGAAGTGCACACGCCACTCGCCGGCCGGCTCACTCCCCGCCAGCGCATCGGGTAAATCCTCGTGGAAGACGACGCCGTCGCGCCGACGGATGACCGTCTGGTGGAGGTATCGCGGCTCGCGGAAGCTACCCAACTGCCCGAGGGCCGCGGCCCGGTCTGACTCCTCGAGATCATCAAATCTCACCCGCAGGCCCGAGGAGATCTGCACCTTGCCGATTGCGATTCCCGCAGCGTCATAGAGCCCAAAGAGCTCCTTTGGCTCCTCGAACATGACCGCCGCGTGGCAGATGTCATGGCACACTCGCAGATACCGCGCGATCTCGATCCCCCGCGACGCCGGGATCAGGTGGCGGCTGAAGAACGCAACCACGTCACGTGCCCGCTGAAGGTAGCAGCCGGGCTCCGGCTCCAGGTCCAGGTGGATGAGGACCCCTGTTGCCTCCTCCAGCCTCTTGAGGTGCGCGGCAACGCCGAGCAGGTTCTCGACGGCGCGCCGAAGACGCCCTTGGTCCGCCGCGATCGAGTGCCAGCCCACCCCAAGGGTGGAGATGCTGCCCTCCAAGGAGTCCTCGGGCAGCAGGCAGGCGAGGATCGCGATCAGATCCTTGGTGTAGGCGACGCGATCAGAATCACTCCAGTCCGGTGCGTAGACTCGGTGCTTGACAATCGGCTGGTGGAAATCGCCCCAGGGAAAGCCGTTGAAGGTATAGGCGAGCAGACCCTCGGCCCCGAGGAAGTCGCGGAGGCTCTCGGCGGCGCCGGCCTCCAGCACCGTCCGCGCCGCGTCCGCGGACAGCCACAGCCCCACGCCCATCGGCCCGTCGGGGCTGACGCGCTGCTTGACCGCAACCGCGTGGGTGCGGAGGTTGGACCTGGTGCGCTCCCACGTCGCCCCGGCGTGCACGTTGGTGCAGTAGCCGAGGACCGTCCCCTTTCCCAGCGCGTCATGCATCCGCCGCGCCGTCGGAGCAATCAAACTTGGAGCACGCACTGAGAAACGCCCGCGGGTTGTCGAAAGAGATCCTCGAGATCGTCTGGGGCGAGTGGCCGCGGCGAGCCATCTCCCGCTGCGCCTTGGGAACCGCCAGCGGATCGCTCGGGCCCCAGTCTCCGGCTGAGTTGATCCAGATCCGCTCGGTGCCGTACATCTCGATGATGTCCGCCGCACGCTGCGGGGTGCACTTGGTCTCCGGATAAAGCGTCATCCCCGCCCAGAACCCCTCGTCAAGCACGATCCCGACCGTGTGCTCCTCCACATGGTCGATCAGCACCCGCCCCGGATCGATCCTCCCGTTGGCCTTGATCGCCTGCATGATGAGCTTCGTGCCCTTGAGCTTGTCCTCCAGATGGGGCGTGTGGACGAGGATGAGCTGGTCATACTCAGCCGCCAGCGCGATCTGCTCCTCCAGGATCTGAAGCTCGTTGCGGGAGTTTTTGTTGAGTCCGATCTCGCCGATCCCCACCACGTTGGGCCGGTCGAGGAACTCAGGGATCAACGCGATCACCTCGCGGGCGAACCCCACGTCCTCCGCTTCCTTGGGGTTGATACACAACCAGGCGTAGTGCTTGATCCCGTAGGCGGCGGCGCGGGCGGGCTCCTGCTCGGTGAGATGGCGGAAGTAGTCGTAGAAGCCGCGCGGGGAGCTGCGATCGAACCCCGCCCAGAAGGCGGGCTCGGTGATGGCGACGCACCCGGCGTTCGCCATGCGGGCATAGTCGTCGGTGGTGCGTGAGATCATGTGGATGTGGGGGTCGATGTACCTCACGGCCCGCCTCCGGCGGCGGCGTGCGCGCCCGGGTACGCGCCACACGCGCCTTTGAGCCCCTCCGCCGACGCGATCGGCTCCGCGGTGGGGTCGCTGAGCTTTTCCAGGATCCGCCTGCTCCGTTGGGGACAGCCGTCGCTGAGGATGCCAATCGCCTCCCGGAATGCCGAGACGCGGAAGTCCTCGCCGCCGCCGTCGGCGGCGGCGCGATCCAGCCGGTCGAGAAAAGCGGCGATGTCGATGAGCTTGGCGCGGTGCTCCAAGAAGTACAGCTCGATGACGCGCGAACTCGTGGTGGGACAGCTCCGGTCGCTCGTGGGCATCCTGTGGCTCCCTTGGTGTCTCACGCCCCTCGTGGAGTGTAGGCCCGGCGCGTCGGGACGCCAGCCCCCCACCCCCACCGCCCTCCCTTTCCGGCGACCTCCCGCCGGCGGGCCTGGTTGTTTGATCGGCTCTCAGAAAATGACGCGTGCACTGCGACGAAGCCGGCTCGCCGCCTCGATCATCACCGCGTGATCGATCTCGTGGACCTCCAGCGGCTTTCCGATCGCGTTGAGCAGCGTGATCGTCAGACCGCCGCCGAGATGCTCGCGGAACTCCTCGAGCCCCGCCAGGAGCGTCTCGCTCTCTTGAAGCGCCGCGTGCACCAGCTCAAATCCCAGACCGGTGAGGCAATCGCAGATCCGCTTGACGTCCGACCACTCCAGCAGCCCGGTCATGGCGCTGTAGACACAATCCAGCGCGATCCCGATCGCCACCGCCTCGCCGTGCTTGAGGCGAAAGCCCGTCATCTGCTCCAGCTTGTGCGCCGACCAGTGACCGAAATCGAGCGGCCTGGCCTCGTTGAGCTCGAATGGATCGCCGCCATCGGCGATGTGGCGCATATGAAGAAGCGCCGAGCGCCGAACCAACGGCCGCATCGCCGCCTCGTCGCGGTTGCGCAGCCGCGGACGCGCCGCGACAATCTGCTCGAAGAACGACTCGCTTTTGAGAAGCGCGACCTTGACCGCCTCGGCGAGCCCGCACCGCCAGTCCCGCTCGGACAGCGTCGAAGGGAACGCCTCGTCGTTGATGACCGCCCAGGGGGGGCTGAAGGTCCCCAGCAGGTTCTTGCGGCCGAAGGCGTTGATGCCGTTCTTGACGCCCACGCCTGAGTCGGCCTGGGCGAGCGTGGTGGTCGGAAGCCGAACGAGCCGAACGCCCCGGTGAGCGGTGGCCGCGGCGAACCCCACGGCATCGAGCACCGCGCCGCCGCCGATGACCACGACATAGGACCGGCGACAGATCGCCGCGCCGGTGATGGCCCGGGCCACGCGTTCAAAGACCTGCCAATCGTTCTTGCACGCCTCGCCGCCAGTGATCTGGATCGGGGCGTCGACCAGCGTCATCTGATCGGCGTGGGACCGCGCATAGGCGATGATTCCGTCCTTCAGATCGGGCCACGCGCACGCCACCCCGTCATCGACGAAGACCAGGACGCGAGCGAGCCGCCCGCCGTCGGCTTGCAGCACGTTCCTCAGGGCGGGGTTGGCGGTATCCAAGACGTCGCGCGTGAAGCAGACACGGTGCAGGTAGGCGACGGCGAAGGCGGCGTCGTGGGCCTCATTCTCAAAGGACCACCCGCTGGATTGGGTCGGCTCGGACATGGGCGAGGCCCCTCCGCAGGCCTGTGCGCACCTTGAGGCAAGCATAGGCCGCACGCATGCGGAATGCGGCTCTCGGCTGTCAGCAATCTCCGGGTGATGTCGTGAATAGGTTCCCCCTTCCGGGCTCGCGTGCTGATGCGGGCTTAGGTCAAATGTGACCTGTCCCAAGCAGTAGGAGCCTTAAACGAAAGGGAACCCAAATGAAAAAATGAAAAAGCTGAATCGACGACCGAATTGGTTCCGGGGCCAGACGCTGGGCCTGGACCTGCACCAGCGGATGATCCGCTACGACCTATTGAACCGTGAGGGGGACGAGGTAGTCAATACCGAGATCGCGGCAGATCGGCAGGGTCCTCGGGGGCCTCGCCGCTGGCCAGGAACCGCTCCAGCCAGCCTTCGACTTCGGCCACAGTCAGGTCGTGCTTGCGGGCCACGTCAGTCGCGGTCGTCTTACCCTTGATCAAGTCCAACACCACGGCAGACTTACGCTTCGCGGTCCACCGCTTCACGTCGTCAAGCTGATCGGAGTGCGCCTTGTTCGTCTCGGTCATCGCGTTCCTCCTTGGTGGGCATTATGCCCTGTCCAGTTGGGGAGGGGGACGCAATATCCGCGCGTGGCCCTGGAAGAAGCGGCGCATCCAGGACGAGGCCCAGATCCCGCAGTTCTTCCATGAGAGGACCAACATCGCCATCGCGCTGCCGCAGCCGCTGCTGCTCTTACTGCTCCGGCATCGTCGGGAATAGTGTTCGCAGATCATCTTTGCTGATGAGCCCGTCATGGTCGGCATCGGCTAGCTCATTGTATCTACTTCCTCCGATGGTCTCACCGATAAGATGTACAATCAAGTTGTAATCATCAACGTCACAGTCTCCGTCACGGTCTATGTCACATGGCGCAAAGGGATCGCAGGTCATCGGTGGAACTTGGGAAGGGACCTTGGCTTTCGTATCCTGTCGCGATCGTATGGCCATACAACCTATTGAGCTTAGCACAACACCAACCAGCGCCAACACGATTTGGGTTCTCTTAGACATAGCAACCTCGGAAGATGCTCAGAATCCAAACTGCTGTCAAGATAGCCTGTGGCCTTCTGGTCATCCTAGTGACCTGCCCCCATTTTATGTACCAGTGGT
>JADFKZ010000031.1 GCA_022564665.1 Planctomycetota bacterium | reverse complement strand
GCCCAGCCACCAGCCTCTCAGCCAGCTGCTGACGCAGTTCGTCATCTCCCAGACGGGAAGGGCCAAGTCGGCAAGCAAGAAATCCTGTCCCGGGTGCGGGATGACCTTCTCCCGGTTCCGCCAGATCGGCACCCTTGGATGCCCCGAGTGCTACGAGGCTTTCGAGACACAACTCGCCCCCCTCATTGAGCGGGCGCAGAACGCCGCGTTGCATCACCGCGGTAAGACGCCCCGACGGGCGGGCGGGAGGGTCGACCGGAGGGTGGAGGTTCAGCAACTGGTCAAGGAGCTGGACGAGGCGGTGGCCGCCGAGCAATACGAGCGGGCCGCCCAGCTCCGTGATCGCCTTCGAGGCCTCGATCCCGAGACGCCGGGCTCGCACCCGGCCGACGCCAAATCCGACAAGACCTGAGGAGGCGCCAAGAAACAATGGAGTTCGCCACACCTGGTCCCTGGCTCCGCGATGACGGTCCCGACACCGATGTGGTGATGAGCTGCCGGGTCCGGGTCGCCCGGAACATCGCCGGCTTCCCTTTTGTCAACAAGGCCAGCGACAAGCAGCATCGCGAGCTGGTCAGCATCGCCCGGCAGGTCGTGCTCGGCACCGACCTGGCTGAAGGCATGATTTGGGTGGACCTGAACTGCGCTACGCCGCGCGATCGCCAACTGCTCCTGGAGAGGCACCTCATATCCCGGAACCTGGCCGAGACCGACATCGCTCGTGCCGTCGCAGTGTCCGGCGACGAGACGCTGAGCATCATGGTCAACGAAGAGGACCATTTGCGGATGCAGCTGCTGGCCCCGGGCCGGCAGCTCGTCGAGCTCGTGGAGCGGATCAACATCATTGACGACGCGATTGAATCGAAGCTCGACTACGCATTCTCCCCCCGATGGGGGTATCTCACCGCCTGTCCGACCAACGTCGGCACCGGAATTCGACTGTCTGTGATGATGCACCTGCCTGCCCTGAAGCTCACCAACGAGATTGAGCGCGTACGGCGGGCGGCAAAGGACCTGCACCTGGCCGTCCGCGGCTACTACGGCGAAGGATCGGAATCCGCCGGCGACTTCTACCAGATCAGCAACCAGGTGACGCTCGGACGAAGCGAGGATGAGCTGCTGGGGGAATTCCAGGATCGGATACTGCCCCGCATCGTGGAATATGAACATCAGGCCAGAAAAATGCTCGTGGAACGCAACCCCACGCTGCTGGACGACCGGATCTTTCGCGCGCTTGGTATCCTCCGCGCTGCACGCCTGCTGGGGGCGGAGGAGGCCATGAAGCTCCTGAGCCGCCTTCGCCTCGGCGTCCACCTAGGCCGGCTCCCGGGCGTGGCAATCACCGCAATCAACCGTCTTCTGCTGCTGGTCCAGTCCGCCCACCTCCAGCAGCATGTGGGCGTCGACCTCAATCGCGACCAGCGGCGCGTGGCGCGAGCCAAGCTGGTTCGGCAGATGTTGCAATAGCCCGGAACGGCTGTACCGGCCGCCGAAGAGGGCGAAGATTCACCTCGGAGGGCCGCGGAGAAAAGAGCAGGGTTCAGGAGTGGACGGTCGCCCGGTCCCGAACCCCGTTGACACTTGCCGGCTTACGCCTTGACGTCCTCACGCCGCGACGCCTCATCCGCTCCCCGGGCAAAGACGAAGTCGCGGTCCGTGAGCCCTCCCGCATCGTGCGTCGTCAGCGTCAGGGTGACCTTGTTGTATCGAATCAGGATGTCCGGGTGGTGGCGCATGTCTTCCGCCAGAGCACTGATGCGATTGACGAACACCATCGACCCATTGAAGTCATCGCAGCGAAAGGTCCTCTGCAGGGCATCGCCGTTGAGCGACCACTGCGGCAGGTCCGCCAGGTTCAAGTCGATCTGCTGGCGGTTCAGTTTTTCCATGAAAATCACTCCCCGCCGCATCTCGCCGGCCGATGCTCCGCTTCGGGCGAAGCACTATACCCTATGTGGGAGATTCCCGCGGCCCAAGGGGACACAAGAACAAGCAGGCCGCACATCTCCCAAGGGGCTGCCAAGACCAGGCGAGCCCCAAAGGCCGGCCAGGGACGGATTTAAATGAGTGCGATTCGGCGACTGCCGGCGGCTCTGCTCATTGCGGTCTCCTGGACGGCCGGGGGCTGCACCCAACCCGCGTCCACCCCGACGAGGGAAAGGATTCTGATCAATGCCGAGCCGTTTGAGCTCGAGCTCGCCAACGATGATGCCTCTCGCGCCTACGGCCTAATGGGACGAACGGAGATCCCACCACATGGCGGGATGCTGTTCATCTTTCCTGACGCCGATATCCGCTCCTTCTGGATGGGGGACTGTCTCGTCGACATCGACATCATCTTTCTCGATCCCCAGGGGAGGATTACCGCCACCCATCAAATGAGGGCGGAGCCGCCCCGCCGGGCCCATGAGACCAAGGACACTTATCGGTCACGCCTCGCGGAGTACTCAAGCGTCCATCCGGCCCAGTTCGCCATCGAGCTGGCCGCCGGAACGCTCAAGGAGCTGAACCTCGAAGTCGAGGACAAGATCGCGCTGGATCTTCGTCGTCTCAAGGCGCTGGCCCGCTAGGCCGATGTTCGATCTGTGGGTAGAGAGTCGCAGATACGGAGTCGCGCAGACTTGTGAGGGAGTCGAAGAACAACTGGAACATCACCGTCTTTGCCGACGCGGACCATGAGATCGTGGCTCAGGCGATCTGCCGGCGCATGATGAACGCCTGGGACATCAGCCCCGGCGCAATCTTTACCACCGGAAGGTTGGATGAGCTTACCGAGGCGGTGGTCCGCGAGCTGGACGCCGCGGTGCTGATCGTTGACGCCGCGAGCAATCACGCCCGGTTTCTCAGTTCCCTGTCGTACCTGGAGGACTGGCATGTCCCCGTGCTCGCGCTGCTGGACGAGCCACCCAGATCGAGCAACATCTTTGAGCACTCCGGCACGATGGTCGATGGCCGCGAGACGTCGGGGCCGATCTTGTGTGCGCGGCTTCATGGGATGCTTCACAGGCAGCGCGAGATCAACCGTCTCTGGCGGGAGATGGCCGTGGCCCGGCGAACCTATGGCGGGCTGCATGGCGAGGTCAACAAGATCCACGAGGAGCTGCACCTGGCGGCGGTGGCCCAGCGAGAGCATCTTCCCCAAGAGCCCATTTCGCTCCACGGGGTAACGACGGCTGCATTGTGGCGGCCGGCGCATTTCGTTTCCGGCGACATCTACGACATCACCCGTCTCGATGAGGATCACATCGGACTCTTCATTGCCGACGCGGTAGGGCACGGGATCGCCGCCGCCCTCATGACCATGGTGATTCTCCAGTCGCTCACGACCAGTGAGCCTAACGGATCGTCGGTTCGAATCCTCCAGCCGAAGGAGGTCCTCCAACGTCTCAATGCCCAGATGATCCGCCACCGTGGATTACCGAACAGGTTCGCAACCTCGGCGTACGCGGTCATCAACTGCCGATCGAGGCGTCTGACGGTGGCCGGGGCGGGGCATCCTGCGCCGCTTCTGATTCACGCCGACGGCAGGTCTGTGGCGCTGGAAACCTCCGGGGGCCTCCTCGGCGTCTTCAGCGATGAGACATACGATGAATTGGAGGTTGAGCTGGAACTCGGCGATCACCTGCTGCTGTACTCCGACGGATTCGAGCAGGCGTTCCCGTACGTGCGGCGGGACGATGCCAGAGAGGTTCTGCCAAACACGCGCTACCGCCAGGAATTCGAGCAACTCTGCGCGCTCGGCTCCCCGAAGAAGATGATCGCTACGATCAGCCAGCGGCTGAACCTGCAGTCGGGGTCGCTGCACCAGGCAGATGACCAGACCCTTCTTTGTCTGCATGCCGGCCAGCTCACCACCGAAGATCAGAAATCCCAAGTCAAGAGTCAGAAATTGTCTGCGACGCCCTGACCCGTCATCCCAATCCTCCAGCCCCGAACCCCGAACGCTTGGCTCCCAGGTCCTCCTGCCGCCGGAGCCAGGTGACCACCGCCTTCACCAGGTAATCCGTCTCGAGGTTGACCCTCGAGCCGGCGCGGAGCCCGCCAAGGGTCGTCCTCTGGATCGTCGTGGGAATGAGGGCAACGTCGAATTCCGACGCGCCCAGGGCCGCGACGGTGAGGGACACGCCATCGAGAGCGATGGATCCCCTTTCCACGATGTACTCCATGAGGGCCAACGGCGGCTCGATTATCAGACGCCGCTCGCCGGCGTCCTCCACACGGCGCACCAGCCCCACCCCGTCCACATGCCCCTGCACCAGATGGCCTCCGAAAAGATCAGTCGGCGTCATCGCCGCCTCCAGGTTGACCACGTCGGCGGCACCCAGCTCCCCAAGTGTCGTAGCCTCCAGCGTCTGCCTGATCAGATCGAAGCGGAGACACTTCCCGCGGCCGGCGGTCTCGCCGGCCGCGGGATCCGTTACCGTCAGACAGCAGCCGTTGACCGCAACCGACTCGCCGGGGGCGGGGTGGCGATCCCACCGGCCCGGATCGACGAGGAGTACCCTGCCACACCTCGCGGAATCGGCCGCGATCACGGTGCCCAGCTGTTGCACGATCCCGCTGAACATGGATCTTGCGATCGTAGACACATTTTTTCTTGACGGGGGATACCCGACCCCGCGATACTTTAACGACCCCCTCGGCCCCCCGCCCAGAGCGGCCCTCCACGGCGAGGGCCGGTGACATGGAGTTTGCACAGCGATGAAACGAATCCACATCCCCAAGGGCTACCAAACACCAGTGGCCCCCCAGCCCCAAGAGCTCCCACATGCCGGCGGCCCCCCAGCCCCAAGGACCGCCCGTCAAGAGCTGAATGGACGCTCCCGACACGCATCGCCCCTGCCGGCGGCGGCCGCGGCCCTTGCGGTCGCGGCGATCAGCGGCTGTGCCGTGACCGCTCAGCCTCGAACCAGCGATGCCGTTGCGCCCGATGTCACCGAGCCCATCCTCGCCGAACAACCCATCGATCTCGACGCGGAGTACCTGATCGGCCCCACCAACAGCCGCGATCTGCGCTACCGCATCGACTGGCAGACGCGAACATCTCCACAGGCAAACTCCGGCATCAAGCAGGTTTCGATCCAGCATGACTCTGTGCTGGTCCTCGATGGCCAGAACTTTCTCACCCGGCTCCGCCGCGAGGATGGGACCAGATTGTGGCGGATCCCGGTGGCTGAGCAGCGCAGCGAGATCCACGGCATCACCTTTCTTCCTCACCTCGACAGGATCTTTCTCTCCACCGGCAGCGACATCTTTATTCTCGACGCAGACACCGGCTCGCTGATCCGAAAGCAGCGGCTCGGCCAGATCGCCAGCACCGCCCCCGTCGTCTTCGGCCGCTTCTTTCTTTATGGCGCCCGCAACGGCCAACTCGTTTGGCACTCATTCGATGTCGGGTTCCAGTGGCGCGCCTTTCAGATCTCCTCCTCGATCCGCATTCCGCCGCTGATCGTCGACGGATACGTCGTCACCGTAGGCACGGACGGCCGCATCATGATTCTCGACGCCTCCTCTGCAACGAGCCTCTGGGAAAGGCAGTTGCTCAACGAAGTCATCGCAGCCCCGGTCGCCGGCGAGAACATGGTCTACATAGCGGGTCTCGATCAGTACGTCTGGGCTTTCGACCTCCAAACGGGCCGCAGCGCATGGCGGCACCTCTCGGAGTCGCCGCTGGAGGACTCGCCCGTGCTTATCGGCGATCGCCTCTACCAGCAGATCCCCGCCCAGGGGCTCGTCTGCTTCGAGGCACGGCCGGTTGATGCCCCGGGTGGCAAGGTGATCTGGCAGGCCCCGGATGTTCGGGGCAACGTCGTGAGCCGGTACCCGGATCACATGGTGGTGTGGGATGGCCGGCAGAGACTTTTGACAACCGTGGGCACCGCAGGCGCGGTGATTAAGAGCGTGAGCCTGCCCTGGGTGAAGCACCTCCAGGCCAGTGGGCTACAAGATGGAAACCTGGTTGCCGCGGCGGATGACGGCCGCGTGATCCGACTCGTGCCGCGTGACTGATGCCCAACGGCGCATAGGCACCAAGGGCATTGCGGCGTCGAGGGCATACAGTAACGCTCTGATATCATTGAGTGCCGGTCTTTTGAACCCTGAACCCTGAACCCTCCCCCCTTCCACCTGGCACGCTGCCCAACCAACCTGGCTCCCGTCCGTCGCGCGCTCATCTCCGTCAGTGACAGGACCGGTCTGGTCGACTTTGCCCGCGGGCTGGAAGGACTCGGTGTCCAGATCGTGGCAACGAAAGGGACCGCCGCCCTACTCGAGGATGCGGGAATCGGCGTATCAGGTGTCGAGCAGATCACCGGCTTCGCCGAGTTGCTGGGTGGACGGGTCAAGACGCTCCACCCGAAGATCCACGCAGCGGTGCTGGCGCGCCGCGATGTCGAAGCAGACCGGCAGGCCCTCCGGCAACAGGGCGTCATTCCCATCGACTTGGTCTGCGTCAACCTCTATCCCTTCCAGGAGACGATTGCGACCTCCGACGTGGCCGCGGAGGAGGCGATCGAGCAGATCGACATTGGGGGCCCGGCCCTCATCCGCTCAGCCGCTAAGAATCACCTTTACGTCACGGTGGTGACCGGGTCGGGAGAGTATGAGCGCGTCATCGAAGAGCTCAGGAGCCATGACTGCGCCACCACGCTCTCCCTCCGCCGCCGGCTCGCCGCCGACGCCTTTGCGCAGACAGCGGAGTACGACTCGGTCATCGCCGGCTGGATGTGCTCAACCGGCGAGCAGAGGTTCCCCGCGGTCCTGGGCCTGACCTACCGGCTCAGCCGGCTGCTGAGCTACGGCGAGAACCCGCACCAGCAGGCGGCCCTGTACGCCGAGGCAGCAACGTCTCAGCGCGGGGTCGTCCGGGCCGAGTTCACCGGCGAAACGCCGCTGAGCTACAACAACATCCAGGATGCGGCGGCGGCGCTGGAGCTCATCAGGGATCTGGCCGCCCTGCGTCCGCCGAGGCCAGCGGCGGCGATCATCAAGCACACCAACCCCTGCGGAGTCGGCGTGGCCGATACCCTAGCCGAAGCGTTCCGGCAGGCCTACAAGGGCGACCCACTCGCAGCTTTCGGAGGAATCCTGGCCTTGAGCATCCGACTCGACGAGGCCACCGCCAGGTGTATCTGCGAGGGGCGAAAGTTCCTTCAGGTAATCGTCGCCCCCGGCTTCGAGCCCAACATCAAGGAGATGCTCTGCAACCGGTGGAAGAACGTGCGGCTGATCGCGGTCGGTGAGCCCGGAGCTTCCGCCACGGCGGGGAGCCCCGGTCAGAGCTTCAAGACGATTCCCGGCGGTCTGCTTGTTCAGGAGCCCGACACCGCAGTTGCCGACCCGGCGCGGTGGAGACACGCCGCCGGACCGGCCCCAGATGAACGGCTGCTCCAAGACGCCGCCTTCATCTGGACTGTCGCCAAGCACCTGAAGTCCAACGCGGTCGCGATCGGCTCCCAAGGACGGCTGCTCGGGGCGGGAGCGGGCCATGTCGATCGTCTCACCGCCTGCCGCAACGCAGTCGAGAACGCCGGCGGCAGCATCACAGGTCGCACGGTCGCGGCCTCCGATGCGTTCTTCGGCTTCCCCGACGCTCCAGAGATTCTGATCCGGGCGGGCGTCTCACTCATCGTCCACCCCGGCGGGTCGAAACGCGACCAGGAGACGCTCGATCTGTGCGACAAGCATGGAGTAACGTGTCTGCTGACCGGCGTCAGGCACTTCCGCCACTGACGCCGATAGCTGACAGCCGATGGCCCTCTCTTCTTCGCTGACGGCTCTCGGCTGTCGGCAAGAGAAGGCGGTCCGACGACAAGGTTCTGTCTGACAACCCAGCCGGCAAGTGGGGTTGTCAGACGGAGCCTAAGAGACCGGGCCTTCGCTTCGCTCAGACCCAGCCACCCGGAAAATGCCGACGGCCCGTTTCCTGAACCCTGAACCCTGTTCTTTTCTCCGCGGCCCTCTGCGGCCCTCCGCGGTGAATCTTCGTCTTCTTGCCGATAGCCGATAGCCTTTTTCCATGCCTACCCCCGACTTCGGTCGCCGCAGCCACGACTACGCCAGGTACCGCCCGGGCTTTCCTCCCTCTTTCTACGAGCGGCTGGAGAGGTTCGGCCCGTTGAAGGGAATCCGTGCACTCGACCTCGGGACGGGTCCCGGTATCGTGGCGCTGGAGCTTGCACGACGCGGGGCCCGGGTCACCGGGATCGACATTGCCGCCAGCCAGATCGAGGCCGCCCGCCAGTTGGCCGACAAAGAAAGCCTGTGCTCGCGAGCGACGTTCCTCGTCCGCCGCGCCGAGGCCACGGGCCTCGACGCGGGCGCATTCGATCTCGTCACCGCCGGCCAATGCTGGATGTGGCTCGACGAGGAGGCAACGCTGTCCGAGCTGAAGCGGCTGCTGCGACCTCGGGGGGTGCTCGTCATCGCCCACTTCTGCTACCTGCCCAGGCTGGACCCGATTGCGCGCGACACCGAAGAGCTGATACTCCATCACAACCCCGCCTGGACGATGGCCGGCTCCGACGGTCTGTACCCCACGCAGATCGACGTGGTGCTGGAGGCCGGGTTCGCCCTGCTGGAACAGTTCTGCTACGACCACGATCAGCCGTTCTCGCATGAGGCGTGGCGTGGAAGGATCCGCACCTGTAACGGCGTCGGCTCCGGCGTAATGACCGACGAGCAGGTGGACACATTCGACACCCAGCTCGCCCGGATGCTCCACGATCGCTATCCGGCCGAACCGCTGCTGATCCGCCACCGCGTGTGGGCGATCGTGGCGCAGAAGAAATAACCGGACAGCGCCGGTTGTGCCGCCCGCGGGTCGAGTCGGCACGGCGATCGTTGCCTCGCGGCCGCCTCCGATAACCGTGGTCGTTACCCAGCTTGCCCAACCGGGATCGGTTTGACTACCATCGTTCTAAATCGTACGTTTCCTACAAGCGACCAGCGGAGGTTCGAATGACGGCAATCGCAGTGGTCCTCCAGGAAAAGGTTCTGGTCCTGAACCGTCTCTATACGGCGGTTCGGGTGATCAACGCGCGACGTGCCTTTGTCATGCTCTTTAAACAGGCGGCCGAGGTGATCTCGGTCGAGGACGGCCAGTACATCAACTACGACTTCGAGACGTGGACGGAAATCGCGGAGTTGCAGCGGCAGTTCGAGCCCGATGCCCACGCCTGGATACGCACGCCAAGGTTGCACATCGCGGTCCCGAAGATTATTCGTCTTTTTGGATACGATCGCCTGCCGCGGCAGGAGGTCAAGCTGAATCGGCGCAATCTCTACGCCCGCGACGCCAACTGCTGCCAGTATTGCGGCCACCAATTCTCGACCAAAGAGCTCACCGTTGACCACGTGACCCCGCGAGTCCTCGGTGGACAGCACTCATGGTTGAACCTGGTATGCGCGTGCGTGCAATGCAACGCCCGGAAGGGTGGCCGGACACCACGGCAGGCAAGGATGAGTCTCATCCGAAAGCCTCTCAAGCCTAGACGCAACCCGGTGATCACGTTGCGTCTGGGCGACGCGAGGTACCGCTCGTGGAAGGCGTTCCTCAACGACGCCTACTGGACGGTGGAGCTGCGCGATTGAAGAAGTGAATGGTCATTGGTGATGCCCTGCTGAGAGCTGACTACGTTGCACCGATGCTCACCTCCGCCGGCTGCGGACGTGGCTCGTAGTTGGGCTCCATCGCGACCTGAAGGGGAAGCCTGCGTCCCTCTCCGTCATAGGGGATGTTCTCGGAGTCGATGATCCGCTGGATTGCCATGATGCCCTCCAGGAGCATCTCCGGCCGCGGCGGGCACCCGGGAACGTAGACATCAACCGGGAGGAACTGGTCGACTCCCTGCACCACCGCGTAGGTGTCAAAGACCCCGCCCGTGGACGCACAGGCGCCCATGGATATGACCCACTTGGGCTCGCACATCTGCAGGTAAATCCGCTGTAGCACAGGGAGCATCTTTACCGCGATACGACCCGCCACGATCAGAAGATCACTTTGCCGCGGGCTGAACCGCATGACCTCTGCCCCAAACCGTGCCAGGTCGTAGCGGCTGCTTGCCGTGGACATCAGTTCGATGCCGCAGCAGGCCGTGGCAAAGGGCATCGGCCAGACGCTGGAACGACGAGCCCAGTTGATCAGACGATTGATCTGCGTGGTCATAAAGCTGTCGGCCGGCATAGCCGCTTCAAGACCCATGCTCAACTCCTTGCATGCGCACCGCCGAAACCTCCAGCCCATCGTACGTCGCATCACCCTCCAACACCAGTCCTACGGCGGTGTCTGGCAAGGATGGCTACGGTTTGGGCTTCGGGCTTCGGGAAACAGATGAGCCTCGACCCCTGAGCCCTGAACCCCGAACCCTGTCTGCTTATCGGCTGATGCGGCCGAATCCGTGACCACGACCGCCATCTCATCAACCTCATCGTTGCAGGCGGAACGTAGGACCGCCCTCGCCATCGGTATCACTCAGACGACCCCACCGCCACACCGATGCTCAGAATGTGCCGAGATCACCGCTTGAGTCCTCATATGTCAAAGAGCCCGGTGCGGCGCGACGCCGGCGGCGGCGGGCAGCGATCGCAGCGCTGACCCTGACGCTCATCTGCCTGGCCGGGGTCGCCGCCGCACCTCCGGCAGGCCACACGAAGCACGACCCGATAGAGCCGGCTCTGTACCGCCCGGCGCCGGACATCAAGCTCGCGGTGGATTCCGAGGCCTATCGCTCCGCTCGTGAGGCTCTGCCACCGCAGTTTCTCAATTTCGAGACGCGACGCTTTGTGGTGCTTTCCGACGCCAGCCCGCGGTGGACCCGTGAGCAAACGGCTCTGCTGGAGTTGACCCACTATCAGTTCAAGCGGTTCGCCCGGCGGTTTGGGCTCCGCCCCCGGCCGCTCAGACACAAGCTGGTGTGCGTTCTCTTTGAAGAGCAGGAGGACTACCAGAAGTTCGCCAAGGATCACGATGGCGTCACCGCCGGATGGATCAGCGGCTACTACTCGCCAAAGCATGACCGCGTCGTCTTCTACAACATCGAGTCAGACTCCGCCCACGCTCGGGCTCCTGCGCCTGTTCTAGGCTTCGGTCACATGGCCCGCGGCCGCATCACCGACGAACGAGTCCGAGCGTCGATCGCCACCAGCATTCACGAAACGGTGCACCAGTTGGCGTTTCACACACGAATCCAGTCCGCACAGATCCAGAACCCCCTCTGGATCAGTGAAGGACTGGCCACCGCCTTCGAGACCGACCAGCCCCGCCAGGCGTTCGGGCCGGAGTACGACTACCCCATTCGCCTCCGAAAGTTCCGCGAGCTGCTCGAGGACGATGCCTCGCTCATCGGGCTGGGCGAGCTCGTCCGGTACACCGAGATGCCCGACGATCATGATGAGACGATCACGGCCGTCTACCACCAGAGCTATGCCCTCGTCTCGTGGCTGTGCCGCTTTCGAAAAATCCAGATGCGCGATTTCCTTGGCGCTCTAAAGAGGGAGCGGCCCGGCCGCCCAACCGGACAGCGCCATCTCGAGCTCTTCGAGGCCGCCTTCGGCGATGTTCACAGCCTCGAGCGCAAATGGCTGCGGTATGAGAGGGCCAGAATGACCAAGGACCCAAAGAGTTCCCCAAGCGACCGCAAACCATCGACAACGTCGCTCCGTTGATTGCTCAGTCTTGGGTCTTGAGCCACGCGGCCGGCACGGCCAGCCTTACACCAGCTGGAGGCACAGGGGTTCGGGTTCGGGGTTCGGGGTTCGGGGTTCGAGACAATCTGCTAAACCCTGAACTCTGAACCCTGCTCACTTCTGTGCAGCCCTACGCGGTGGATCTGCGCCTTCTTCGGCGGCCGGCACAGCCGGCCCTACCTGACTTCACTCTTCATCCGCCGCCAGCGCCGACAGTGTCACCTGAGCTGCGAGGCCTCTCTGGGCGTCACGGAGACGTTGCATAATGGCAGCTCTGGGGCCGGCGATCCCCTCATCAACCATCTGGAATCCGACCTCGAGCACCTCGTCGGCGGAGACGTTGTCCGGGGATCGGGCCAGCGTCATGCCTCCATCCTCACGATCGAGCCGGTGAAGAATGCCCGCCTCCGACAGCCGCTGGAACATCCGTGCCACGGTCGCCTCGGAGATAGACGTCTCGTCGGCGACGTCCCTGGCGGTCGAGGGCT
The DNA here is from genome assembly GCA_022564665.1 of Planctomycetota bacterium. Classification (GTDB taxonomy): domain Bacteria; phylum Planctomycetota; class Phycisphaerae; order Phycisphaerales; family SM1A02; genus JADFKZ01. The sequence goes on along the minus strand of JADFKZ010000031.1, from coordinate 10,888 downwards.
CAGAGGACTCAAAGCGCCGGGCCACCACCTGCATCACCGTCAAGAGTGAGGCCGGGTCCACGAGACCCGTCGGCTCCTTGGTCGACTCCATCTCCTCCAGCCGACGGCCCCGCAGCATTTGGAGGGTCGCGCTGACCTCCAGCCCGAACAGGATGACCAGCCACATGATGTACACCCAGAACATGAACACCGGGATCAACCCGAGTGACCCGTAGAGCTGGCTGAAGGAGACCGCGTTTTCGAAGTACGCACCCAGAATCCGTTTGCCGATCTCCAGCAGCACCGCGGCAACAAGCGCGCCGACCAGGGCCGGCCGAACGGTGACGTGGGTGTTTGGGATGAGCTTGTAGAGCGCAAAGGTCACGATCCAGGAAGCGGCAAGGCTCCATATCAGCGGCGCGGCGCGCAGCACCGGCCACCATCCGCTCTGTTCGGAAAGCAACGTGTCGGAGTAACGGCCGAGATACATCGCGGCGTAGATCGCCGCGGGGCCGAGCGTTAGCACCGTCCAGTAGAGCGTCAGCCGCCGCAGCCATGATCTTCCCTCCGGCGCCCGGTAGATCGAGTTAAAACACTTCTCGATCGTGATCATCAGGCCGATTGCGGAGTAGATCACCACGGCCACGCCGACCCAGGTGATCGCAGCAAAGTTGATCTCGTTGACATGGCCGATGAGACCCAGCGCCCAGCTGCTGAGCGTTTCTCCGGCCTTCACGGTCCCGGTGCCAGCCCCGCTGGTCTGGGTCAGCTGCAGGTGGTCCCAGCCGATCTCATGGAAGAAGCTGGTAAACCAATCAGTAAGGGAATCAAAGCCGCGAAACGCCCGCGCCAGCACGGTGGCAACGACCAGAACAGGCAGGAGTGCAAACAGCGTCCGAAAGGCCAGCGCCCCCGCCATCTGCGGGGCGCGGTCCTGCTTGAGCTGCCTGGTCCCGAATCGACCCAGGTCGTAGGGAAACCGCAGGGCCCGCTCCCACCGAGCAAGCTCCTCCTGCGGCCGCGTAAGCACCCGCGACAGCCAGTCCGCCATCGGCCTCGATCGCTCGTGAGACATGGCTTCCTCCATCATCGGCAATCAGGGCCCCCACCTGCTCGCGATCATTCCAGAACGAGAGGCGAATCCCCCGGGGCTCGAGAATGCCCGCACCGGGCACCACTCACCGGCCGCCCGCGGTGCGGGCCTACGATCAGCAGCGTGAGCGACCCCGATCCACTGAAAGATGCGTGCCGCGGCCCGCGTCTGCAGAAGGTCCTGGCGGCGGCCGGACTCGGCCCGCGCCGTGCGTGCGAGGCGATGATCGAGTCCGGGGCCGTCTCCGTCAACGGCAGGACCATCAAGACGCTGCCGGTCTGGGTGGACCCCAGCCGCGATCGAATCACCGTGGGCGGCAGGCTCGTCGAAACCTCGCCGCGCCACGTCCATGTCATGCTCTACAAGCCCAGGGGGGTCGTTTCCACCAACGCCGATCCCGCCGGGCGGCCCAGGGCCATCGACCTGGTCGATCACCCCGCCGGGGTGCGTCTTTACGCAGCCGGAAGGCTCGACATGGATTCGACGGGGCTCTTGTTGATGACCAACGACGGCGAGCTGGCAAACCGGATCACCCACCCTCGGTTCCACCTGCCCAAGACGTATGAGGTCACGGTCAGGGGCCTGCTGGACGCCGACGGGGTCCGACGGCTCACCGAGGGGCTGTTTCTTCCCGGGCACGCGGGCGGCCGCGGCAGAAGAACCGCGCGTTGCCATATCCGACTCATCAGGCGGGACCGAGATGGCACGCGGCTGTTGATCGAGCTGCGGGAGGGGAGGAACCGCCAGATCAGACGCATGCTGCAGCGGCTGGGACATCCCGTGAAGAAGCTGCATCGCATCCGGGTGGGTCCCCTGAAGCTCAAAGGTCTGCGACCGGGCCAATGGCGGACGCTGACGCCGCGCGAGCTGCGGGCGCTGAAACGCGCGGCCGCCGAAGAAGGCAAAGATTCACCGCGGAGGGCCACGGAGAAAAGAGCAGCGTTTAGGGTTCAGAGTTCAGGAAGATAGCTGTTGGCTATCTCTGGGTGGCTGGGTCCGAGCGAAGCGAAGGCCCGGTTTTCTCGTTGCCGCGCAGTTTGCGTCAAAGCGTAGCGGCCACTATTCGGGGCTGTTCAACTCAACAATGATCTCGCTTTCGAGATCCTCCTGCCGAACCCTGAGCTGGCGGAGGCGGACCAGCTCGAGCATCGCCAGAAAGAGCCCAACCCGCTGCTTGGGGGTGCTTTGGGCGAACGCCTCCTGGAGGCTGATCCGGTTGTCGGTGGCGTCGTGGATCCTCTCCATGAGCTCCTCCTGGTAGACGGCGGCCGGCGTGTCATCGATCTCGATGTGATGATCGCCGAGCCTTGTGAAATCGATCGATGCAACGATCCGCTGATAGGCCTCAAAGAGATCAAAGACGTGGGCATCATCCAGCTCGAGCACCGGCTCCTGGGCCGTGGGCTCCAAGTCGGTCAGGCGGTGCGGCCGCGCCGCGTACTGGCTCAGGAATGCCTCCCGGTGCTCCTGGAGCAACTCCGAGGAGATCCTGAACCTCTGGTACTCCAGCAGTTGTTGGACCAGCTCTAACCGGGGATCGCTCTCGGTCCCCATTCCCGCCCCTGGCAAAGGGGAGTCGTCGGCGTCCAGCCCCTGCGGAGATTCCTGGGGCACCGGGGGCGTGAGCGCCCGAGACTTGATCTCCATCAACGTCGCCGCCATCACCAGGAACTCCCCCGCCGCCTCGATATCGATTTCGTCGACCTGGCCGACAAAGCCGAGGTACTGTTCAGTGATCTCGGCGATGGGGATGTCGTTGACGTCCACCTCAGCCTGGCGGATCAGGTACAGCAGCAGGTCCAGCGGGCCGCAGAACGCATCGAGCCTGACCTGGTACTCTTCCTGAAGTGGCATGGGCCCTCTCACATGGTGCGACGCCGCGCGCTGAGACCAGCTATACTTGATCGCGCCGGAGACCGACACAGGTCGAAGATCATAGACACGTGCGGTCCGGTCATTGGGTTGACGAGTTCTGGAGGGCCTTGACCGGCGCCGAAAATGGGAACCCTGAAGACGCACGAGCGCGACGCGGAATCCGCATTCATCGCAGACGTGCTCCGCGCCGAGGCGGACGCGATCGGCCTCATCATCAAACGCGCGGCCGCTGGAGAGCGCCAGGCGTGGCGGGATGCCCTGGATCTTTTGGATCGCTGCAAGGGGCACATAGTCGTCGCCGGTATGGGCAAGTCAGGCCTGATCGGGGCCAAGATATCCGCTACCTTTTCGAGCCTGGGCCAGCCCTCCAACACGCTTCATCCCGCCGAAGCGGCCCACGGCGACCTGGGCCGGGTGCGTCGGGGCGACGTGGTCATGCTCCTGAGCTACTCCGGCGAAACGGAAGAGGTCGTCAACCTGGCTGCAGTCCTCAAGGCGGACGGCGTGCCTCGTCTGGGGATTTCCTCCACCGGGGACTCGGCCCTGGCGAGGCTCTCCACCGTCCACTTGAGCCTGGGCGACATTACCGAGGCCTGCCCCCTGAACCTGGCACCGACGGCCTCCACAACGGCCATGCTGGCCCTCGGCGACGCCCTGGCCCTGGCCCTGGGCCAGCGGCGGAACTTCGACGCCGATGACTTTCGCCGCCGTCACCCCGGCGGTCTCCTGGGGGCGGGGTTGCGGCCGGTCGTCGAGGTGCTCCGGTTCAAGGTGGGCAGAAACCTGCCGGTGGTCCGGGACAACGCGACGGTCCGCGAGGCGTGCCAGCAGACGCAGACCGGACGGCGGCCGGGGGCGGTGGTGCTCGTGGGCGAGCATGGACGGCTCACCGGCATTTTTACCGACGGCGATCTGCGGCGGCTGATGCTTCAGGACCCGGGTGGGATGGATAGGCCCATAGCCCAAGTGATGACCCGCCGGCCGGAGCACCTGGGCGTCGATGATCTGGTGCGGGATGCCATGCGACTCGTGCTGGAGAACCGTCACGACGAGATACCTGTCCTGGATCACGACGGCAAGCCCGTCGGCCTGGTTGACGTGCAGGATCTCATCGCACTAAAGGTCGTGAGTGAGTGAGATTCGCAGCCGGAACAGTCTGCCCTACCTGATCATGTCCATCGTCGTCGCCGTTTCCAAGCACAACCGCACCGTCGTCGCCGCCGACACCATGGGCTTCTACGGCTACCAGAAGGTCCCGACCGACAATTCCAAGGCAACGAAGGTTCGGCCGGTCGGTGCGTCGCTGCTCGCGATGACCGGCTGGTCAGTCTACGACAACATCATCGAGGACTACCTGTCAAAGTCGGCGAAGCCTCCGCCGCTGAGCAACAGCAGGGAGATATTCACCTTCTTCACCGGCCTCTGGCGTGCGCTGCACGAGCAGTACCCCTTCGTCAACGATCAGTCGGAGCACAAGGACTCGCCCTTCGGCGATCTCGGTTCTACTTTCATGATCATCAACAGTGAGGGGATCTTCAAGATTTCATCCGACACCAACGTCTCCCACTTCAAGAAGTACTATGCGATCGGGTCCGGCTGCGACTATGCGCTGGGGGCCCTCTACCCGATGTTTGAGAACGACGACGATCCTGCGCGGCTCGCCACGACCGCGGTAGAAACGGCGATCAACTTCGACGCCTATTGCGGCGGCCAGATCGAGCTGTACGAAACCGAGCAGTAGCTCTTGTTCGAGCGCTCCGTAGCGGCCTCCGGCCGCACACTCGCTTTGTGGGCTTCGCGGCCTATCGAAAGGGCCGCTACGCTTGGACGCAAAATGCGCTGGCATCCATGATTTCAGTTCACTGCGTTCTGGGCGCCTCTGCGGTGATGAATAATGCAGGTTAGAGAAACGGCACACGCGGCAGCCAACATCGAGTTGCTCTGTCTGGACGTGGACGGGGTGATGACCGACGGCGGGATCCTGCTGGACGACCGCGGTGTGGAGACAAAGCGATTCTGCGTCCGCGACGGGACGGGCATCAGGATCTGGAGGAGGCTGGGCTACGAGGTCGCCCTCATTACGGGACGATCAGGCGAGGTTCTGCTGCACCGCGCCAAAGAACTCGAGATCGTCCACGTCATCCAGGGCGCCCGCGAAAAGGAGGAGTTCTTTCTCAGGCTGCTTACGGAGCTGAGGCTGGATGCTTCCCGGGTCGCGGTTCTTGCCGACGATCTGCCCGACCTGTCGATCATGAAAAGAGCGGGGTATGCTATGGCGGTCGCTGACGCCGTTGGCGAGGTGCGGGCGGCGGCCGCGTTCGTCACAAGCACCCCAGGCGGGCATGGCGCCGTGCGTGAAGTGGTCGAGCACCTGCTGAAAGCCAAGAACCGCTGGGATGAAGCCGTCGGCCTGTTTGGATAGCGTGGATGGCAAAGCAGCCGCCCAAAGACCATCGGCCGGCGAAAGCCAGAGGCACCCCCAGAGCACCAACGCTGATCATCGGCAGCCTGCTTGTGGCTGTCGTGCTCGTCATCATCGCCAGGGTCGGCCGCGAGGGTGGTCAACGGGAGACCGAAGATCCCAGCAGCTATGTCATCGAGGTGACCCCGTTGGAGTTCACGGACGACGGCGGATCGGGCGAGCGGCTTGATCTTCACGCCACGATCGACCCCCCCAGCCTCGACGCCGGTGGGTGGATCAACATCTTTGACCCGCAGTCAGGCCGGCTCGCTCAGAGGCACCGCTTCGATCGTCTCGATCCCAGCCCGCCCGGGCTTCCGGCACAGTGGGCGAAGATCACCCGGCCCCGGGCCGAAATATTCTCATCGGACAACCGGGTCCTCCGTGTGGCGGGTGACTCGGCCTTGGTTCACATGTCGCACCGGGTCCTGGAGTCGGGCAGCCTGACCGGCAACGTCACCCTGAGCCTCTTCGATTCGGTTCCGCCCGATGACCTGCCGTCGATGGTCGTCCGCACCCACCAAGTGAAGTTCGACAATTTCATGGCGGCGGTCCGGTGCGAGGAGGTATTTGAGATCGAGTGGTCGGCCGGTGAGCTCAAAGGCCGCGGGCTGGTGTTGCTCTTTGACGAGAAAGAGGAGTGGGTTCGGATCACCGTCGACCACGTCGACTACGTTCGCCTGGCATCAGCCCAAGAAGCGGCCGATACCAGCCCCACGGCGGCCGTGCCCGCCGAGCGCCGGCTCGGCCACGAAACCGATTCGCGAGCCACGCCGCCCGAGAATGGCCCGGCTCCGCCTGCGGCCTCGACCAGCGAGGGCAAGGCCCAGTTCTACAAGCTGACGCTTCACGACAATATCGTGATCCGACTCGGGGAGGCCACGGATGCGCAGACCGCCACGGGTGACACGCTGACGATCGTCTTCTCGCCCCAGAGCCGGACACGCATGGGCCCGGTCGCGATCCGCCGGGCTCCCCGACCTGCGCGTGGCGTGCCGTCGGCTCTGGCCGCGACGGCCTTGGCCGCGTACGGCCCACCCTCCTTGGCTGGAGGAACCGCCACACAAGAGCCGGTACAGACACCCGCGTCACCCTCGGCCCAAAGGGCCGCACCGATAAGACTTGCTCCGCTGCCACGCGCCGACGACATTCACATCACGATGACCGGCGGCTTGACGGTGGTCCCGATCACCGACCCGGCTCAACGGCTCGCCTCAGATGCCGACGCGCGGCTTGAGCTTCAGGGCACGCCGGTGAGAGTCCGCGACCCGCCCAAGCAAGCCGAGGCCGAATGTGACCGGCTCGTGTACCGCACGCTGGAGAAGAAAGTGCAACTCCTCGGCTCACCGGCCTATCCGCTGTCGGTCAGGACGCCTCAGCTCCTCGCCGGCGGCCGGGAGCTGTGGTTCAAATCCGAACAGGACGTCGGCGGCTTTGACGGTCCCGGCTGGCTGAGGCTGGAGCCCCACAGTGAAACCGCACCCGATCGACTCCGGATCGCATGGCGTGACGGCGTTGACCTGGCGTTCACGAGCGACACGGCGACGCCCGCAGACAACCTTCATCTCCGCCACGCCACCTTCCGTGGCGGTGTAGACATGACACGTCAAGAGAAGGGACGGCGGTCACGGTTATGGGCAGACCGTGTGGGGGTGTGGCTTGGCCTGCCCCCACCTGCTCCTGGGGACCCTGAGTTCGGCGCCACCGCCACCACCTCTCAGATCGAGCACGAGATTGCCACTAGCAACGCACTGATCTCATCCCACCTCGGGATCGATCCGCTTCACTTTGCGTATCCTTGGGGGTACTGGTCCGAGGCGGCGGATCCGGTGGTGAGAGCTACGTACGAGACTGCTGCCCTGGGGGGCTCTGTTCGTCCAAAGTCTGAGCCATCGAAGCACCAGCTCAACCGGTATCCCGTCCAGCTCAGCGACGGTGTCCTGTTCTTCAAGTCGCGAGTAAAGGGAGGCCTTCTCCTCGAAGAGGCAGTCCGACGTCGTCTCCGTGGCTACTCGGGCCCATAACGCGTGCCCGATCCTCGAAGTGTTGCAGCTTGTCATGGTGGACCCGGAGGCTTAGGACTGAAGTAGCCACTCGGGAGTAGTCTTCCATGAGATCAGACTTTCGGCGTCCTGCTCAGCGTCCGCCGTAATCGTAGTCATCTCTCGTTCTCCTCGAGGCGGGGTCGGTGCGCTGTACTCGAATTCTCACCGGGTACCCGAGTATGTGCGGAGGAGGCTATCGTCTGCGAACAGGGGCCACACGTCCATCTCGGACACTTCGATTATCACGATTGAATGCCTCACAGGCTCACCAACCGACGCCCTTTGCCGACTGGATCCACATCTACAACCATCACCGCAACCACACGTCCATCGGTGGACCACCCATCAGCCGTGTAACCAACCTGGCTGCTCAACACATCTAGCCACCCCCAAACCTGATTAGAAAGGGGGACCCCACGTGGGGTCCCCCTTTTTTCCGGTCCCAATGCTCTGGCAAAGGAGAGCCGTCCCTACCATCCCGGCGGTGCCAGACGAGTTCGTGACCCTAGGAGAGCTGTTCACTCACACCGGGTTCATGACCGGGCTCGCCACGGGACTGTTGGTTCTCGGCCTTTTCTATGCGGCGTCGTCGGTGATGAAGAGGTCGATGGGTGGGTGGGGGATGGCGTTCGTCGGGATAGTGCTTGTGGTTCTGTCTTTCCGATTTGAGGTTGAGCCGTCGCTTTTCCTCGGTTTCGCTCTCCTCGCCCTCGGCGGCTGGCTCCTCGATGTTGCCGACTCGGTTGGTGACCGCATCGGTGCCAAGGCGGTCAAGATCTTTGCCTGGGCGCTGCTCGCGGGGGCGGCTCTTTGGCTCACGACCGCCGTTGGCTTCCCCGATGAGGTCTGGGTTCTCGTTGCCTTTCCTTTTGTCGTGCTTGCGGCAGGCACGGCCGTTCGCATGCTGAATCGGCCGCCCATGTCCGAGCTCCTAGGGGCGATGTTCGCCGTGAGCATTTTCGGCCTGTGGGTGACCGTGCCTGAGACCGATATGATCAGGGTGCTCTTGGGGATTTCGATTCCATTGGCACTCGCCACCTTGCCCCTCATCAGTGCACGAGTTACCGGAGCGGGCGCCTTCGCTCTGGTGGGTCTCATCGCATGGCTGACGGTGGATGGAGGATCGACTTCGCCGGTGTCGATTATCGGAGGCTGGGCCACCATGGGGATGCTGCTGTTGATACCACTGGTGGGACTCCATCGCCGCTTGCCAGGCAAAATACCGATCTTGGGTCTTCACGTCATCGCCGTGGCCCTGGCATCGAGGGTTGTGGGCTCCTGGGAGTCGGTGGTCGCCGCCTCGGTCGGCGTGGTTGTGTTGGCAGTCTCATTTGTGATGATCCTCGGGATCGTTCCCGCGGGACCGGAGGTGACGAAGTCGGCCCTTTCGGAAAGCGAGGTCAAACGCTCCTGAGAACCTCCAATCAGCTCAGTCCGGTCGCCTCCGCCAATTGGTCCAGTTTGGGGATCACTATGTCCTGCCCGAGGGCGGGGAGGACGAATATGGCCTCGTCGACTCCGGCTTCGGCCAGCGCCTCGACGTTGTCGGTCGCGGCGCCGTTGGCGATGATCTGAAAGGCTTGCGGGTCACGCCCGGCGTCGGCCACGGCATCTCTCACTCGGCCGATCTGGCCTGCGATGTCGTGTCGAGTCGCGAGCGGCGGTGTCGCTTCGGGGCAGGTCCAGTTCAAGGCTGTCGACGCCGCGGGAGACCTGGTTTCACAGCTTCACGGCAACGTGACCTGTGTCGCAGAGACCACCGCAGTGGCGGGAAGCCAAGGCTGGGAGATTCGCTTCGTCGTCACCCATTCAGCCGGACCGTTCCCGGTCCCCATCGGCGACCATGGGAGCATCTTCGTGCAAGACAATCCGACTGGTGACATGGTCGATGAGAGCTTCGACGACCTCGGCAACTCCAGTTGCGGAGACAACGACGACGACGTGACATGGGAGCCGATGCTCAAAGGCGACATCAAGGTCCGCAGCTAGCGACCTACCGCTCAAAGCCAGAAGAGCCGCCCGATCAGGACGGCTCTTCTGTTTCGCTCATCGGCCAACCCCATCTGTCCGCCCCGCCTACATCCCGGCTCTTGACCTAACACCCCATCCAACGGGTAGGTTGGCGTCTTCGCTCAGGAGAGCAGGATGCGGTCACGGATCGACTTCGACCTTGAAGACGTCCAGCGGGCCGCTCAACTACGTCGACTCGGGCGTGACCTCCACGACCAGGCGAGGGTCATCTCATTGGAAACCGTGGAAGCGACAGCAGCGGTGGTGTCGAGGCTGGCTGCCGCCACCGACTACGGGACGCTCATCGCTGAAGGGTTTGGAGAGGCAATGGTGGGCGAGGCTACGGTGCAACATCTGACCGGCTCGCAGCCAACCGAGGTCCCCTGAGGCCCCCAACCAAAGCGCTGCCAAACCTCCTGACTCAGGGGCGATTCTCGTCGGTCTGGTGGCCGCACATAATGCCTGCGACTTCAGGGGATCGTGGCACTTGGCCAGCCCGGGAGGGGCGGTCTCTTTGCTGGTGCCGGCTAGGCGGCTCGACACCGACCAACTTGAGTTTCTGATTGCCGAGGTGGCAACCAGACAAATCGATGAGCTCGAGCGTTTCCGGAAGTCCGTGCTGACCAAGGGCGACTTCGAACAGGCAGACGTCTTTGAAGGTCAGATTTTGGATGTCAACTTGTTCGAGCGGTCTCTCTTGAGTTTGATCGATGATGGAGGCGCCAAGAAAGGGTCCGGCACAATTTGGAAGCCAGATTGGTCGAAGGGAACCAGATTCAATCTTGCGCCTCTGCAACGTGCTGGCCTCTTGCCTTTCAGGGCGCTGAGCGACGACGAGATGTCGGAGCTGCTCGCCTCCGCCTGAGTTGTGTCACTTACGAGGAACTTTTCAAAGGCTGCGTTCGCGCTTGGGGACACGTTCTTTTCCAATCCCAACGGTCCTCGCCTTCTGATCTATCACCAAGTGGGTACAACCACCGGTCGGCAGATGGAAGTCACTCTTGAGGACTTCAAGAGTCAGCTCGACTTTCTAGAGGCTGGCTTCGAAGTTGTCGATATCGAGTCTGCCTTGCGGAGGTGGGATGAGGATGAGTCACATCGACTTGTTGTGCTCACTTTCGATGACGGCTATCGGGATACTTACACCACCGCATTCCCCTTGCTACAGGAGCGAGGGATGCCATTTACCCTTTACGTCACAACCGAACGTGTTGGCCTGGCCAGTGAGGGGACTTACGACCCGATAAGCCCGGCGCTTACGTGGGGTGAGATCGGGGAGATGGTGTCATCCGGTCTGCTGACAGTGGGCGCTCATACTCACACGCATAGGGATCTGCGAGAGGCGAGTCCTCACCAGATTGGGGAGGCGATCAACACCAGTAATGCTCTCATCGCGGACAAACCCGGGATCGATCCAAGCAATTT
>JADFKZ010000155.1 GCA_022564665.1 Planctomycetota bacterium | reverse complement strand
TGAGCAAGCTCCGTCAGCGGATCGCCGAGCGACTCGTGGCCGCCCAGCGAACAGCGGCCATGCTCACCACCTTCAACGAAGCGGACATGTCAGCGGTCATGGATCTGCGAAAACGTTACAAGGAGCAGTTCCTCGATACCCACGGCGTCGGGCTGGGCTTCATGTCGTTCTTCATCAAGTCATGTGTCTCAGCCCTCAGCCAGTTTCCGCGTGTCAACGCCTTCATCGAGGGTCATGAATTCGAGTACCACGACTTTGTGGACATGTCGATCGCGGTGGGCACGCCCCGAGGGCTCGTCGTCCCCGTGATCCGCAACGCCGAGGCGATGTCGTTTTCTGAAATCGAGAAGGCGATCGTCAACCTTGCCACCCGGGCCCGTGAAGGGAAGCTGACACTCAACGAGATGAGCGGCGGCACCTTCACCATCTCAAACGGCGGCGTCTACGGTTCAATGATGTCAACGCCGATCCTCAACCCCCCGCAATCCGGAATCCTCGGCCTGCACCGGATCACCAGCCGCCCCGTCGAAGACCCGGACGTCCCGGGCCGGATCGTGCTGCGCCCCATGATGTATCTCGCCCTGAGCTACGATCACCGCATTATTGACGGCGAGCAAGCCGTGAAGTTCCTCGTCCACGTCAGGAGCTGTATCGAGGATCCACAGCGAATGATGTTGGAGTTGTAGGAAGGCTGTCGGCTGTCAACTATCAGCTGTCGGCTCCAGAGGAGTCTTGCGGATGGCTGGGGCTGAGCGAAGCGAAGCCCCGGTCTTCTTGGTGACGGACCAACCGTGGCGTCGTCCCGATGCGATCGGGACTCCGCCACAGCCACCCAGAAGCGGGCTGTCGATTGTCAGGCGAAAATGTGCCGGCGGCTTCTCTTGCCGAGAGCCGCTAGCCAATAGCCTATTGCAACCCTCCCGCCTGCGAGGCTGCGGCAGCGGCTCCGGCCGCCAGGACCGCGAATAACACGATGGAGACGCAGCCGAACAAGGTGCTTATTCCGCCGAGGATCAGGCCGATGATGCTGCAGACATAGCCGGCCTGGGCAACACCGGCGTTGGAGTAGATCCCCGGGTTGAGCTCGGCGACCTTTCTGGCTCCCCGCGCCTTCTGGAAGCCTATGAAGCCGAGGATGAGGCCGATGATGGGCGCGCTGAAGACGATGCTGCATATCCCGAGCACGAGACCGGCGGTGGCTCCCGGAAGCTCCGGCGGCGCCATCGGCGGTCCGGGCGGGGGCGCTTGGGGGGGAGTCGGCGACTGCGTCATCAAGAGCGTCTCCTACAAAGAGCCTCGAACGGGATTGGGGGTGCAGAGAAAGAGCGCAGCGATCGGCGCCTCACCATCGGCCCGGATCCCAGAGGTAGTAGAACCCCGATTGATCAAAGGGGTAACCGTCGAAGTTGAGCTGAAGAAGGCTCAGCCGGGTGCCCGAATCGGCGGTGGGCGTCCAGGCATACGCGCTGCCGACGTATTCAAGCGGCCGGTGGTACTTGACGAGCCTGGCCCTGGCGAGGCCGGCGCGGCTCCTGGCCGCCTCGAAGGCGTCCCGGAGCGAGCCGAGACCATCCACCAGCCCCACCTCGGCCGCCTTCTTGCCGCTCACCACCCGGCCATCGGTGATCCAGCGAAGATCCTCCTGGGCAAGACCAGGCCGCGCGGCGACAACGACCGACCTGAATCTCTCGTAGAACTCGTCGACGAGACCCTGCAGAAGCGCGCGATGCTCCGGGGGCATCGGCTCAAAGGGTGACCCCATGGCCTTGTTCGGTCCCGATGTTATGGCGTCGGCCTTGATGCCGATCTTGCGCATTCCTTGCGCAAAATTAAAAGTCTGCATGATGACGCCTATGGAGCCGGTGACGGTGGTGGGATGGGCGATGATCTCGTCACCGGCGCACGCCACGTAGTATCCGCCGGAGGCGGCAACGTCGCCCATCAGGATGACCACCGGCTTGTGCGTCCGCTGCTTGAACTGTGTGATTTCTTGGTAGAGCACGTCGCTGGCGGTCACGGTTCCCCCGGGTGAGTTGATCCTCACGATGAGGGCCTTCACACCGCGATCCCGTGCCGCCTTATTGAGCGACTCGGTAAAGCGTGCCACCGGGTTCTCTCCCGGCCAGGGAAGCTGCCGCCGGGCATCGACGATGAGACCGGACAAGTCCACGAGTGCGATCTTTGGGCCACTCGAACCCACGCCATCGTCCCGCATCACCTCGGTCTCGGTCAGCTCGTCGGTCGCCGGCACAAAGTCCAGCACCAGCCGCATCCGGGTACACCCGGTCGCCAACAGCGCCGACAGCAGCAGGAGACGTCGGATCACGGGCGAGAGTCTCCCCAAAAGACCTCCATGCCACAAGTGCCGTGGCGCGATATCGTGGCCAAGGCATGGCCGGCACCCCTCCAATGACCGCCAACCCCGGGCACACGCCGGTTCTCGTGACCCGGACCCTGGAGCTGCTCGCTCCTGCCGGGGGCGAGCTGGCCGTCGACCTGACCACCGGTTGCGGGGGCCACAGCTTGGCGCTTGCCGAGGCGGTCAAGCCCGACGGCGTGGTTATCGGCATCGACGCCGACTCCACGTGCCTGAGATGTGCTGCGGACCGGGTACGGGCCGCCGGGGGCCGCTTCGAGCCCTTCGCCGGGAACTTCGTCGAAGCGCCGGCGTTCCTGCGGAAGACGGGCAGGCGAGCCGACGTGGTGCTGGCCGACCTGGGCTTTTGCTCCAGCCAGATGGACGATCCCAAACGCGGGTTCAGCTTCTCAGCCCAGGGCCCGCTGGACATGCGGTACGACACACGGGGACCGCTGACGGCGGAGGCCCTGATCGCGCGCTCGACCGAGCGCGAGCTCACAGAGCTGATCAGACGCTGGGGGGAAGATCCCCTGGCGGGCAAGATCGCCCGAAAACTTGTACAAACACGTCAGCGCGAGCCGATTCGTTCTACCACACACCTGGCACGGCTGGTTCTGGAGGCGTACGGCCCCAGGGCTCGCTTCTCGCGCATCCATCCGGCGACGCGGACCTTTCAGGCCCTTCGAATCGCGGTCAACGAGGAAATCGTCGCCCTGCGATCGATTCTTCAGCACATCGCCCGGGGCGCCATGGGTGTCCATGAGGGCGGCTGGCTGAATCGAGGCGCCCGGGTCGCGATCATCAGCTTTCACAGCCTTGAGGACCGCGCCGTCAAGCGAGCCTTTGCCGAGATGGCATCACGCGGCGTGGCAACGCTGTTGACCAAAGGGCCTCTCACCGCCGACAAGAGCGAGATTGCGGCCAATCCGCGTTCGCGATCAGCCAAGCTGAGGGCGATCAGGGTCGACGGCCCTGGCGGGGCAAATCAGGGGTGGGGGTTCGGGGTTCGCAAAAGCGGCGGACCCCGGCTCCTGACCCATGAACCCTGAACCCTGAACCCTGAACCCAGACCCCTCAATCGTCATGGTGGCGCAAGATCGCGCACTGACATTGCGGGCGTCAAAAACGTTATCGCCACCAAACCTCAGCGAGGCGGCACGCCGGTTTGGATGGCGAGTTTTCTGTGACCCCGCATCATGTCATGCCGAAAGTGTGTGTGCATGCGCCCTCCATACGGGCCGGAGGCTCGAGCAAACGAGCTGAGATTTTCCGTCGGCCGCGGCGCTGGGGTTTTTGACCATGACACGTGAGAACAAAGTTGCGCTGGTGATTGGCTTCGCTCTCGTCCTCTTTGCAGGCATCCTGGTCTCTGATCACTTGTCAAACGCCAACAGCGAGCAACCCGCTGACCTCCTGCCGCCGGAGCCGATCGCAGCGGGAATCGTCGGCAGCCCGAGACTCATCGACCCGCAGGGGAAGCCAAACCACCGTGAGTCCAGCCGGCAAGGCGCTCCAGAGATGACGACCCAGGACCGCCCGGAACCCCGGCGCCGCTCCCAGGGGATCCCGCCCCCTGAAGTCAGCGTCCACGATGTCAAGCCGGGAGAGTCGCTGCGTGCGATCTGCCGGAGGTACTACGGGAATGCGGATCTCGCCGATCCACTTGCTCGATACAACGGAGTGAGTGATCCCGACGTGCTCCGGGCCAACCGACGGTTGCGGATCCCCTCGGCGGCCGTCCTGTTGGACCCCGCAGCCCGGTGGACTGCCAAACAAGCGTACACCAACGCCGCCCGCTCCACCGATGCTCGGTCCGTGACCTACACCATCAAGCCGGGTGAATCGCTCTCCGAGATCGCCCAGCGGCTGCTGAACTCCGCCGCGCGGTGGGAGCAGCTCTACGAGCTGAACCGTGATGTGCTCAGCGACCCCGATGAAATCCGCGCGGGGACCGTCATCACCATTCCGCATCCGTCGAGCGCAGATAACTGAAATGAAATGTCTGCAAAGCTTCTGACCGTCATCGTGGTCATGGGTGCAGCGGCCTTGACGCTGCTTCTGATCCGCCAGCTGCGGATCGAGGCGTCGGCGTGCTCGGCGCGGCTCTACCAGCGGCTTATCGAGAACGAGCACACTGAATGGAAGCTGCGGAGCGAGATCGCCGCGCGCAGCCGAGCAGATGAGCTGAGGCGTGCCATGGCCGAGCTCGGTGGATCGTGGGCCCCCATCCCTTTCGAGGCCGCCGGCGGCGATCAACCGTGAGGTGGGCGGCGCGGCTGGGGCGGCGGCCCGCACTTGTCTGGCAGCCCTCCGGGCTGCGGGGGCCATGGTGAGCCACCATCATGCGCGTCTGGGGCAGTCGGACCGGGCCGCCGCGTGGGCGAGCCTCTTCGTCGGCGGCATGATCCTTCTGATGCTCCTGCTGCTCGGGCGGGTCGCGCAGCTGAAGGTGCTGGGTGAGGCGCGGTACGGCCGGATCATCTCCGCACCGCTGGCCACTCGGACGCACCTGGCTCGACGCGGCGATCTGCGCGACGCCCGCAACCGGACCATCGCCACGAGCAGGTTGGGCTACCGCCTGTTCGTCGACCCCACGGCGGTCCAGGATCCGCAGACGATCGCTGTGGACATTGCCGCTGCGATCGGTGGAGTTCCCACCGAGATCGACCTGAAGATCCTGAACCGCGCCTCGCCGCGCTACGCAGTCATCGAACATCTGCTGGAGGATTGGCAGGCCGACGTGATCCGAGCCAGCCGGTTGCGGGGCGTCGGTCTCGAGCCGCGACTGGTGCGCCACCGGCCCCACGGCGCGCTGGCGGCGTCGGTGGTGGGTACCGTCGGTCGCGATCACACCGGCCTCAGCGGGTCGGAGCACGTCTTTGAGAGCCGGCTGGCGCACCGCGATGGGCGACTGACCGTCCTGCGGGACGCGCGCCGGCGACCGCTGCGGATCGACGCCCAGGACACGCACGCCGCGCGGAATGGCCGCGACGTGCAGCTGACCATCGACCTCGTCGTCCAACAGTTCGTCCAAGAGCGACTTCGCGAAGCGGTCCACCGCTACAACGCCGCCGGAGGGCGCGCGATCGTCTTACGTTGCCGAACCGGGGAGATCCTGGCCATGGCAGACGTGCTCAACCCCCGGCCCCGTGGGGAGGATGTGATCAACGACCCCGTGAGAAGGGGTGATCCCGCCCTGGGACGGAATCGTTGCGCGACCGATCCCTATGAGCCCGGCTCCACGTTCAAGCCCATCGTCTGGGCCGCCGCCACTGATCTGGGAAAGGCTGAGCCCCAGGAGATCCTTCCCACGCCTGCCGGGCAATACCATCGCACCTCCCGCGGCCGCCGGATCCGTGACACGCACCTGTACGGTCCGGTGAGCTGGCGGACCGTGCTGGTCCGATCGATCAACAGCGGCATGGCAATTGTGGCCGAGCGGATGAGCCACGACCAAATGCGCGAGTCGGTGTCGCGTTTTGGCTTCGGGCAAAAAACCCGCGCCGGTCTTGCGAGCGAGTCAGCGGGCCTGGTGACCAGCGCCCGCGATTGGACCCACTACACCCAGACGTCGCTGGCCATGGGTCACGAGATCGCCGTCACCCCGCTGCAGATGGTTCGGGCATTCGCCGCCTTCGCCCGCGACGGCACGCTGCCTACGCTGCGGTTGACCGCCCGCGACACCCCCGCGGATGCGGCCGCGGAGTACCGGTTTCGCCGGCGCGCCTGCTCCGAATCCACGGCAAGGCTCGTGCGCGAGGTGCTCCGGGAGGCGATGCTCAAGGGCACCGGCCGGCACGCCCGCTCGCAGCACTATGAGATGTTCGGCAAGTCCGGGACCGCCCAGCTTCCCCGCCCCGATGGCGGCGGGTACTTCCAGGACCGTTATGTTTCCAGCTTCATTGCCGGCGCGCCCTACCAGCGGCCACTCATCGTCGTGCTGTGCGTGATCGACGACCCTCAGCGATCCCGGGGCCACTGGGGAGCCAGGGTCGCGGGCCCCGTCGTTCGAGACATCGTTGACAGGACGCTCCAATACCTGGGGGTCCAAAGCAGGTAGCGGGAACGGGCGGCCGGCTGTCGGCCAGAGGGAAGGCGAAGATTCACCGCGGAGGGCCGCAGAGGTTCGCGGAGAAAAGAGGCGGGTTCAGGGTTCAGCAGTTTGCTCCGAACCCCGTACTCCTGTGCCTCCTTCCGGGTGGCTGGGGCTGAGCGAAGCGAAGCCCCGGTCTTCTTGTCTACGGACCAACCGTGGCGTTGTCCGCCTGGAGTGGACTCCG
>JADFKZ010000030.1 GCA_022564665.1 Planctomycetota bacterium | reverse complement strand
GGTTTAGGGTTCAGGACTGGGAGCCAGCGCACGTTGCGTTGCAGCGTAGCGGCCGATGGAATCGGCCGCGTAGCCGCCAGAGCGAGTGTGCGGCCGGAGGCCGCTACGGAGCGCTCGAAACAAAGCTCTCCGCTTTCCCGAATCCCGGACCCCCGACCCCCGAACCCCTGACTCGAGGCGTTATGCTGTGAGCCATGAGCCCCATGAGAGCAGGTGGGGGCTGGCCTGCGATTCGATATTCGCTGTCAAAGGCCCGGCAGGCGGGCGGCCTGCTGAAGATGTACAGGGCGCTGCGCTCCAAGAACGCGTGCAAATCGTGCGCGCTGGGGATGGGCGGTCAACAGGGCGGGATGGTCAACGAGATGGGCCGCTTCCCCGAGGTCTGCAAGAAGGCAGTCCAGGCCGTCGCCGCCGACATGCAGGGCCGGTTCCGCGAGCATTTCTTCGACGACTTCAGCCTCCAGAGGCTCAGCGGGCTCACCTCCGGCGCGCTGGAGGCCGCCGGTCGCCTCACCGAGCCCCTCTACGCCGGACCGCTCGACAGCCACTACCAAGTCCTCAGCTGGGCCGACGCACTCAAACGCGTCGCCGCCAAGATGGCCAAGACCGACCCCCGGGAGGCCTTCTTCTACTTCAGCGGCCGCTCCTCGAACGAGGCCGGGTTCCTTCTCCAGCTCGTGGCCCGGCTGTATGGCACCAACAACATCAACAACTGCTCCTACTACTGCCACCAGGCCTCCGGCGTCGGTCTGACCTCTGTGACCGGCTCCAGCACCGCCACTGTGGAGCTGAAGGACATCCACACGTGCGATCTCATTTTTCTGATCGGGGCGAACCCCGCCTCCAACCATCCCAGGCTGATGCGGACGCTCGTTGCGCACCGCCGTCGAGGGGGGAAGGTCATCGTCGTCAACCCCCTCAGAGAGATTGGTCTGGTCAGGTTCAAGGTGCCCTCGGACCTCCGCAGTCTCGTCTTTGGATCCAGGATCGCTGACCTTTACGTACAGCCGCACATCGGTGGCGACATCGCGTTCCTTTCCGGAGTCGCCAAGGCACTCATTGAACGGGGGGCGGTCGACGAGCAGTTCGTCAACGCGTATACCGAGGGCTGGTCGGACTTTCGCCGGTCCATCCAACAGCTCGACTGGCCCGGGATTATCGAGCACTCGGGCGTCGGCCGTGAAATGATCGAGCAGGTCGCCGACGCCTATGCGGGCTCCGACAGGACGATCTTCTGCTGGGCAATGGGGATCACCCACCATGAACACGGTGTCCGCAACGTCCAGATGATCGCGAACCTGGCGATGACGCGGGGCATGGTCGGGCGTCCCGGCTGCGGTCTGCTGCCGCTTCGCGGTCACTCAAACGTCCAGGGAATGGGCTCGATGGGTGTGGCGCCGGCCCTCAAGCAGGCGGTGTTCCAGCGGCTGGAGGGCACCTTGGGGGTGAAGCTTCCCACGTGGGAGGGTCTGGACACCCTGGGCTCCCTGCGCCGCGCCGACGAGGGGCGAATCCGCTTTGCGTCCTGTCTCGGCGGAAACCTCTACGGATCGAACCCCAACGCCCTCTTCGCCGCCAGGGCCCTCGGCCGGATCGACATGATCGTCTACCTCTCGACCGCGCTGAACACCGGCCATGTCCGGGGTCGCGGCCGCGAGACGATCATCCTGCCGGTGCTGGCCCGCGATGAGGAGCCACAGCCCACCACGCAGGAATCGATGTTCAACTACGTCAGGCTCTCTTCCGGCGGGCGCCCGCGCCACGAGGGCCCGCGATCCGAGGTCCAGGTGATCGCGGACATTGCCGAGCGCGTGCTCGGCGCGGCAAGCCCGATCGACTTCTCGTCGATGCGGGCACACGGACGGATTCGCGACGCGATCGCGGCGATCATTCCCGGCTACGAAAAGATCGGCTCAATTGATCGCACCCGGCAGGAGTTCCAGATCGACGGCCGCACCCTTCACGAGCCGGCATTCGCAACCGAGACCGGGCGGGCGAGGTTTCACGTGGTCCAGCCGCCGGCGCTGAACACCGGCGGTAACGGCGAGCTTCGCCTGATGACCGTCCGCTCCGAGGGTCAGTTCAACACCGTGGTCTATGAGGAAGCTGACATCTACCGTGGACAGGAACGTCGGGATGTCATCATGATGCACCGCGGGGACATCGCCCGGCTCGGGCTCGAGCCCGATCAGCGGGTCAGGGTCCGAAGCGACGCCGGATCGATGGACGACATCCTTGTCCGCACCTTCGACATCCGCCAGGGCAACGCCGCGATGTACTACCCCGAGGCCAACGCACTGGTCCCAACCCGCGCCGACCCGACGTCACATACACCGGCGTTCAAGAACATCCGAGTCGTCATCGAGCGGATGCGTTGAGGATCTGATCGTAGTCGCGGGGTGTGTTCAGGGGACGAAGAAGACGCGCCCAGTCCCGTCGCGCCGGGATGACGGTCGTCTCGACACGCTCCAGGAGCCGGTACACGGCGCGGCACCCTCCATCGAGCAGCTCCCGGAGAGGCCCAAGCGCGGCGGACGAGATCTGCAGCGGCAACGGACAGCACCTCGTTTCACCGTCGATCCGCAAGACGGCCGCCGGCGTCGGGCAGTCAGCGGCGAGCACGCCGAGCAGCTGCGCGGTGATCGCCGGCACGTCACAGGGACAGACCAGGTACCGGTCGTCGAGCTCGCTTGCAAGCAGGGCCTCAATACCGCCCAGGGGTCCCTGACCCGGGCGCAGGTCGTCAATGCGTCCAAGCGACGGAATCGCATTCAGCGGCGCGATCTCCTGCCCCGCTGCCCCGATCACGATCACCTGCCCGCACACCATGGCCAGCTCGCGGGCAACCACCTCGATCATCAGCCGCCCGTCGGGAAGCCGAAGCGCACACTTGGGCTGTCCCATCCGCCGGCTCGCCCCGCCGGCGAGAACGGCGCCCGTGGGCGTTTCCAATGGCGGGTCATCAGCGCTGGGCGATGGCATGCTCACGGTGAATCGTCGCGCCGGCTCGGACCCGGCCGCCGCTGAGGACCTTTGCGTAGCAGCCGCACCGACCGCTGATTGCGTGCTTTAACTCGGGGCTGATGGCGTCGAGCACGTAGCAGGGTTTTCTGATCTTGGTGATCTGGAGCTCAACACCGCCTGAAAGCCGCAGGCGATCACCCACCGCCAGCGTGTCCGCGTCCAGCCCGCGGACGGTCAGGTTCTCCCCTGTGGCCCCCGGGTACACGTCAAAGCCCTCTGCGGCGAGATCCGCGATATCCTCCACGTCCAGTAGGCTGATCGCCTGCGCCGGCGTGTTGTGCTTTTGGTGATCGTGGGCGTCCCCGACCAGGCCCTCCGTCGTGACCTCGCCGACGCTGATCGGGCGCTTGGGAATCCCGCCGCCGGAGATGTTGACGGAGACGACAGTCGGATGCTCATCGATCATCAGGAAGATGATAGGCTGGGAAGCGACCGAGCAACCAAGCAACGAAGGGGTATCGACGATGCGTCGAGCGCACTCCCCGGCAGGATGCCGGGTATCCCAAGGGGCGGAGCCCCAAGGGCGCAGCCCCGAAGGTCTCAGCCGCGAAGGCCCACAGCCGCGCCTGGCAGGATGCCAAGCGGCGTGAGAACATGGATGCCGAGCGGCTGACAGATAAGAGCCTGAGACAGTGCTGACGCTTGAAGGAAAGAACGCGCTGGTGTGCGGGTCCACTCAGGGGATCGGGCGGGCGTGCGCAATCGAGCTCGCCCGGCAGGGGGCGGTCGTCACCCTCATGGCCCGCCACGAAGAGGCGCTTCAGACGGTCCAGGGCGAGCTTGCCACAGCATGCGGTCAGAGGCACGCCTATATCGTCGCGGACTTTGTTGACTGGAACCTCGTCAGCGACAAGGCCCGCGCGCACGCCGGCGGTGACGCTCCCGTTCACATCCTCATCAACAACACCGGCGGGCCACCGGCCGGACCGCTCGTCGAGGCGACCGCTGACGATCTGCTGGCCGCCTTCAGCCAGCATCTGCTGTGCAATCAGGCACTCATCCAGTCGGTCGCCCCCTCCATGAGGAGCGCCGGGTACGGGCGGATCATCAACATCATTTCCAGCTCGGTGATCCAGCCGATCCGGGGCCTGGGGATCTCCAACGTGATTCGCGGAGCGGTCGCCAACTGGGCGCGGACGCTGGCCGGCGAGCTCGGCCCCTTCGGTATCACCGTCAACAACATCCTGCCGGGATACACCCGCACCGCGCGGCTGGACAGCCTCATTCAGGGGCGGGCCAACCGGGCGGGATCGACCGTCGCCGAGATCGAGCAACAGATGATGTCCAACGTACCTCTGGCCCGCTTCGCGAGGCCCCAGGAGATCGCCGACGTGGCCGCGTTTCTCGCCTCCCCGGCGTCGAGCTATCTCAACGGCGTCAACCTTCCCGTCGACGGCGGCCGCCTCGCGGTGCAGTAAGACAGAGGCACGAAGGGAGGAAGCGACAGAGCGACAAAGGCACGCCCCGGCAGGATACCGGGCATCCCGAGGCCCCAGCCGCGCCCGGCAGGACGCCAAGCGGCGTGAAAAGATGGACGCCAAGCAACTGACAGATCAAGCCCGGCAGGATGCCGGGAATCCCGAGGGGCGGAGCCCACAGGGCGCAGCCCCGAAGGCCTCAGCCGCACCGGCACGGATGCCAAGCGGCTGACAGAAAAAGAGCCACAAAGTGCAGACGCTCGCCAACTTCATCGACGGCCGGTTCGTCGAGCCCGCGGGCGGGACGTATTTCGACGATATCGACCCCGCCACCGGCGCCCGCTGCGCGCGGGTCCCCGACTCCGATGAGCGTGACGTGGACAACGCTGTCGCGGCCGCCGGGCGGGCATTCCCCGGCTGGTCAGCGACCCCTGCCGCCGAGCGGAGCCGGATGTTGCTTGCGCTGGCTGAGCTGATCGAGCGCGATCTCGATGAGCTGGCTGGTCGCGAATGTGTCGACACGGGCAAGCCTTTGCTGGTGGCGCAAAGCGTCGATATTCCCCGGGCCGTCGCCAACTTCCGATTCTTCGCAACCGCGATCCTCCACACGCAGACAGAGGCGCACCAAACCGACACGACCGCGCTCAACATCACGCTCCGAGCGCCGCGAGGCGTAGCGGGGCTCATCTCGCCGTGGAACCTGCCGCTGTACCTCTTGAGCTGGAAGGTCGCGCCGGCGATCGCGACCGGCAACACCGCGGTGTGTAAGCCCTCTGAGCTCACACCGCTGACCGCACACCACCTGGCCGGGTTGTGCCTCGAGGCGGGGCTGCCCCCGGGGGTCCTGAACATCGTTCACGGTCGCGGCGAGAAGGCCGGTGCGGCGATCGTCAGCCACCCCGACGTGCCGACAATCTCCTTTACCGGCGGCACCGACACCGGTGCAACCATCGCCCGCACCGCCGCGCCGATGTTCAAGCGGCTGAGCCTCGAGTGTGGCGGCAAGAACCCGACGATCATCTTCGCCGACGCCGACCTCGACGAGGCCCTGCCGACGAGCGTTCGCGCCGCCTTCTCCAACCAGGGCGAGATCTGTCTGGCCGGCTCGCGCCTCTTCGTCGAGCGGCCGATCCACGACCGCTTTGTGGACGGCTTCGTCCAGCGCACCAGGATGCTCAACGTCGGTGACCCTCACCAGAAGAGCACGGACCTCGGCGCCCTGATCTCGGCGGAGCACCTGGCCAAGGTCGAGTCCTACCTGGCCCTGGCACAGGCCGAAGGCGGCACGATCCGCTGCGGCGGCCGCCGCCCGCCCCGGGAGGTTGTCGGGGAACGGTGCCGCCACGGTGTCTTCTTGGAGCCGACGGTGGTGACGGACCTCGACGCCGGTTGCCGCACCAACCGCGAGGAGATATTCGGGCCTGTCGTTTCGATCATTCCGTTTGACGATGAACAGGAGGTCATCGAGCAGGCCAACGCGAGCAGTTACGGCCTTTCGGCCTCGCTGTGGACGACCCGGCTCGACCGGGCGCACCGGGTGGCGGAGCGGTTGGAGTCGGGGACGGTGTGGGTCAACTGCTGGATGCTGCGCGATCTGCGGGTGCCCTTCGGGGGAATGAAGGCAAGCGGCCTCGGCCGCGAAGGGGGCCAGGAGGCGCTGCGGTTCTTCACCGAGCCCAAAAACGTATGCATCAAGCTGGGGAGTTGACGGCCATGCCCGACGATGCCGACCTGATCAGCCATCGCGCACCCGAACCTGTGGGCGCCTACCCGCACGCCAAACGTGTCGGCAACCTCCTGTTTCTCTCCGGCGTGGGGCCTCGGAAGCGCGGCACAAAGGATATTCCTGGCGTCGAGCGCGACACCGACGGAAATGTCTTGGCCTACGACATCGAGGTGCAATGCCGATCTTGCTTCGACAACGTGCGGGCGGTGCTCCAGGACACCGGGTCGAGCTGGGACGACATCATCGACGTGCTCGTGTTCCTGACGGACATGAAGCGGGACTTTCCCGCCTTCAATCGGCTCTACGCCGAGTACTTCGCCGGCCCCGGCAATCCCAACCCCACCCGCACCACGATCGAGATCGGGGCGCTGCCAACGCCGATCGCCATCGAGTTGAAGGTCGTTGCACGGATCGCAAAGGAGATCTCGCCGAGAGCCGATAGCCGTGGGGTTCGGGGTTCGGGACGATCTTCTGAACCCTGAACCCCGCTCTTTTCTCTGCGGCCCTCCGCGGTGAATCTTCGCCTTCTTCTTTCTCTGTCAGCTGAGCCGGCCCTACATGGTTCGCAGCACCGCACGCACCGGGCTCGCGTCGAAGCCCACGAGCGGTAGCGGAAGCGCGATCAGCTCGTACTCGCCCTCAGGGACGCTGCTGAGCATGAGTCCCTCCAGGATCGTCATGTCGCGGGCCAGGAACCGCCGGTGGACGGGCAGGTCCTTGGCGCAAAAAAGATCCACGCTGGGTGTGTCTATGCCGACCAGCCTCACCCCGCCGGCGGCGAGGTGATCGACGAGGTCCGGCTCCAGAGCTGCAAAGTCCTCGTTGAAATAGGCCGGGTCGGGAAACGTGCCCGTCGCGATGAGCAGACGCTCGGTGTCAATCCGCCCCGATAGGTGACCCGCGGTGAGGCGGGTGCCGCGGTCGACCGCAACATGGATCACGCGGCACGGGCCCAGGTAGCGCTGAAGCGGCGCCGCTTCGATTGACGTCGCGCCGGGGCCGTAGTGGCTCGGGGCGTCGGCATGCGCTCCCAGATGAACGGTGGCGTGAAGTGTGGAGAGCGTGAGGTTGTCGCCTTGGGACATATCCAATAACACCTCGCGGCGAGGCGGCGTGTCGCCGGGCCAGACCTTCAGATCTGACGAAATCGGTGGGGTGATGTCGTAGAGCATGGTCTTGGGTTTTTGGGTGTAGAGTGTTCGGTTCTTGCTACGTGCTTTTCGCTATCAACACAAGAAACAGCCAGACGACACCGATGACGGCCAGCAGCAGCAACACCGTCAGGATCGCAACAACTATCCGCCTCTGTTGCGTCGCCCGCCGCCTCGCCTGGGCGTATGGGATCCGCGAGAAGGACACCATGTTGTACAGCGGCGTGTACCATCGGGGAAGCAGCCGGTGCAGCACCCGCTCGCTCTTCTTACGCAGACGAAAGAGCGGCGAGGCCACGCGGTCGCGCATCTCCAGGAAGTTGGCGATCGCCAGGTCCCCGATCGCATCGGCATCGGTCTTCCGCAGGCCGTAGTACCGCTGAAGCGCCACCTGCCGGTCATGTGGAAACAGATCAAGAGACTCGGCCAGCACCACGCAATCCTCAAAGGCCGCATTCATTCCCTGGCCGTAGAAGGGGACGATCGCGTGGGCGGCGTCGCCGACGAGAACGACCCGGTCACGATGGAACCAGGGCGCGCACCGAACCGTCACCAGCGACGCGATCGGGTTTCTGAGGTACTCTTCCGCCAGCGCCGGCATCAGCGCCAGCGCGTCAGGGAAATGGACGCCGAAGAACCGCAGGATATCATCAGCGCTCCGTACGGCCTCAAAGCTCCTGGGGCCGGCAAAGGGCCAGAAGAGTGTGCACGTGAATGATCGGTCGCGGTTGGGAAGCGCGATCATCATGAACCCGCCCCGCGGCCAGATGTGAAGCGCGTGGGGCTCCATGGCGAAGCCGCCATCGGCAGCAGGGGGGATCGTGAGCTCCTTGTAACCGTGCTCTAGGTAGGTGTGGGCACAGTCGAACCGGTCGAGGCGCTGCATCTCGCCGCGGACGGCGGAGAACGCCCCATCGCAACCGATGACGACATCGGCGTCGACGGTTCTGTTCTCTGCTGCGGACAACGTCACCGCCGGGCGCTCGAGATCCACCCCCACACAGCGGTGCTCGAAGTAGTACCGCACTCCTGCGTATCCACTCGCCTTTTTGAGAAGCGCCTCGTTCAGCCCACCGCGGCTGACGGAGTTGATCGCGTCGCGTGGGTTTGTGCTGTAGGGCTGGAAGCTGAGCCGCCCTGCGACGGAGTGGATCATTCGGCCGCGCATCGAGATCGCCTCGTTGAGCACCCGCTCGGCCAGCCCGGCGAGGCTCAGCGCATGAATCCCCCGGGCCGAGAGGGCGAGGTTGATCGACCGGCCCCCGAGAAAACCCTTCTCGCGGGGATCGGGCCGGCGCTCGTAGACCGCGACCTCGTGCCCCGCCTTGCCCAGCAGACACGCCAGCAACGCGCCCGCCAAGCCCGCCCCCACAATGACGATGTTCTCCGAAGAGGAATTCAACAGTGTTCAGGGGACGGGGCACCCGTAAGGAGCCGTGCGAAACGCCAGACCTCGCAAAACGTGTTGTAGAGAGGAACGGGGGCGACGCGGATCACGTCCGGCTCGCGGAAGTCGCACATCGCACCGCCCTCAAGAAGCTCCTGGTGTCGCCGGAGGGGGTCATCGTGGACCTGGATCGACAGCTGGCACCCCTGCGCCTCCGGCTCAGGAGGGGTGATGATCCGCATGCCCCCGCCCCCCCCACCTGCGCTCCCACCAGCCCCACCACGGCACCCCCCCGGCGCCCGCTCAAGCAAGTAGCGCAGGTACCCCGTCAGCCGACGCGACTTTTCCCGAAGCGGCGCCATCCCCGCCTCATCGAAGATCTCCAGCGACGCGCGCAGCGGCGCCATGGAGAGGATGGAGGGATTGCTCACCTGCCACCCGGCAGCGCCGGGCTGCGGGACGAAATCCCTCTGCAAATGCATCTGAAAGCGGGTCTGCGGATCATCCCCCCACCACCCCGCATACCGCGGCCGGTCGGGGTCGTTGCCGTGCCTGGCGTGGACGAAGCACCCTGCAACCGCGCCCGGGCCGCCGTTAAGGTACTTGTAGGAGCACCAGCAGGCAAAATCGACATCCCAGTCGTGCAGGTTCAGGATCACATTGCCGGCGGCGTGTGCGAGATCGAATCCCACCATGCAACCGTGCCGCCGCGCCGCGGCGGCGATACGGGCTATATCGAAGACCTGCCCGGTGAAGAAATTGACCCCCGGCAGCAGGAGCAGGGCAATCTCGGATCCCTGCTCGGCAAGCAGCCCCTCGATCCGCTCCGTCGAGATACAGTGCTCGCCGTCGGAAGGCCTGACCTGGACGAGCGACCGCCGGGGGTCGAGGCCACGAGTCCTCAGGTGCGTCGTGACCGCGTAGAGATCCGATGGGAACGCCGGGTACTCCATGACGATCTTGTGACGTTCCTTTGTCGGCCGGTAAAAGCTGACCAGCATCAGGTGGAGGTTGACGGTCAGGCTGTTCATCACGACCACCTCACCCGCCCCCGGCCTGGCGCCGACGAGACGCTCGATCGCCGGGACCAAGACCTCGTGATAGGAGTACCAGGGGGTCTTGCCCTTCAGGTGCGCATCGACGGCGAGCGTCCGCCAATCGGCAAGCTCCTGCTCGATCACGCCCTCGACGGTCTTCGGCTTGAGGCCCAGCGAGTTGCCGCTGAAGTAGATAACCGGTTCGCCCGTCGGTGAGCGGGGCAGGTCGAACCGCCCACGAAAGCCCGCGAGCTTGTCGGCTGCATCGAGCCGACGGGCAAAGTCCTTGGTGGGCCCGAACGGCTCCGACAGGTTGCAGGTCATGGCCCCATCGTAGGCGAGCCGGTGGGACTGCCGCCGGCGGGCGGGCGGGCGGTGGTGGTGGCCGCCGAGTCGTCTGTACCAACGAAGGCGTCCGCTGTGAGGCCGAGGAACTCCAGCGCCGAGCCCCCCAGCAACCGCGCCCGGGCGGTCGTGGAGAGCCCGTCGAGCGTCTCGATCAACGCACCCGGCTCCTTCTCTCCCAGTGCAAATGGATAGTCCGAGCCCAGCGCAACACGCTCGGTGCCCATCACCTCGATGAGGTACTTCAGCGCCGCTGCGTCGTGGACAAGCGAGTCCACGTAGAACCGTCCGAGCTGCCCGCGCGGACTGAGCGAGCAGTCAACGGCGCAGAGATCAGGTCGCACCTTAAAACCGTAGTCGATGCGACCGAGGGTGAAGGCGAACGCCCCGCCCCCGTGGGCGAAGGCGATACGAAGCGCCGGCAGTCGCTCCAGCACACCACCGAAGATCACCGAGCAGATCGCCAGCGCCGTCTCCGCGGGCATGCCCACCAGCCACGGCAGCCAGTACTTTGTCATACGCTGGCCGCCGAGCATCTCCCAGGGGTGGACGAAGACCGCCGCGTTCAGCGCCGCCGCCGCTTCGAAGACCCCAAAGAGCGCCGGATCGTCGAGGTTGGCTCCGTTTACATGACTGCCGATCTGGACGCCCGCCAGCCCCAGCTCCTCGACGCACCGCTGAAGCTCCTTGACGGCCACGTCGGGATCCTGCATGGGAATCGTCCCCAGGCCGACGAAACGCGTGGGGCGATCGGCACAGACGCCGGCGAGATGATCGTTGAGCAATCGAGACAGGTCCAGTGCATCGGCCACCTTCGCTGAATAGCTGAACATCACGGGCACGGTGGAGAGCACCTGCACGTCGACGCCGCAGCGATCGCAGTCGGCCAGGCGGACCGTGGGATCCCAGGTGCTGGGCTCAACCTCGCGAAAAAGCCGGTCGTCGATCATCACCCGGGCGCACCCCGGCGACGTGTGCTCCAATCGCGGCCAACTGCCCTGGCCGTAACGCTCGCTGAGATCCGGCCAGGACTCAGGGAGGATGTGGGTGTGGAGGTCGATTTTCAGGGGGCAGGCGGGCATATGGGCCAGAGCTCGTCGGTCTTGGGTCTTGGGTCTTTGATCTTTGGTCTTTGGTCTTTGGTTTTGGGCCGCCGGCTCGTCACTTCTGTTATGTCATCCGCTCCGCATCCGCGCCTTCGCGGCTGAGGCCTTCGGGGCTAGGGTTCTTCACGCCGCTTGGCGTCCTGCCTGGCGCGGCTGGGGCCTCGGGATTCCCGACATCCTGCCGGGGTTGTTCTGTCAGCTGCTTGGCATCCTGCCAGCGCAGCTGAGCGTTTGAGGCTTCGCCTCACGTCACCGGTACCGGCTTTTGGACTTTCGTCCCGCACTTCTTACACGTCCGCAGCTCGTCGTCGGCCCAGAAACTCTCCATCATCTCCTTGAAGTGCTCCACAATGTCCTTGAGATCGAACTCCATGTCGTGGACCAGCGCACCGCACTCTTCGCAGAAGAAAAGCTGGTGCTCCAGCTCGCCCGGGGGCCGCTCCCGCTCGATGACCATACCGATCGTGTCCGGCGGCCGCTGGGGCGAGTGCGGCACGTTGGGCGGGATGAAGAAAGTCTCCCCTTCCCTGATCGTGTACTCCTTGACCTGGTCGTTGGCGCGGATCCTGACCTTGATATCGCCCTTGATCTGGAAGAAGAACTCCTCGGACCTCGATACATGGAAGTCGTTGCGGGCGTTGGGCCCGCCGACGATCATCACAAAGAAGTCCTGGCCGCGGTAGAGATACTTGTTGCCGACAGGCGGTTTCAGCAGGTGCTGATTTTCCTTCACCCAGTTCAGGAGGTCCAGCGGCGGCGCGACGGTGGTGACGGTGGGCATGATCGGGTCTCCGATGGCGAGGGCCCAACGATCTCGATGGATCGTTGAGCACCCCCCAGCTTACGTGCGCGTTCGGCCAACGCAACCCGTCACCGACCGATCGGCCTCGGCGGAATCGCCCAGACGGTGGGCGTCCCCGCGCTCTTGCGGTAAGCTAGCCTGTTTCCCCCTATGACAGACCCCAACGACCAGACGGACCAGCTTCCAGAGGAATTCTCCTGGCACGCCCACCCCGCCGGCGAGCGGAAGGCCGCGGCGACCGCGGCCTCGCTGGTGGTCTTGGCCATCGCCTCGGCGGTGTGGATCTCGTCTCGGAGCCTGCTCCTGGGCGGCCTGGGATTGGCGGTGCTCCTCGCGACACTGAACCGCTTCTTCCTCCGCAGCCAGTTCTCGATCGATCAAGATGGGATTACGGCCCGCTTCCCGCTTCGCACCCAGCGGCTGAAATGGAGGGACACCCGGCGTTTCCTCGTCGACGAGCGCGGCGGGTATCTCTCATCGCGGTCGAAACGATCCTGGCTTGATGCCTACCGCGGGCTGCACGTTCTTTTCGGCCTCCACAGAACACAGGTGATCGCGCGGATACGCGCTCACCTGCCGGAGCACGGTGCGTGATGGCTTCGCTCAAGTCCAGGCTCAGGCATGCCTTCTCGGTGGACCAGCCGGGCCCAGTCGAGCCGACGGCCCAGCAGCAGGAGGCGGTGGACTGGTTCTGCTTACAGGTGGCCAAACGAGGTCTGGCCACGCCCGGGCTGATCGCGCTGGAGATGGCACGACCGCTGAACTTCATTGCATCGCAGACGTTGCACTTCTTCTCGCCGGGTGTGTGGGCAATCTTCCGCCAGCAGAGCTACGAGAAGTACAACAACTTTGCAGCGTTCCTCGAGAAGCGCGGCTCGATTGACTTCCTCGTCCACCGGATCGAGCACTTCGAGAACAACCCGGACACACCGCCCGGCGACGAGAGGCACCCGCAGGCAAGACGATGACGACGATCGATCCCGACACCGTCGACGTGATCCTCGCCACGGACTGCGGCAGCACCACCACCAAGGCCATCCTCATCCGGAAGACCGATCAGGGGTACCGCCAGACCCACCGGGGCGAGGCGCCCTCGACCGTGGAGGCGCCCTTCGCCGACGTGACGATGGGGGTCGTCAACGCCGTCACCGAGGTCTCGGAGCTGGCCGGACGGCGTCTGCTGGACAAGCACGGGAAGATCATCCAGCCGGCGCGAGGTGGAAAGGGTTGCGACCTGTACATCTCGACGTCCTCGGCCGGTGGGGGTCTCCAGATGCTCGTGGCGGGCGTGGTCCGGCAAATGACCGCCGAAAGCGCCAAACGCGCCGCCCTCGGGGCCGGGGCGATCGTCATGGATGTTATCGCGTCAAACGACAAACGCCGCCCGCACGCCCAGATTCAGCGGATCCGCGAGCTCCGCCCCGACATGATCCTGATCTCCGGCGGCACCGACGGCGGCACGACCACGCACGTGGTCCAAATCGCGGAGCTGATCGCTCCTGCAAAGCCCCAACCGCGCTTCGGCCGCGACTACCGGATGCCCATCATCTTTGCCGGCAACACCAACGCGGCCCCTCTGATCCAGAACGTGTTCGACGATTCCGTCGACCTCTCGATTGTCGCCAACCTCCGCCCGGTACTGGAGCGCGAGAACCTGGGACCGGCGCGGGACGAGATCCACAACCTGTTCCTCGAGCATGTCATGGCCCATGCCCCGGGCTATGACAAGCTGATGGAATGGGTGGACGCCCCGATCATGCCCACACCGGCTGCCGTGGGAAACATCCTTCAGACCATCGCTCAAGAGCAGGGCATCAACGCCGTGGGCGTCGACATCGGGGGAGCGACAACCGACGTCTTCAGCGTCTTTGACGGCACCTTCAACCGGACCGTCAGCGCCAACCTCGGCATGAGCTATTCGATATCGAACGTCTGCGCCGAGGCCACCTTGCCCAAGATCCTCCGCTGGGTCCACTTCGAGATGGACGAGCGCGAGCTGCGGAACCGCGTCAAGAACAAGATGATCCGGCCTACGACAATCCCGCAGACGGTCGAGGCGCTCATCTTCGAGCAGGCGGTCGCTCGCGAGGCCCTGCGGCTGGCGTACGGGCAGCACAAGGAGTTCGCCACCACCCTCAAGGGGATCCAGCAGCAGCGGACGGTGGGCGACACATTCAGCCAGGAGCTCGGTGGCCAGACGATCGTCGACAACATGGCCCTCGACCTGCTCGTGGGCTCCGGAGGCGTGCTCTCGCACGCACCACGGATGCACCAGACGGCCATGATGCTCATCGACGCGTTTGCGCCCGAGGGCGTCACCAGGCTCGCCAAGGACAGTATCTTCATGATGCCCCACCTTGGGGTGCTGGCCCAAGTCCACCCGAAGGCGGCGATGGAGGTCTTCCAGCGCGACTGCTTGATCTACCTGGGCACCTGCGTGGCAGCCAAGGGGACCGGAAAGCCGGGCCGACCTTGCTTTGAGTACGCGGTGAAGGGTCCCGGCATCGATGAGCGCGGCGAGATGACTTTCGGCGAATTGAAGCTCCTTGAGCTGGGTCCAGGCCAGACGGCCACGATCACCGCCGATCCGGCCCGCGGCGTCAACCTCGGGGCCGGCGCCGGACGACGGATCGTACAGCGCGTCGAGGGTGGAACGGTCGGCCTGATCCTCGACGCCCGCGGGAGGCCGCTTCAGCTTCCGGAGGATCGAGACGCCTGCCGGAGGGCGATTGAGCAGTGGACCTCGAGCCTCGATCTCTACCCGCAACTGGCGACAGCAGTCGCTTCGTAACTTCTAGAATCCATGGCCACCGCCTACACCCCGGGACTGACCGTCGCGAGCCGAATCACGCACCGGGTGCGCCGGCAGCTTCCGATCCCGGGCCGGGTCAAGGTCGCCGAGGGCGAGAAGGTCACCGACCGCGACATCGTGGCCGAGACCTTTATGCCCGGCGAGATCACGCCCGTCAACGTCGCCAACCTGCTCGCCCTGCCGCCCGGCGACGTCGTGGAGTGCATGCTCAAGAACGAAGGCGAGCGGGTCGAGGCCTCAGAGCCGCTCGCGCAGACCAAGGGGATCTTCGGCCTCTTCAAGAACACCTGTCACGCCAAGGTCTCGGGCACCGTCGAGACGGTCTCCGCCGTCACCGGGCAGGTCATGATCCGCGGCGAGCCCGAGCCCGTCCGGGTGCAGGCGTACCTCAGCGGGAAGGTGATCGAGGTGCTGCCGGACGAGGGCGTCGTTATCGAGGCCGAGGTGAGCTTTATTCAGGGCATCTTCGGCGTCGGCGGCGAGACCTACGGACGCATCGTCCTGGCCTGCGCCGAGTACGACCAGGAACTGTCCGACGACCTCATCAAGCCCGTGATGAAGGATTGCATCGTGATCGGCGGGGCGCGGATGACCGAGGCGGCGATCCGCCGGGCCGCCGACGTTGGGGCGGCGGCGATCATCTCCGGCGGCATCGACGACGAGGATCTCAAGGCCTTTCTCGGCTACGACCTCGGGGTCGCGATCACCGGCTCGGAGGAATTGGGGATCACGGTCATCGTCACCGAGGGGTTCGGGGAGATCGCGATGGCCCGGCGAACCTTCACCCTCCTGGCCTCGCGGGAGGGCGCCGACGCCTCAGTCAACGGTGCCACGCAGATCCGCGCGGGTGTGATGCGACCCGAGATCATCATTCCCCTGACCGAAAAGGAGAAGGCCGAGGCGCCCCCCTCCCGTCTGGCCGACAGTGAGCTGAAGCTGGGCCGCCCGGTACGGATCATCCGGGACCCCTACTTCGGGCTCATCGGCGCCGTGAGCGCGTTGCCGCCGGAGCTGACCACGCTGGAATCCGGCTCCAAGGCCCGCGTACTTGAAGTCAAGTTCGATTCCGGGGAGAGTGTTGTCATACCACGCGCCAACGTGGAGCTTATCGAAGGGTAAGTGAGCATGAAGTTGCACCTCTTCGCCCTGTCCGTCGTGTTCACGTCGCTCGGCGATGCGCCCGCGACGGCAACCCCCGCGCCGGCGTCGAACCTCATCGCCCAGGATCATCGAAAGTGGGACGACGGGACCCGCATCGATCTCGCCTGGGATCTCTCCGCTGACGACGAGACGCTCGTCGCGGCCTATCGGATCTCCAAGGCGCTGGCCCGGTTCGGCGACTTCCAGGTTCCGCTGAAGTTCGAGCTGGTCGAGATCGTCAAGGCGGGAACTGGCGAGTATACGGTCGCGGACCTCGCGCGCAAGATCCGCCTCGAGAACATCAAGACCAAGTACGCAGACATCGTCGACATCGAAAGCCTCGAGGCCACCAACCAGAAAACGTTTCCGGTGGCCTATGTCTTTCAGATCGTCGCGGTGGGCAGGGACGGCGCGACATCCGCGGCGGCAACGACGCCACCGATCACGCCGACCATGGAGTGGTTCGACGGCGGCCGTTTCTGGTTCCTGATCATCGTCGTGATCTTCTGCGGCGCCGTCATCTTTTTCATTCAGCTGGCCCGGGGCGGCAGGCCGCTGAAGGTCCGCAAGATCGCGGGCCTTGAGGCCATTGACGAAGCGGTGGGGCGGGCCACCGAGATGGGCCGCTCGTGCCTGTACATCCCCGGCATCCTGGACATGAACGATATTCAGACGATCGCGGGGATCAACATCCTGGCCCGCGTTGCCAAGACCGCCGCCAGCTACGACGCGAAGCTCGAGGTGCCCACCAGCCGATCACTGGTCATGGCCACGGCCAGAGAGACGGTGCAGGGGGCGTTTCTCGCGGCGGGACACCCCGACGCCTACAGAAAGGACCTGATCTACTACGTCACCGACGAGCAGTTCGGGTATGTGGCGTACGTCCAGGGCATGATGGTCCGGGAGAAGCCCGCCGCCTGCTTCTACATGGGCGCGTTCTTCGCTGAGTCCCTGATCCTGGCCGAGACCGGCAACTCCATCGGCGCCATCCAGGTGGCAGGGACCGCGATGCCCGCCCAGCTTCCCTTTTTCGTGGCCGCCTGCGACTACACGCTGATTGGCGAAGAGTTCTTCGCCGCCTCGGCCTACCTCTCCGGCTCAGCTGAAGAGCTCGGCAGCCTCAAGGGCCAGGACGTCGGCAAGATCATCGTCGGGCTGGGGATCATCATCGGCGTCATCATGTTGTCCGCGGCCTCGGTCATCCTCGATGGATCGCCGGGATCGCCGTTCGGTACGGCACTGCTCAACGCGGTTGAGTACCTCAAGCAAGTGATCCTGACGTAAGGAGCCTGGGCGGATGAAACGACTCATACCGCTGTGGATCACAGCGATCGCCGGGATCGTCCTCATCGCCTCCTATTTCGTCCCCTACGCACAAGGTTTGGGCGAACTCACCTCCATCTGGTTCGACATCCTCGCCGGGTTCGCCTTCATCCTCGGAGGCGGCAACCTTCTGAAGGTTCATCTCAAGAAGGTCTCCGACAAGGCCGCCGGCTGGGGCTACTCCGTCATCCTCCTGGCTTCGTTCCTGATCACGCTCTTTGTCGGGCTGGGAAAGATCGGCGTTCATCCGAGCCCGGACTATCCTGACAATTCCTGGTCTGGCGTCTACAACGAGGTGGGAAGCCCCTTCTGGTGGCTGTACGAATACGCGTTCAAGCCGTTGACGGCCACGATGTTCGCCATGCTGGCGTTCTACATCGCCTCCGCGTCGTTTCGTGCGTTCCGGGCAAAGAACGTCGAGGCCGTGCTCCTCCTGGGCACCGCGTTCATCATTCTCCTCGGTCGGACATTTGCCGGCGTGTGGCTGACCAGCTGGCTTCCCGAATCGCTTTCGGGCCTGAAGATCGAGAACCTCAGCGTCTACATCATGCAGGTCTTCAACACCGCGGGGAGCCGCGCGATCATCATCGGAATCGCCCTGGGCATCGCGTCCACCTCGCTGAAGGTGATTCTCGGCGTGGATCGCTCCTACCTGGGCTCCGCCAGGAGTGAGCCATGAACGTAGCGTGGGCCTGGACCATCCTGGTCGTCGTCGTGGGAGCCTCCCTCGTGGTGCTGGTCACCCGGCGCGAGCAGACGTACCGGGCGCTGAAGGACCTCGACCGGCGCTGGATCTTCCTCCTCATGCTCCTCGCCGTGGCCATCCCCATCCTCGGCGAGCTGACGTTTCCCGAGAAGCCAACGGGCCTGGCGAAGGCGGTCTTCGACGAGATCGAGAAGCTCGAGCCCGGCGACAAGGTCCTGATGGCGTGGGACTACGACCCGGCCAGCGAGGGTGAGCTGGGGCCCATGGCGACCGCCTTCACCTATCACTGCTGCAAGAAGGGCCTGAAGATGTACTACATGACCATCTTCTCGCCCGTCGGCCCGCAGATGATCGAAGACGCCATCGAACACGTCATCAAGGCCGACTTCCCGCACCTCGAATACGGCGTGGACTACGTCAACCTCGGCTACAAGTCGGGGTACGA
Source organism: Planctomycetota bacterium (assembly GCA_022564665.1). Classification (GTDB taxonomy): domain Bacteria; phylum Planctomycetota; class Phycisphaerae; order Phycisphaerales; family SM1A02; genus JADFKZ01. Next base: position 4,714 of record JADFKZ010000030.1, on the reverse strand, counting down.
GGGTGTGATCAAGGTCATCGTGAGCAACATCCGAGAGTTGTACACCACCGACCACTACGGAAAGTCCGTCCAGGACATTCCGATGATGCGGGACGTTCGGAACATTCAGCAGATGGATCTCATCATCAACGTGTCGGCGGGATACGCGGGACTCAAGGAGTGGGTGCTCTTCGCGGCCACGCCCTATCCGGATCTGACGCTCGTGGCCGGCGTCACCGGCGTCATGGCGCCGCAGCAATACCCCTACATTCCCGAACAGCTCCGCGGCCTTCTGGGAGCGATCAAGGGCGCCGCCGAGTACGAGAAGCTGGTCCTGGACAAGTACGGCGATGAGGACCCCGACCCCAAGTACCTCAAGGGCAAGCAGCGGATGGGGCCGCAGCTCATCGCCCACATGCTGATCATCGTCCTGATCATCGTCGCGAACTTCGTCTACTTTGCCGGGAAACGACGGGAGCGCGCCTGATGGATCGCAAGACCCTTATCTGGACCATCGTGTTCCTCCTTGCCGGGGCGTATCTGGTTCTGCGGTCGATGACCGGAGGCATGGCACGAACCTACATGAAGGCCGTCGACTTTGAATTCGTCAACGTCGCCGCCGACGGCGACGAGCCTGAATGGATCCAGGCCAAGCCCCAAGTCGCGGCGGACCACGATCCGAACGAGCTGGCAAACTATCCCGACGAGAACCGCCAGTCCTGGACGCGATACGAATCAGCTCCCCTAAAGAAGTACGCCAAGGCCGTCAAGGAGGACCCGAACCAGACAACGTATCTCTTGAGTATCTCGCGAACGATCGGTGTCTGGCTCTCCGCCATGTTCACGCTGGCCATCTTTTCGTTCCTCTACAAGGACAGCATCTTCTACAAGATCGCCGAGGCGGTGGTCGTCGGCGTCTCCGCCGCCTACTGGATGGTGGTCGCCTTTTGGTCCACGATCGTCCCCAACCTGATCGGCAAGCTCTCGCCGGCAATCGTCCAGGCATGGGCCATGCCCGGCCTGAAGGAGGAACAGAACCTGCTCTATATCGTGCCGCTGGTGCTGGGCGCCATGCTGCTGTGGCAGCTCGCCCCCAAGGGCGGCTGGATATCCCGCTGGCCGCTGGCGTTCTTCATCGGGGTTTTCTGCGGGATCCGCCTGACCGGCTACATGCACGGCGACTTCCTGTATCAGATCGGCAACTCGATCATTCCCCTGGTCGTCATGGTGAACGGATCGTTCGACTTCTGGGGTTCGTTGCGCGCCGTCCTGCTGGTGGGCGGCCTGCTGGTGTGCCTGGTGTACTTCTTCTTCTCATTCGAGCACAAGGGGATCGTCGGCAAGACCGCCAAGGTGGGTATCTGGGTACTGATGATCACGTTCGGCGCCGGCTTCGGTTACACCGTGATGGGACGGATCGCGCTCCTCGCCATTCGCCTGGAGTTCCTCTTCGATGACTGGTTGTGGCTGATGGATCCCACCGACAAACGGCTGGGGATGTAGGATCGGCGAGCCACGAAGGGCCGCGGCGCTTGACATTGGGCAGGTGGCGTCTTAGAGTCGGGGCCTCATGGCGGTTCCGGCTCTTCGAACGTCGGCCAGCAGACGAGGCAAGCGGCGCTCGCACCACGCGCTGAAGGTTCCACATACCGTGCTATGCCCCAACTGCGGTGCGGCCAGGCAACCACACACGGCGTGCCCTTCCTGCGGATATGTCCGGCCGGGTCTTCAGGTCAAGGCGCCTGAGGGCGAATGATCCATGCGGATCGGCCTCGACGTCATGGGGGGCGACAACGCCCCAGACGCGATCCTAGACGGCGCGTTCGCTTCACTTGAAGGGCTCGACAACCGCGACGAGCTTGTGCTCGTCGGCGACCGCGCTGTGATTGAAGCGGCGATCAAGGGCCGCGGGGCGAATGACCCCCGGGTGACGGTCGTCGGGACCACACAGGTCATCGCGATGGACGAGCCACCGGTGGAGGCGGTGCGCTCCAAGAAGGACTCCTCTCTCGTCGTCCTGGCCCACATGGCGGGCCGCAAGGCCCATCACCCGCTCGACGTGATGATATCCGCTGGTAACACCGGTGCGTGTGTCACCGCCGCCCAAATGCACGTCCGCCGGCTGGCGGGTGTCCACCGGCCGGGCGTCGCCGTCACCATGCCAACCTTCAGCGGGCCGGTCGTATTGATCGACGCCGGCGCCAACCTCGAAGCCAAGCCGCATCACCTTGCCCAGTACGGCGTCATGGGCGACGTCTACGCCCGGCTTGTGCTCGGTGTCCAGACGCCGAGGATCGCCCTGATGAACGTCGGCGGGGAGGAACAAAAGGGTACGTCCGAGATGAAAATGGCCCGCGACGCACTGCGGGCCGACCACACACTTCGGTTCATCGGCTACATTGAAGGCCGAGCGGTCTTCAACGGCGAGGCGGATGTGGTCGTCTCCGACGGCCTCGTGGGCAACGTCATGCTCAAGCTCGCCGAGGGCCTCTCGGAGGGGATCTTCAAGGCGATTGCCCGCGAGATCTGTCAGACCGACCCCGCCCTGGCCAAACGCTTCGAACCGGTGGTGAAGAAGATCTACGCCAAGCATGATTATCACGAGTACGGCGCAGCACCACTGCTGGGCGTCAATGGAATATGCCTGATCGGCCACGGCTCCAGCGTGGCCCGCACGATCACAAACACCATCGTCCGTTCCAAGCAGCTCCTCGAATCCCGCGTGAACGAGAACATCATCCGGAGGTTGGACACCGCGCGCCAGCCAGTCGCATGAGGCCGCCCAACAGCGCATACGGAGTTCGGATCGCCGGGGTCGGGTCCGCCGTCCCCGAGAAGGTGCTCAGCAACGCCGACCTCGAGAAGATGGTCGACACCTCGGACGAGTGGATCCTCAAGCGTACCGGGATCAGCGAGCGCCGGATCGTCGATCCCCAAACCGAGGGCACCTACACCCTCTCCTGCGATGCCCTTCGCCGCGCGCTTCAATACGCCGGCATCCGAGGTGATGAGCTGGACCTGATCATCGTCGCCACGGTGACCGCCGAGATGACCTGCCCGTCGACCGCCTGCCGTGTCTCCCAGGCCCTGGGAGCCGCCCCCGCCGCCGCGTTCGACCTCGTTGCCGCCTGCTCGGGGTTCGTCTACTCGATCAACATCGCCGACCCGCTCGTGCGATCGGGCATCTACCGGACGATTGGTGTGGTCGGATGCGATGCCATGACCACCGTCGTCGACTTCGGCGAGCGGACGGTGTCCGTCCTCTTTGGCGATGCCGCCGGCGCCGTCGTGCTGCAGCGCGACGATGATCCGGAGCGGGGGTGCTTTTACCAGAAGAGTCAGGCCGACGGCCGGATGTGGGGGTCGCTGTACATGCCCCGCCGCAGCCAGGATATACCCGACCACGACCGGGACAACCCCGTCAAGCTCGGCTGCCTCCGCATGAACGGGCGCGAGATCTACAAGTTCGCCATCACCAAGTTCCGCGAGGTCATCCAGGACGCCCTGAATGCGACCGGCCTGAGCACCGACGACATCAGCCAGTTCGTCTGCCACCAGTCCAACGTGCGCATCATCGAGTCGTCGATCGAGAAGCTCGGCCTTCCTGCGGAGAAGGTGTACATCAACATCGACCGATATGGAAACAGCTCGGCGGGGTCGGTGGGCCTGTGTCTCGACCAGCTGTGGCGGGCCGGCAAGATCAACCGCGGCGACAACGTGATGTTCGTCGCCTTCGGGGGCGGACTGACGTGGTCGACGAGCATCTGGAGGGTGTGAAAGAGGGGACCGAACAACCAGAACACAACTCATGGGCACCTCGCAAGCCATCTTCCTCTGCCCCGGTCAGGGGTCCCAGAGCGTGGCGATGGGCAAGGCGTGGATGGCCGCAAGCGAGGCGGCGCGGCGGATCTTCGCCGAGGCGGACGAGATCCTCGGCGATGATCTGGGGGAACCGCTCAGCCGGCTGTGTCTGGAGGGTCCCGCCGAGACGCTCAATCGGACCGATGTCGCGCAGCCGGCGATTTATGTCTGCTCAGTGGCCTCCCACCGAGGTCTCATCGAGGCCGACGGCGAGGTGACCGTGGCCGCGGCCGCCGGCCTCTCGCTGGGCGAGTACACGGCGCTGCACCTCGCAGGCGTGTTCGACTTTGCCGAGGGGCTGAGGCTGGTGGCAAGACGCGGCACCCTCATGCAGGCGGCTGCTGAGACCTGCCGCGGCGGGATGGTCGCCCTCATCGGCGCCGACGAGCCCGCCGCCGAGGCCATCTGCGGCGAGGCCGCCGAGGGGAAGGTGCTGGTCTGCGCCAACTTCAACGCCCCCGGCCAGGTCGTCATCGGCGGGAACGTGTTCAAGGACATGCACAATTTCTTCCGCTGACTTGTCTCCGAGGAGATCAGGAACTATTTCTTCATCGACAAAAGAGATGATTTCGCTTTGTAGTTCTTCATCGAAAAAGTTCCAGATAACGGTTCTTTGTCTTGAAGGCGATGATGCCAACAAATGGGCTATGTCAGGGGGCTTAAGCACATTCATTAGGCTTTGGATCTGGTCGTAGGCACCACTCTCCATCAAGTCGTGAAGGCGGACAACGGGGGATTGTGTTGTTTCCTTGTTGTTAGTAACATCATTCATTAAAACTATTTGTTCTTTTAACTAATTTATCTTTTCTTTTTTGTTTAGCAAAAGCCTTCCTACCTTCTGGATGTTTTAATTTAAACTTTGCGAGTTTCTTTT
>JADFKZ010000154.1 GCA_022564665.1 Planctomycetota bacterium | reverse complement strand
GCAGCACATGATCGACTGGGATTTCGGCACGCTGGGGCGCGGCTCGATGGACAACTCGCTCTTTGCCGCCGACTGCACCTGCCCCTGGGACCTCGACGCAGACGGGGCCGTCGCCGTCCCCGATCTGCTGGCCTTGCTGGCGGCGTGGGGCACCAACCCCGGCGGGCCGCCGGACTTCGACGGTGACGGTCAGGTCGCGGTCCCGGACCTGCTGGCGCTGCTGGCAAACTGGGGCTCCTGCCCATAGCAGAAAGTCAGTCGGTCCTGCCAAGAGCGGCCAAAAGGCCGTGTGGGCGAAAATTGGCATCTTTCCGGGCGGGCGCCTTTTTTGGGTGTAAAAGCTGTACTGCCCGCCAACCGCAGCCCTCCGGAGGTAATCGGGAGAACGGGGGCATCTCCTTTTTCCCCTTCCCCCTGGCGTCCTTACAAGGCCACCAGGGGGTTTTTGCTGCGGCCGCCCTCGCAACGACGTTCATGAATAATCCGGGCTAACGGCCGCCCTCATTCTGCGACGACCACCGGGTTTACGATTCGCTCGATCTTCTTCAACCTGGCCACACCATAGCCGCCGAACAACAGGGGCTGTGCCTCGGCGGTGACCTGAACCGTGAACCCTCTGCGGAGGACATCGATCGCCTGCGGCCAGCACCGGTCATAGTCGGCCTCGCTCAGATACAGACGCGGCCCGTGGACGATCGACACCGCACGGTTTCCATACAACGCCTCAAATTGACTCCGCAGGATAGAGAGTGGGTTGGACGCGGTTGCAATGACCTCTTCACGAACTTCCCCCTGGATGATGACCGGATCACCCCCGGGTACGCGGTAGGCGATGAAGGGAAGGGCGATTATCCCCGCGACAACAAGGACCATCTGCGCGCGCCGTAGCCGCGCTCCCGCCCGGTGGCTTCTGATCGTTCGGACTCTCATCTCCGCAGCCCGCGCCGTCCGCTTCGTCTTCTTTGGCGCTTTCTTCTCCTTGAGCAGCGCACGCACGATTGCGCCGGGCGAGGGCTGTCGGCGCCCGTCCAGACACATCTCGTGCTGTTTGCGATCGTAGTCGTGAGCCGTCAGACCCTTGTGCAAGAGGACCTCGAGGGCCGTGGCCTCCGTCATCCTGCCGGAGCGCTTCTTGGCCTTGGCTTCAGGCTCAACCGCCGTGAGCTCGGCCACCACTCGGGATCGCTGCTGCGGTTGGGCAGCCGGCCGATCAATCTCGGTCTCAACGACCGCGGTCTCGGGCTCCAGCAGGTGCGGGTCGGACTCGACGCCCGTGGTCGGGGTGGGCATTCCGCGCGGCCGCTGTGGTTCAGGAGCGGGGCCGGGGGCGGGAGCGGACCGCAGCGCGGGCCACGATTGGTCTTCGTCGTCAGCCGGCGGGTATTCCTCGATGGCGGTGGGCCCTTCCCCGGCCACCTGCTGGAGCTTCCTTTTCTTTCTCGTGAACAGGCTGAGGCGGAGCCGCTTCCGCTGCGGGACCCACCCATCCTGCTCGTCCGCATCGACAAAGAGCCTGTCCTTCTCCTGGACCTCGGCCGCCCGCTGTCGCCGGCTCTCCCACCACTCGCGGATCTCTTCAAAGAGCTTGGTCGCGATGCCTGCCCGCAGGGACATGACATAGCCCAGGAGCACATCGAACCCTTCCAAGCCGCAGTAGCTGCCCGGATGCTGGGGCGGGTACTCCTTGGGCAGCCGCACGCAATGGTCTCGGATCTTCTCCAGATCCGGGTCACGGCTCGGCTTGGCCAGGAACTCCTCCCATTCCGACATGACATTGGTGCCGGTGACGAACCCCTCGATGGCATCAGCCACGTCCAGCCGGTCTTCCTTCTTGTCATGCTCGTACCGGAAGTAGAGCACGCCCAGCCCGAAGGCGAGACCGCCTTCGGCCAACCCCAGCAAAACGCCCATCACAAACACGGGGCCGCCGGCGCCGGTGAACAGCAGGAACAACAGCAGGAACAGGAGCGTGCCGGGTGCGGCGATCATCGCCACCAGCCTCCTGTTCTCGACGCAGTAATCGATGGCGTCATCGAGCTGCAGGAGGATTCGGCTGATCATTTGCTTCATCGTTGCGGTGCCCGGCGAATGCGCACCCACCGACAGGGTCGGAGGTGGCAGCTTCCACCATCGGCACGTCGCTCTTGACGATTCAGGCGACTTGGCCCGCGCCACCGCGCACCGCCGCCCCTTGCCGCGCTGAACCTCACCGCCCCCCTGGCCTCATGCGGCGCCGGTCCGATATCGCCCGCCACGACCGCCCCGGGCGGGCGAGCGCGTCACCCCGGCGGCGCGTCCGCGGCGTCCAGAGCCTCCAGGGCCATGTGGGAGATGTACCGGCCGATTGAGATCGACGAGGTGGCCGCAGGTGACGGCGCGTTTATCACATGGACCATTCCTGGTTTCTTGACGATCCGAAAGTCATCGACGAGGCGGCCTCGGTGATCGACCGCCTGTGCCCGTATGCCCGGCTCTGCGACCTGAAGATCCGCTGCGGTCACCTCGGGAACGAGCCGTTTGAGCGCCCCGACGAACCGGCGGCGACTCAATGATCGCCACAGCTCCCCAAGCCCCCGCCCCCAGTAACGGCCGGCCATCCGCCAGAACCCGGCGTACGCAAGCATCTCCGCCATGTCCCTGGCATTGGGCGCTCGGCCGCGGTAGCCGTGCCTGTTGAGCGAAAGGACAGCGTTGGGCCCGACCTCGACGCCCCCCACCCCCCCCACCCCCCCCACCGCTCCCTCGCCGATCCGCCGGGTGAAGTGAACGCCGAGGAAGGGAAACAACGGGTCCGGCACAGGATAGATGAGGTTCCGGACCAGCCCCACACGGTCCGGGCGCAACCTCCAGAACTCGCCGCGAAATGGAATGATCCGGCACCCGGGCTCGACGCCGCACATCCGCGCCACCCGATCGGCCTGGAGCCCGGCGCAGGTGATCAGCACCCGGCACCTCAGATCGACCCGGGGTCCCGCAAGGATGTGCTCCTGTCGGTCACGGTGGACCTCTGCGACAGCGGCATCGGTCAGGATCCGGCCGCCCCGCTCGCGAACCACGTCGGCAAAGGCATGGGCCACGACACGGAAATCCACGATACCGGTCTCGGGAACAAAGAGGCCTGCCAGCCCCGACGCGTGCGGCTCATGATCCCTGATCTCGATCGCCGAAATGCGGCGAAGGCCGGCGAGGCCATTGGCCCGCCCCCGGTCCAGAAGCTCATCGAGCCGGGCAACCTCGGCGACGGAGGTGGCGACGACGACCTTGCCGCAACGCTGGTAGTCGATCCCCCGCTCGTCGCAGAAAAGACCCAGCGCTGTACGCCCCTCGACACAAAGGCGCGCCTTCAGCGAGCCCGGTTTGTAGTAGAGCCCAGAGTGGACGACGCCGCTGTTGTGGGAGCTCTGGTGGGCGGCAAGACGGTCCTCCGCCTCGAGCACGACCAGGGAGAGCCGCCGGGCCTTCAGGATCGCCATGGCGGTGGCCAGGCCGACAATGCCACCGCCGATGATTGCGACGTCATACCGCACGCTGCGGGCATTACAACATTTTCGGAGCGATTTAGGCAGCCACCGGGATAGCCCGGGGATGTCGGGTTGACCCCTAGAGCCCACGCGCCGGCAGCGTGGACAGGACCGCCTCGAGGATCGTCTCCGGCTCAGCCATCCGACCCATCCCCTCCGTCCGGCAGGCCTGCCAACCCGCAGCGGGCCCGATGATCCGGCAACCGTCGGCCTCGAGCTGAGCCACATTTCGCCGTGTCGCCGGCTGGTTCCACATCACCTCGTTCATCGAAGGCGCGATAAGGAGCGGCTGGCGCGACCAATCTACGGCTGACGCCACGAGGCTGACTGCATCGTCCGCCCGGCCCTGGACAAGCTTGGCCAGCAGGTCCATGGTAGCGGGAGCGATCAACATCAAGCCGGCGGCCCGGGCCAGCTTGATGTGTTGCGGATCATGTGATTCGACCTGCTCCCACGGGCTGCAATAGACCGGCCGGCCGGTGAGCGCTTCAAAGGTCAGCGGCCCCACGAACTGTGTCGCCGCCTCCGTCATGAGCACCGTCACCTCGACGTCCGCCTGCACGAGCCGGCTGACGACATGGGCGACCTTGTAGCAGGCGATCCCCCCGCTGATGCCGACGATCACAGCGGCTGGGAGCTTGGGCTGGAGTTTCGGTTCTTGGCCCACGGGTTCCGCCCGGCCGCGGCTCGGTCAGCTATCAATGTCGACGCGCTTAAATGTATAGCCGGTGTTGGAGAAATCCGGAGTAATCTTACCCTGGAGGATCTCCTCGATGACGAGCTCGAGGTCGGTACGGCCGTCGCGCTCGATCAGCGGCCGGGCACCGTCGACGATCAGCTCGCGCAGACGTCGCTGAACCAGCGCCGTCAGCTTGAACCTGCCACCAAGCTTGTTGACGATATCGTCGCTCTTGAGCGCTTCGATCATGAGGGGCGCACCGCGCTGGACATGGGCCAGGAGGGAAACCCGCAACTATAGACCTTCCCCGTGCGGCAGGCGAGCCCTTTTGGCACCCCCGCCCCCCCTCCCCTGCGAGGCCCCGCCGCTACACTGGCGACCCTGGCCCGCTCATGAGCAGCCCCCGATCAAATTCCAGGCGTGCTCGTTGGGCTGTCCGCGGCGCCATCCTCACCGGGTTGGTGACCACCGGGGTCGTCCTGGGGGCCAGCGGCTGTATGGAACGCCTCTTCTACTACCCCACCCCTGGCCGGACGAACCCACCGCCGCAGCTACCGGCCACCGAGAGTGTGTGGTTTGAGGCCAGCGATGGTGTCCGGCTGCACGGGTGGTTTATCCGGGCCGAGGGAGGGCAGCCGTCCGCCCCCACGATTCTGCACGTCCACGGCAACGCCGGGAACATCGAGTCGCATGTGGGCTTCACGGAATACCTCCCGCCGGCGGGGTTCAACCTCTTTATCTTCGACTATCGCGGCTACGGGCAAAGCGAAGGGTCGGCGCGTCGGCGAGGCCCGCTGATCGGCGACAGCCACGCCGCGCTGGACACCCTGTTGGGCCGCCCGGACATCGACACCTCGCGAATCGCTCTGTACGGCCAGTCGCTGGGGGGCTCGATCGCGCTCAACCTGCTGGCCGACCGGCCCGAGATCCGCGCCGCAGTGATCGAGTCCGCCTTCGCAAGCTGGCGTGAGATGGCGGCCAACACGGTTGGCGGCGATTCGCCAGGGCCCCTGAGCCGCATGGTGGCCTGGCTGTTTATCAATGACGCCCACCGCCCCCTCGACGCGATCAGGGGCGTTGACGTGCCGGTCCTGATCCTCCACGGCACCGCCGACACCCTCGTCCCCATCAGCCACGGCCGGAGGCTGGCGCAGGCGGGGCCTCACGCCGAGCTCATCGAGCTTGCCGGCGGTGAGCACAACACGCTGCACATGACGCACCCCGAGGTCGAGACGCTGACGATCGAGTTCTTCCACAAGCACCTCAGCGGCCGCGTCGAGCATGGAATCACAGGTGACCGCCGACAAGCCTCCGACTAGAGCCGCGCCCACAACCCGCCAACGCGAAAACGCCTGCGGCGGACTCCGTCACTGCCACCCTAGACTGACAAAGTGGACAAGCGATTTCCAAAAGCAATGCGGCTGACGGGTGCGCGACGGTTCGAGGCGGTCTTCCGGGCCCGGGTGCGGGCGTCGGTGGGGCCGCTGGTTGTCCGGGCGGTGCCCAACGAGGTAAGCCATGCCCGCCTGGGGTTGGCGATCTCGCGCCGGGTGGGGACCGCCCCCACCCGCAATCGGATCAAGCGGCTCCTGAGAGAGTCGTTCCGGCTGATCAGGAATGATCTTCCCGGGTGCTACGATCTTCTTGTCAGCGCTCGCCCGCACGAGCTGATGACGCTCGCCGAATACCAGGAGGCCCTGCTGACAGCGGCGATATCCCTCGACCGGACGTGGCGAAGAAAAACGACCCAACCCGACAACGGCCCCCGGGCCCCCTCGCCCAGCCCCTGATCCTCGGCGTCAGGTTCTACCAGGCGACACTTGGAGCGGTCCTGGGTGGTCACTGCCGGTTCATCCCCACCTGTTCGGTCTTTGCGATCGACGCCCTGAATGCCCACGGCGCCGTCAAGGGCTCGTGGCTGGCGCTGCGCCGGATCCTAAGGTGTCATCCCTTCGGGGGTGGGGGGTACGACCCGGTGCGTGAGCAGGACCAGAGGGGTTCGGGGTCCGGGGTTCGGGGTTCGGGAAAGCAGCGATCCTCCACTCCTGAACCCTGAACCCTGCTCTCATTTTTCCGCCGCCCTCCGTGTTGAATCTTCGCCCTCTTCCAGGTGGCTGTGACGCAGTCCCGATCGCATCGGGACGACGCCACGGTTGGTACGGTGACCAATCGGGATAGGGGAGGGCCTCGCGGCCCTACCCCTCCCACACCACCGTGCGTACGGGTCCGTACACGGCGGTTCGGTCCGGTTGAGCATGCGACCAAGCAGCCAGCTGAGCTGCTTGGTGTCTGCCGGGCTTTCAGTCGTGCGCGTCGCCGGTTGCGGCTCGGTCCCTTCCGGCGTGGCCTCCGGGGCTTCACCCCGTCCACCAGCCGTGAAGGCCAGTTGCAACTGGTTGTTCTGCCGCATGCCGCTCACGAGATCACGTCGCCTACTTGCCGCTCCAGATCGTTCGGGCCTTCGTCCGCCGTTCCCGGCTCAGCCTATCCGT
>JADFKZ010000029.1 GCA_022564665.1 Planctomycetota bacterium | reverse complement strand
TCGCGACGGCCCGGGAGTGGGCGGGGTGTGGGTGGTGGTGGGGGGGGTGGTTGGGGGGGTGGTAGCCAATGATCATGCAGCCCGAAGGTCGACCACGAATGCTCACCTTCGCCTCCGGCGGGTGGGTGCTTGTTGGGGCCGGCGTGCTGTCGGTTGCACTCATCGTCTGGGCGCTGGCTGGTGCGTTGGGCCGGCAGGGTCGGCCGCTCATTGGTGACGGCCAGACAGTCGCAAGCTACCGGTTCGACCTCTCGACCTGCCTCGTCCCACCCGACGAGATCGTCGCCGCCGGGATGCGCAAGGACGCGCTGGCGGCACTTGTCGATCCGCCCGTCATCCCAGGGACCGAGGTCGCATTGATCAACGCCCGGGAGCGTGGCAAGTATTTGGTGTCGACCGACCGCGTGATCGGGGTCACCCGAAACGGCGAGTCCCGCGCCTATCCGCTTCAGATCATGAACTGTCATGAGATCGTAAACGACACCCTCGGCGGGGTGCAGATCGCGGTGACCTACAACCCGCTGTGTGACAGCGTCGTGGTCTTGGAGCGCAAGGTCGGGGGTGTGGGGGGCGGGGGGGGCGACACATTGGAGTTCGGCGTCAGCGGGCTTCTGTACAACTCCAACCTGCTCATGTATGACCGCCGGCCGGAGGCGGTGGGCGAAAGCCTCTGGAGCCAGCTACAGGCCAGGGCGATCGCGGGCCCCGCAGCGGAGGCGCGCACGTCGCTTCGGCGGATCGAGGTCTCTCTCGTGAGCTGGGCCGACTGGTTCGAAGGCCACCCCGATACAACCGTCCTGAAGCGTGACCCCAGGATGATCAAGCGATACCAGCAGGTCAGGGGCCCCTACGAGAGCTATTTCATCTCGCGCCATTTGAAGTTCCCAGTCAACCCGCCGCCGCCGGCGGGCGGCCTGGAGGCGAAGCAGCGGGTGGTGGTGGTCGAGAGCGGCGGAGAGCGGGCGGTCTACGCGCTGGACTGGATCGCCAAACACGCCGACTCCAGTGGCACCTGGACCGACACCCTCGGCGGTGTGCCGCTTGTGTTTGAGTACCAGGCGCACCCGCAAACGGTCCTGGTGCGGCCTTCGGCAGGCGACTCCGAAATCAGCGTCACCTACGCCTTCTGGTTCGCCTGGCACGCGATGTATCCAGACGAGGTCGTGCCAGCTGTGTCCGCTGTCGAAGAAGGCCAGAATTAGAGAGGCTGTCGGCTGTCAACTGTCGGACGCACGAAGGGGACCGAACGGAGCGCAGCAGGTTCGTCCCGGCAGGATGCCGGGTATCCCGAGGCCCGAACCGCGCCCGGCAGGACGCCAAGCGGCGTGAGAACAAGGACGCCGAGCAGCTGACAGAAAAGAAGTCTCTACGCCGCGACCATCAACGTGGCAAACAACACCAGCCACACGACGTCGAGGAAATGCCAGTACATCGCGCAGTAGCGAACCCCGGCGTGGTCGGCGCTGGTGTACCGATCTCCAAACGCCCGGCTGGTGACGACGGTCAGGGGAACGAGACCGCCGATCACATGGATCGCGTGCAGGCCGGTAAGAACGTAGAAGCTCGTTACGAGAAATGCGCGCTGGGCCTCGGCAAGCGATGATCTCAGCGGCCCCGCCCAGCTGATCCAGCACAACGTCTGGGTCGCCAGAAACGCCCATCCCAAGGCGATGGTGGCCACCATTCCCACCCGCAGCCGCCGGGGCCTTTCCCGCCGCACGCCGGTGAGCGCCAAGTGGATGGTGCCGCTGCTGCATAGGAGAAAGAGGGTGCTCAGCCACAGGCCCCGGGGAAGCGGTGGGATCTCGAACGTCGATTCAAGAGCGGGGCTCAGCCGGACCACCACGTAGCCGATGAGCACGGCCCCAAAGAGGATACCGAGGGAAAGGAGAAACAGACGCAGACCCAGCACCCCGGCGGCCACGCGGGATCGAGGGTCGACAATGGGCGATGACTTGGTTGCGGATCCCCCCGGGTCGGCTGTCACTGCTGAAGCTCGTCGAGCGCTTCGACCACCCTCGGGGCGTTCCCGGTGTCGACGTCCGGCGCGTATTCCTTCGTATCGGTCAGGGCGAAGCTGATGAACAGGGCGACGAACGCAAGCGACGTCACGAAAATGATCCCATTAAATGGCCGGTCGTACCTCAGGTGCATGAAAAAGAGCACCACCAGCGTGGCCTTGAGCGCCGCGATCGCCAGGGCGATCCAGATATTCAGATCGCCCAGATCGATCTTTGCGGCCCACACGGTGATCAGGGTGAAGACCAGCAGCGCCAGCCCCGTCGCCACCAGCGTCTTGATCGGAACGATGTGGCCGACGCCGTGAGAAGACGGGGGATTGTCAGGTGATTCGGTCGTCATGGTTGTCGCAAGCAACAGCCCTCTATATCAGATAGAACAACGGAAAGAGGAAGATCCAAATCAGATCGACGACGTGCCAGTAGAGCCCGCCCAGGTCAACGGGCGTGAAGTACTGGGCGCTGAAACGTCCCTTCACCGCCCCGATGATCAACCACGACAGGAGGAGCACGCCCCCCAAAACGTGGAGCCCGTGCAGACCCGTCATCATGAAGTAGATGTTGAAGAACATGTGGGCGTTCCGGGGGCGCTGGGGATCCTGCAGGGGATGTGTCGTGTGCGCCTCGGCGTGATCGTCGTGGGCCGGTTGCGGTGGCTCGAGCGCGCCAGGGCGCAGACCCGCCGGCCCGATCGCCGCCAGCGCAACCGTGGAGGGCTCCGCCTCCGGCCCGCCGCGGGTCGGTGCCGCTGACTGGCTTGCCTGGCCGGTGGCACCAGCCGCGGCGGTGAAGGGCTCGTTGCCGATGATCGGCTTGCTGTGGTCCCACGTCTTGGCGTGCTGGAGATCGGGCTTCTCGTAGAACTTCATTCCCGGGAACCACCCCTCGTGGAACTTGTGGCTGTACTCGATGTACTTGATGCCAAGAAAAACGAGGGCGCCGGCAAGAGTCAGCGACAGGAGCGTGACCAGCGCACGCCGATTGTCCCGCTGCGCGGCCGTGACCGCGGCGGCCATGGTCAGACTGCTCGTAATCAGTACAGCGGTGTTGATGGCACCCCACTTCGTCTCCAGGAACTGGCTGCCGTACTTGAACATCTCCGGGTGGTTACCCCGCCAGACGGCGTAGCCGCAGAAGAGCCCGCCGAAGAGCAATACCTCGGTGGCCAGGAAGAGCCACATCCCCAGCTTGCCCGCCTCAAACTGCTGCTTAGGCGTGTGAAAGTGGTGGCGGAGGAAGTCGGGATGCGCGTCGGCGTGGGACATGGGTTATTGGCTCTTGGCTCTTGGCTGTCGGTTGATGGGGTTTACGCCTCGCCAGCGTCGTGGGCGAGATCCCGCCGCCAGTGGTAGCCCTGCTCTTGTTCATCCCACTCCAGCACGCTGAAGTCGTAACAGTCGCCCACATGCGGCGGCTCGGCGAAGTTGTACACCGGCGGGGGCGAGGGGCACTGCCACTCCAGGCTTCTGCCGCCCCAGGGGTTGGCCGGGGCACGGCGCCCGCGGAAGAGCGAATGGATGAGGTAGCCCGCCGTCAGGAAGAAGCCCAGCGCCATGATGAAGGAGCCCATCGTCGAGACGAAGTGCAACGAGTGGAAGAGGTCCGTCGTCTCCTGCGCCCAGCCCGGGCCGGAGTAGTCGTGATACCGCCGGGGCATGCCCAGCGAGCCAAGGACGAACTGCGTGAAGAAGGTCACGTTGAAGCCGACAAACACCAGCCCGCAGGCGATCCTGCCCCAGACCTCCGAGTACATCCGCCCCGTGATCTTCGGCCACCAGTGGTGGATGCCGCCGAGCATCCCGGTCAGGGCCCCCCCCATCATCGTGTAATGGAAGTGGGCCACGACGAAGTAGGTGTCGTGGAGGTGGATGTCGGTGGCGATGACGGCCAGGGGCAGACCCGTCAGCCCGGCGATCGTGAAGAGGAAGATGAAGGAGAGCGCGTAGAGCATCGGCGTGTTGAGGCTGATCGACCCCTTGTAGAGCGTGGCCAGCCAGTTGAAGACCTTCACCGCCGAGGGGATCGCCACGCTGAAGGTGATCGCCGAGAACACCACGTTCAGCAGCGGCGACTGGCTGGAGACGAACATGTGGTGTCCCCAGACCAGGAAGCTGAAGATCGCGATCGCCACCGAGCTGAAGGCGATGAAGCGGTAGCCGAAGATGTGCTTGTGGCTGTGGACCGAGATCAGCTCGCTGATGATCCCCATCGGCGGCAGGATCATGATGTAGACCGCCGGGTGCGAGTAGAACCAGAAGAAGTGCTGGAAGAGAATGGGATCGCCACCGAGTGATGGATCGAAGATGCCGATCCCGACGGTCCGCTCCACCGCCAGCAGCAGGACCGTGATCCCGATCACCGGCGTGGCCATCACCTGGAGGATCCCGGTGGCGTAGATCGCCCACAGGAACAGGGGCATTTTGAACCACGTCATCCCCGGCGGCCGCAGCCGGTGGATGGTGACGATGAAGTTCAGACCCGTGAAGATCGAGCTGAAGCCCAGGACAAAGACCGCCATGGTAAGGAAGAACACGCCATCCATCGCCCCACGGTCGTCCACGCCCGTCGTTGAATAGGGCACATAGAAGGTCCAGCCCGTATCCACACCGCCGAAGAGGATGGCGGCGACGGCCATGACCGCCCCAGTCACCCACAGGTAATAGCTGAAGAGGTTCAGACGCGGGAAGGCAACGTCCTTGGCCCCCAGCATGATCGGCAGGACGAAGTTGCCCAGCGAAGCGGGGACGCTGGGGATGAGCACCAGGAAGACCATGATCGCCCCGTGGAGGGTGAACATCTGGTTGTAGGTGTCCTGGTCGATGATCGTCTCGCCGGGCCACATCAGCTCGATGCGGATCACCATGGCGAACAGGCCCGCCACGAAGAAGGACATCAGCACCGACACCAGGTACATGACCCCGATCCGCTTGTGATCGAGGGTCCCCAGCCACGACATGATGCCAGTGGTCGCGTTGAGATAGTTCGTCTCTCTCGCGGGCTCCGACTCGATCGGCGTTGTGACTTCGTTTGTGGTCATCTCAATCGGCGTCCGGGTTCTCCACCAAGTCCAGATCTTCCTCCGTGACCTTTCTCAGCCTTCCGTCCGGCGTGACGACCTCGTCGAGCTGCATGATCATCCGGGCCAGCGCCAGCCGCCTGCGGTCGCCCAGCTGTTTGCCGAGACCCGCCGTCATCGTGGGGGGATATGGCTTACCCGTCCGCGAATTGACGGTGATCTGGTCCAGCGGGTTCAGAATCGAGTTGAGGAGGTAGGCCTCGTCCACCACCACCGACGAACCGTCCTTGAGCCGCCGCTTTTGCGTACCCCCGCTCGTGAACAAATCGTGTGTTTCCTTGAACGACGGCCCGATGAGCGGGCTCCCGTCGATGGTGTGGCATTGTTGACACTGGTTGTAAAGGCGGACGCCGGCCAGGTGGAGCTTGTCATCGGGGACCCGCTCGATCCAGTTCGCCGCGTCCTCGATGACCTGCTCGAACTCCTCTTCCTCGTACACAATGACTCGCCCGACCATCTGAGAGTGGCTGGTGCCGCAGAACTCGGCGCAGAAAAGATCAAACACGCCCACCCTGGTCGCCTCGAACCAAAGCTGCGTCCTCTTGCCCGGCACCACGTCCTGCTTGACCCTGAAGGCGGGGATGAAGATGGCGTGGATGACGTCCTCGGACGTCATGGTGAGCGTGACGGGCCGGTCGACGGGCACATGCAGTGTGCCGTCGAAGATCTTCGCCCCGTTGGGGTAGTCGAACTGCCAGCTCCATTGCCGCCCGGTCACCTGGATCTGATAGGCGTTCTCCGGCGGGGTCGCGATGTGCATGTAGCCCTTGAAACCGAAGTAGAACATCGGGGCAACAAGAATCGTGGGGATCGCCGTCCAAATCACCTCCAGCGGCGTGTTGTGGGTCGGGCCGCCGGTGCTCGCGATGTGCGCGCGCCGGCGGTACCTGAACATGAAAACGACCAAAACGACAACGATCAGCACGAAGAAGAAGACGCAGATCCAGTTGACGAAGTTATAGATCCAGTCGATGCTCTCCGCGATGGTCGACGCCTGTTCCGGCATCCCGAAGATGCTGCCCGGTATCTTGGTCCCGGCCGCGGCCAGCATGATGTTCGTCAGGATCATCACGATCCAACCCCCGCCATTGTCGTCTTGGACCGTCTGGTCTTCAGCTCACGCCGCCACAGCAACCCCAGCCCGAACAGGACCACGAGCACCGTCAGCCCGCCGCCGATCGCCATGACCTTTCGCGCGGCCACAACGTACTTTCCTGCCGAGGGGTCGTAGGTGTAGCAGAACCGCAGCAGCAGCCGCTGGACGGGCGTGCCGATCGTCCCCTCGGCAGCCTCGACCAGCGCCAGGCGAAGCGTCTGGGGCTCGAAGATCAGGTCCGTCAGGTATCGCGACAGCCGGCCATCGGGGGTCAGGATCATCAGGCCCGCGGCGTGCGTGTAGAGCCCGGTCCCTTCCTCGTAGCGGTAGCCGAACCCCACCGCTTCCGCCAGCCGCTGGATCTCGGGCTGCCGACCCACGAGAAAGTGCCAGCCTCCGGCTGCCTCCGGACGGCCGTACTCCTGCAGATACTCGCGTTTCTTGCCGGCGGCGAGCTGGGCGGTCTCGCTGGGGTCGATCGAGACGGTGACGATCTCGAATTCCTCGCCCGCCGTCCAGTCGATCTCCTTGAGCGTCCCCGTGAAGCTGTTGAGAAGGGCGTTGCACAAAGAGGGGCAGTTGTAATAGACCAGGGTGAGCACGACCGGCCGGTCATTGTTGAAGTACTCGCCGAGCGTCACGCTGGCGCCGTTCTCCGCCGTAAACCGCACATCCAGCGGCACCTGCTGGTTGAGACGCTCAACGATTCCCACCTCATCGGCATCGGGCGGATCGAGATCGGTCGTCTGCCCTGAGCCCGGTGACGAGAGGACCGCCGCGGCCGCGGCGGCGGAAAACCAAGCATGCCAACCCATCCTCATTGGCCGACACCCTCCATGACAACAAGCTCCATCGCCCGCTCGATGGGGATGATCAGCGCCTCGACGGTCTCGGCACCGTCGTCTCGAGTGACCCACCGCGGAGGCCCGGCCAGCAGCGCCTCCTGCTCTTGGAGAAGCTGCCGGACCTCCAGACGCTCGGGCCTGACGACCACCTTGTAGATCTCGCGGGCCTTGGCATTGTAGTACATCGCCGTGAGCCCCAGCACTATGGCCACGAGCACCAGCGCACCCAAAAACCCGATCAGCCAGGTCTGTCCGGAGACGGGATCCTCGTGATCCTCGGGGTTGTGCTCAAAGACCTCTGTCATGGGCTTGTCTCGTCAGCTGCTTGGCATCCTTTGCCGGGGCGGGCCGGTTCGTTCGATTCGTGCGTCATTCCTTCGCTCAATCCTTTTGTCACCGTCCTCATCAATAGTTGTCAAACGCCAATGATTCGCCGAGCCGCGGGTCCTTCTCGGGTATCAGGCAGTGGTCGCGCAGCCTCCGTGCGGTCATGGCGCCGATCAGGCTGAGCAAGCCGACGACGCACGTCAGATCCAGCAGGTGCCAGTTCAGGTCGTAGACCTCCTGATAGGTCAACGCCGTACCGGGAATCACGCCCGTCGCAAACTCCTGCTCGAGCTGCGGGTAGCTCGTCACCCGATCGATCAGCTCGGCGGGGATCCTCGGCATGACCAGCCAGTAGATGTCCACAAAGTGGATGAAGAGCATCCAGACGCATGCGGCGGTCAGCACGCCCTTGAAACGCTTGGGATACCGCGAGAGCAGGAGCAGGAACGGCCCGGCGAAGTGGCCCAGCAGAAGCAGGATGCTCATGGACTTCCAGCCCCCGAGCTGGCGGATCACAAACCAGATCGTCTCCTCCGGGATATTGGCGTACCAGATGAGCATGTACTGGCAGTAGGCGATGTACGCCCAAAAGAAGATCCCGAAGGCGAAGAGGTACTTGCCAAGGTCGTGGTAGTGCTCGGTGGTGATCGATTGCGTCACACGCCCGGTCCGCTGGAGCAGGGCGCACAGGATGATGAGCATCGCCGCGAAACCGCAGGCGCTGGCGCTGAAGAAATACACGCCGAACATCGTGCTGTACCAGTACGGCTCGAGCGTCATGACCCAGTCGATGATGGCGAACGTCTGCGTGAAGGCGTAGAGGACCATGCCCGGGGCGGCGACCCTCTGCATCCGCAGTGTGTTCTTGGGGTCGCCGTGCTCGTCCTGATCCATCGAGCAGCGGACAAAGTACCGCGCCAGCAGCCCCCAGACCGCAAAGTAGAACACCGCCCGAACGAGCCAGAACGTCGTGTCGAGATAGGCCTCCTTGTGCTTCAGCAGCTCGTCGCCCTCCGGCGGATCGACCCACTTGTAGAGGTCACCCATGTAAAGCCCCACGACGACGGGAATGAAGCCAATCCACAGCCAGGTGAGGTTGCCCGCGAGCCCCTCGGCGATGCGTCGGATGACGACGCTCCATCCCGCCTTGGTCAGGTGCTGCAGGATCACGAAAAAGAGGGCGCCGAGGCAGAGGCTCAGCACGAAGATGAAGCCCAGAAGGTAGGACCGGAAGAACCGATCGAGGCTCGCCTCGCCCGACAGGCCGATGAGCACGCTCAGCCCGATCGCGCCCAGACCGACGATCACCCCCCAGCGGAAGACCCTGGGGGCGAGGTCGCCCAGGTGGCGGTTCTCGTTGTCGGGGAGGATCACCATTGCCACTCAGCCGCCCTGCCTTCTTCGAAGGCTTTGCCGCTCATCGATTGGAACATCCTGGACACGGGCGTTCTGGCTCCGTTGCAGCGCCTTGACAAAGGCCACGATCGCCCAGCGGTCGGCCACGGGAATCTGCGATTGATAGCCCGCCATGTTGCGAACCCCGTTGGTGATCGTGTTGAACACCTGTCCAACGGGCTGCTCGCGGATCTGCGACTCGTGGAGGCTTTTGGGCTGGACCCAGGTGGTGCCGTTGACGGCCAGGTTGACCAGCTCCATCGCCCTTTTGTTGATCATCCCGTCGCCGTGACCCGCCGCCCCGTGACAAGGCCGGCAGAAGATGTTGAACCGCTCCCTGCCGCGCTTCACGAGATTCAGTGTCAGCGGCGTCTGCGCCGGGAAGGTGGTCGCCCAGGCGCCGTTGGCGATTCCGCCGTGGAAATGCTCGTCGGTGTCAAGCTGTCCCCGTGCGACCGTGCCCGCCACCGGGGGCCGCATGGCGCGTCCGTCTGCAAAGAGCGGGTTGGCGTGCTGGGCCCTGAACTTGGGCTGGTTATCCATGTCCTGGACGAAATGGATCCGTGTCTTTGCGGAACGGACCGCCCGCGCCCGCGCGACGATCGTCGGCGGGATCATCGCCGCGACGATGAGGATCAGAATGCCGTTCTTGAAGGCCTTGGGCATCTCTACTGCTCGAGGGGCTCGACGGCGAGCGCCCCGAGCGACTCCAACAACGTCTCGGTCTTTTCCCTGTAGAAGCACGGGTCGCGGGCCTCGATCACGATGAAGAACCGGTCATCGGTGGCCCGCAGGAACCGCCTGCTCTTGAGGCACGGGTGGTACAGCCTGGGCAAATTGTTCAGCACCAGCAGAAAGATCACACAGCCAACCGCCGAAAAAAGCACGGTCAGCTCGAACATTATGATGGGGTACACGCTGCCGGAGAGAACCGGCTTTCCCGAGATGAGGAACTCGTAGCCGCGTACCCAGACGCCCGCCCAGAGGTCAAAGCTCGACGCGTTGGTGAACCATTGCAGGACAAAGCCCACCGTCGCCCCGGTCAGTCCGCACAGGAACACCAGGACAGGCAGGATGGTGGGCTTGATGCCCATCGCCTTGTCCAGGCCGTGAACGAAGAAGGGCGTATGACAATCCCACCACCGGTAGCCCGCTTCGCGGACCCGGACGGCGGCGGCGAGGATCGCCCCCGGCGTCTCGAACTCCGCCAGCAGACCATAAAGCCGTTGCTCACCCGCTCCCGGCACGAGCGCGGCCCCGGCGGATTTCCTCGCCGGCGACTCCATGGGCGCGACCTTGGGAGCTGGTTCGTTCATCGGCTGGCCTCCGACTCATGCGCGTGTGCCTTGGGCATGACCGCCTTCACCTCGGCAATGGCGATGATTGGCAGGTAGCGGCAAAAGAGCAGAAAGAGCGTCAGGAACAGGCCGAAGCTTCCAGCCAGCATCAGGAGGTCCACCCACGTGGGCACGTAGTAGCCCCAGCTGCTGGGAAGAAAGTCCTGAGCCAGGGAGGTCACGATGATCACGAACCGCTCAAACCACATGCCCAGGTTCACCAGCAGGCTGGCGATGAACATCACCCAGATGCTCTGCCGTGCCGCCTTAAACCAGAAGATCTGCGGCACGAGCACGTTGCAGGAGACCATGATCCAGTAGGCCCAGGCGTACGGTCCGAAGGCGCGGTTGGCGAAGCCAAACCACTCGTAGAGCGACCCGCTGTACCAGGACGTAAAGAACTCCATGATGTAGGCGTAGCCCACCATCGACCCCGTCACCAGGATGATCTTGTTCATGTTCTCAAGATGGCGAAGGGTGATGAAATCCTTGAGCCCCCAGAGCTGGCGTGCCGGGATGGCCAGCGTCATCACCATGGCGAACCCGCTGAAGATCGCGCCCGCCACGAAGTAGGGCGGGAAGATCGTCGTGTGCCACCCCGGTAGCTGGCTGATCGCAAAGTCAAAGGACACCACGGAGTGAACCGAGAGCACCAGCGGCGTGGCCAGGGCGGCCAGGAGCAGGTAGGCACGCTCGTAGCGGTGCCAGTGGCGGATCGATCCCCGCCACCCCAGGGCGAAGATGCCGTAGACGATCGCCCGGAGCCTCGTCGTCGCCCGGTCGCGGAGCGTGGCCAGATCGGGGATCATGCCCACGTACCAAAAGAGAAACGAGACGGTGAAGTAGGTCCCCACCGCAAAGAAGTCCCAAATCAGGGGGCTCCTGAACTGGGGCCACAACTCCATCTGGTTGGGGATCGGGATCGTCCAATACAGCACCCACACCCGCCCCACGTGGATACTGGGGAACATGAGGGCGCAGATGACGGCGAAGATCGTCATCGCTTCGGCGAAGCGGTTGATCGCGGTCCGCCATTTCTGGCGAAAGAGATAGAGGATCGCGCTGATCAAGGTGCCCGCGTGGCCGATCCCAATCCAGAACACGAAGTTGATGATCGGAAACCCCCACATCACCGGGTTCTGGTTGCCCCAGACCCCCACGCCGGTGGCGAAGAGATACAGGATCATCACGCCCAGGATGCCCGTAAAGAAGAGCGAGATCGCAAAGGCGATGTACCACGCCCGCGGGGCCCGGCGGGCCTCGTTGACTCCGCAGATCTTCTCGGTGACGGTGGAGAACTCGTCGTGGCCCAGGACCAGCGGCGCCCTGCGAGTCGGATCGTCGAACGTGTTGTCAAGCGCCAGTGTGGTCATCCGGTGTGCGTGGATTTGGGGACGCGATCAGATCAGGGATCGGGTTCCGCAGCTTGGCGAGGTACGTGGTGCGGGGCTTGGTGTTGAGCTCCTCGAGCATCTCGTAGCTCCGCTCGTGGCCGCGGAGGGCGGCGACTGAGCTGCTGGGATCACCGAGATCCCCGAAGACGATCGCCCCCGCCGGGCACGCCTGGGCGCAGGCGGTGGTCAGGGAGCCATCGGGTATGGTCACCCGCGGATCCTCTCGCTTCTGGTCGTCGGACAGCTTCATCCACGCGTTCTTGGCCGTGATCTTGGCGGCCGAGATCCGTTGGATGCAATAGGTGCACTTCTCCATCACCCCCCGGCTGCGGACGGTGACCTCGGGGTTGAACTGCATTTGCTTCAAGGGATGGGTGTCGGTCTGCGGCCGCGTGTAATAGTCCGCCGTGACGTGAAGCGCACCGCCTTCGCGGACGGGCTCCCGCTTGTGATAGTCGAAGTAGTTGAACCGGCGAACCTTGTAGGGGCAGTTGTTGGAGCAGTACCGCGTGCCGATGCAGCGGTTGTAGATCATGACGTTGAGGCCGTCGGCGTCATGCGTGGTGGCGGCGACGGGGCAGACCTGCTCGCACGGCGCGTTCTCGCACATCATGCAGGGAACCGGCTGCAACGCGATCGCCTCCGGCCGCTCCGGGTCATTGCCCTTGAAATAGCGGTCCACCCTGATCCAGTGCAGCTCCCGGCCGCGTTTGACCTGGTCCTTGCCCACGATGGGGATGTTGTTCTCCGCCTGACAGGCCACCATGCACGCGCTGCACCCCGTGCAGGCGTTCAGGTCGATCGACATCCCCCAGCGGTATTGGGCACCCTGGACGGTGTTCTCATCCCACAGAGAGAGGCGGTGGACGACATGCGCCCCGGTGTGGTGGTGATCGTTGGCGAAGCCCGGTTTGTCCAGGTACTCCTGCCGCGTCGCCTCCCGGAAGATCGAGGGCAGCCGCTCCTGGGCGCCTCGACCGCTGATGGTGTCAAGCGCGTGGTGGTCCTGCGTCTGGGCGAGCTCGTATGTGGCGCCCGTGGGCTCGATCACCGCGCCGAGTGCGAAGCCCATGGCGTCTGTGGTGCGGAGCGGGTAGAAGTCGAACCCCGCATCCTGGGCAATCACGCCGATATCCCGCCGACCGTAGCCCAGGGCAAGGGTGACCGACCGGGCGTGCTGTCCGGGCATGACGCACACCGCCGCCTTGACCGACCGCCCCTGGTGGGTCAGCGTGACCATGTCGCCGGTCGTGACGCCGAGCTCGCGGGCGGCCCGGGGGCTCATCAGGACCGCGTTGTCCCAGGTCAGCTTGGTCAGCGGATCCGGAAGCTCCTGAAGCCAGCCGTTGTTGGCAAATCGACCGTCGTAGACCGAGGCGTCGGGGGCGAAGGCCAGCTCGAACCCCTCTGACTCGGGACCCGGCCACCGCTGCCAGATGTCGCCGACAAAGTCGCCCAGACCCTTACGGCGGATCTTTGGCTGCCGCGCTGACGGGCTGGCGGCGAGAAAGCCTTCGTGCAGGGTCCGTTTCCAGCTGCGGTCCACATCGGGAAATCGGCCGAGGGAGGCGAAGGTCCTGCGGACGATCGCCTGGCCCTCGGAAAGCCTATCGGCACTGATCGTTGCCAGCAGCTCGATCGGCGTCCGCCCCCCGAAAAGCGGTGCGATGATCGGCTGCACCACGCCGAGCGTTCCGTCGAAGGCGCGGGCGTCGGACCAGCTTTCCAGGTAATGGGCCCGCGGCAGGTGCCAGGTCGAGCGCTTCGAGGTCTCGTCGTCGTAGAGGCTCAGGTGAATGCTCGTCGGTACGCGGCCGAGGTGATGTGCGAACTCGAGATCCGCCGGAGCGTCGTAGACGGGGTTGCCGCCGAGCATGACCAGCGTCTCGACCGCGCCGGCGGCCATGTTGTTGACCAGATCCGTGATCGAAGCCACGTGCGCCTGGGCGTCGGGAAGCGTCGAGAAGCTGACGGTGGAACCGAAGTTGCCCAGGTGCTCGTTGATGGCGTGGGTGAGCGCGTGGACCTCCGCAGGCTGCCGCCGTCCCGCCACCACCAGGCTCTCGCCCCGATGGCTGTCAAGGTCCTCAATCATTCGGTCGAACGCCGCCTGCTCGACGCCCACATCCGCGGGGGTCGTCTGCTCAAAGCGTTGCTGGGCGATGCTCGAGGAGGGTCGAAGTTCCCCCATCAGCCTTTTTGCGATCAGGCCCAGGACGATACCCACGTCAGCCCCACGGACGGGGAAGCGATGGTCGGCGTTGGCGCCGGTGAGGCTGTAGCCAGGCTCAAAGACATACAGCCGGCTCATCGTCCGCTGGGGATCGTCGGCTCGCCGGGTGGCTGCGAAATCTCGGGTGTGCTTGACCGCCGCCGGATGGATGTGCAGGAAGTCCGAATCGAGCGACACGATGATCTTCGCTCGCTCGAAGGCGTAGTGCGTGCGGTGGGGAGAACCGAACACCCCGGTGGAGCCGGCCAGCTCATGATCGTTGTTGATCGGCTCGTACTCGTGCCAGGTGGCCCGGGGCAAGCGTGCCAGCAGACGCCGCTTCAGATCGTTGACGCTGGGCGACGATGTCGCCTCGCTGAGGACGGCGAGCCCGGCCCCTTTTGCGTTGGCGTCCGCCAGCCGCTGGAACTCCTTGCCGGCCCACTCGTCGAACGCACGCCAGCTTGAGGTGGTGCGCTGGCCGCCGGCCACCGTCATGAGGTTTCGGCTGCGATCGGGATCGTAAAGCCCCAGGACGCTGGCCTGGGCCAGAGCGTCGGTCGCGCCGCGGCTCGTGGGATGCTCGGGGTTGCCCTCGACTTTGATGGGCCGGCCGTCGTAGCTGGTCACCAGCAGCCCGCTTGCAACACCCCCCAGCTCCATGGAGGTCGCGTAGTGCAAGGGGAGCCCGGGAACGCGGCCCGGCGGGCGGTGTGCAAAGGGGGTTATCTTCTCCTTGGGCCACCGCCGGCAGCCGCCCAGACCCAATCCCGCCAGTGCCAGCGACGCCCCCATGATCTTGAGGAACTGGCGGCGCTGACCCGAGTCGATGAGGTCGGCGGCACCCGCCGGAAACTCCCGATGGAGAAACTCCCTGAACGCCGGCGTGTCCGCAAGCTCGTCAAGGCTCCGCCAGTAGGCTTTTCCGTGTGGGGGCTGCTGGTCTACCGATGGCATGTCGAGCAGTCCGTCGAGGGGACAATGGAGTCGAAGTTTTTGTGGTTGAACGCTTCGCCGTGAGCGCGTCTCACCTCGTCACTGAAGTCGAACCCCCACGCCAGATCGGTGACGAGCGCCGGATCGCGGAGATGCGGGTGCGGATCGCGGTGACACGACAGGCACCAGCCCATGCTCAACGTCTCGTGCTGGTAGACCACCTCCATCTTGTCGATTCGGCCGTGGCACTCGACACAGCTCACGCCGCGGCTGACGTGGGCGGCATGGCTGAAGTAGGCGAAGTCGGGCAGGTCGTGGACGCGGATCCACTCGACGGGCAAGCCGGTCTCATAGCTCTCCCACAGCGGCAGGAGCTTGGGGCTGTCCTTGTGTATCTGCGTGTGGCAGTTAAAGCATGTCTGTGTAGGAGGAATGGCCGCCTTGTTGGCGTACTCCACGGTGTTGTGGCAGTAGCGGCAGTCGATCCCCAGCTCGCCGGCGTGGAGCTTGTGGCTGTAGTCGACCGGCTGGATCGGCTGGTAGCCGACATCGGTGGTGAGCGGGCTGAAGCCGTAGGCAACCATGGCCACCACGTACAGCGGCACCACCGCGCCGGCAACGGCAATGGTCGGCAGCAGGGCGTTGCTCCATCGGGGGAACACGAAGTGATAGGCGCCCATCAGACTGTGCCTTTTTTCACAAAGGTGCCGATGCTAGCTTCATGCCCAAGGGGTGTCAAGAATTGTCGCGTTGGCATACCGGCTAGCACGGTCTTTGGGGCGGGTGCGCCTCAATCGGCAGGGTGCCGGTTCACGAAGAAGGAAACACAGGCTCGGGGCCCTCCCCGCTCGTCCCTGAAGCCTGCCCCATCCCGTACATTTCGCGGAGGTGGCGGATGTCGTCGGTCGCGCCGATGATCGTCAGCCAGTCACCGGCCTCGACGACGGTGCTGCCGTGGGGCACGAGCGTCTCCCCCTGGCGGCGAATGATCGCCACCAGGCATCCATCGGGGATCTGCATGTCCTGGATCGCCTTGCCCGCCAGCACCTCGCTCCTGGTTCCGGGGACCACGGGGATCGATACGAACCGATCATCACGCAGGAGGATCTCCTTGAGCGTCTGCTCGTCGGAGGCCATTCGCCAGCCGTCGATGAAGCCCTCCTGTTCGACACGGCCCGCCAGCTCGGCGAGGAGCCGCAGATGCTGACCCGGGTCGCGGTCCGGGCTGACGAGAAAGAAGATTGCGTAGGTGTTCTCAGCGGGCTTCAGGGCGCCGAAGACGTCGCCGGTCTCGATCCGCATGCCGTGCTGACACCGAACGAGCACCATCTGGGGCGAGTCGATCCCGCTGATCCGCAGGTGCGGGAGCGCCACACCCCCGGTGACGGGCGTGGCGCCGATCCGCGTGCCCTGGAGAAACCCCTCGGCGAGCGTGTCCGACGTGCACGGCAACCGTTCGGCGAGCTGCCTGGCGGCCCGCTCGACGATTCGCTGGAAGGTGTCGCGCCGCCTGGCCACGATAACCGACGCCCTCGCCACCAAGACCTCGAAGGGGTCCTCGGCCCGCAGCCCTTTTTCCTTCAATATGCTCCGCAGCTCGCTGTCGAGACCCACGAACCGGCGTCGACCGAGACGCTCAAAGACGTGGTAGATCGCACCGTGCCGCTTGACCCTGGCCCGTGCATACCCGAAGTACCAGCCGATCCCCAGCCCCACCAGCGCCAGCGCCAACAACGTGGGCTCCCAGCCCATTCGCGTGATGAGCCAGACGGGGGCGACGATCCCCACGAGCTGCGTCCAGGGGTACAGCGGCGAGCGGTAGCCCGGGTCATACGATTCGAGGCCGCTTTCCCGCATCACGATGACCGCCAGACAGATCATGGCGAACATCAGCAGTTGAAACGCGCTGGCGAACTTGGCGATCCGGGTGGGATCGAGAAGCAGCAAGACCAGGATCGCCCCCACGGTGACAACGATGGAGGCCGTGGGCATGCCACGGCCGCTGAGCTTCCCGAAGAAGCCCGGGACGATGTGATCGCGGCTCATCGCCAGCGGGTAGCGGCTGGCCGAGAGGATCCCGGCATTGGCGACCGACGCAAAGGCCATGAGCGCCGCGACCGAAACGAGCCACGGGCCCCACGGGTGGGCGAAGTGCTTGGCCGCGTCGGCAATCGGCGTGAGCATGTCCGGGTCGGTCAGCTCCGCCATGTCAACGCTGCCCACCATCACCCAGATCCCCAGCGCGTAGACCACGACCGACGTCCCCAGGGCCAGGAAGATTCCCAGAGGAAGGTTGCGCTCCGGGTTCTTCACCTCCTCGGAGATGCTGGCGATATTCGTGACGCCCACATAGCTGATGAAGACCAGCCCCGCCGTCGAGACGGTGGACCGGAAACTCTCTTTGTCGAAGAACCCATGGAAGCGGTCGGGATCCAGGTGGAGGGATCCGTGGGAGATGAACCAGGCGAGGATCGCCAGGAGCCCCAGGACCAGGACGATCTGGAAGCTTCCCGCCCGCTTCGCCCCGTAGAGGTTCAGCAGACCGAAGCCGATGGCAAGCCCGGCGGCGATGAACTTGAAGGTCCAGTGGCCGTGGCCGGTGAAGCCGGCGGCCTCCAGCAGCAGGGCCAGGTACGCGCCCATCCCCACCAGGGCGAACGCCACCTTCATGACCAGCGCCAGCCAGGTGCCGAGGCCACCTATGGTTCCCGCCAGCGGCCCAAGGCTCCGGTCCAGAAAGTAGTACGCCCCTCCGGCCCGGGGCATCGCCGTCGCCAGCTCCACGATGCTCAGCATCGCCGGCACCAGGAAGGCCGCCGCGATGATGTAGCTCAGAACAACGGTGTTGCCGGCCTCGCGGGCCGCAAGGCCCGGCAGGAGGAAGAAGCCGGCAGAGAGCGTCGTACCGGTGGCGATCGCGTAGACGCTAAAGAGCGACAGCTCCTTCTTCAGCCGCTTGGATTTGGCAAGTATGGCCATCGGCCCTCGTGGCGCGGATGGACGAAACCGGCGACATCATAGATCCTCCTCGGGACGAACTCATCCATGATCGACACCCACTGCCATCTGACCTTCAGCCAGTTCGCCGGGCGCATCGAAGAGGTGCTCGCCGATGCATCCGCGGCGGGCGTCGACCGGGTCATCACCGTCGGAACCACCCCCGCCGACTGCCTCCAGGCCCAGAACGTGGCCATGCGGTACCCCGGCGTCTGGTGCACGGCGGGGATTCACCCGCTGGAAGCCTCAGGGTCGCGTGACTTCTCGCTCCTGAAACAGGTGGTACGCCATCGTCGGTGTGTCGCCTTTGGCGAGCTGGGTCTCGACCGGCACTACGACGACCCGCCGCAATCTGACCAACTGTCGCTTCTCGACGAGCAGCTCGCTTTCGTGGAGTCCTGCTCGGCGATCGACGATGTGGGGGCAAAGCCGATCGTGGTTCACTGCCGCGACGCGTTCGGAGAGCTCTTAAGCGCCTTCGGTGCCGCCGGCTTTGATCCGGCACGGTACGTCTTTCACTGCTTCACGGGCACACCCGCGGACGCCCGACGTGTCCTGGACTTCGGGGCGTGGATCAGCTTTACCGGCGTGGTGACCTTCGCAAACGCCCCGGAGGTGGCGGCCGCGGCGAAGATCGTCCCCGCCGACCGCATCATGGTCGAAACCGACGCCCCCTACCTGAGCCCCGAGCCGGTGAGAAAGGTCCGGCCCAACGAGCCCAAGCACGTGGTCCACACCGCCCGTTTCCTCGCCGAGCTGCGCGGTGTCGACACGGACGAGCTCATCCGGACGCTCGACGCCAACGCGCAGCGGTTCTTCGGCCTCGGCGACAGGTAGGGGGAAGAGGCTGTCAGCTATCAACTATCGGCCGGGGAAGAATGAGGTGCGCTTTTTCTTGCCGACAGCCATTTTCACACATCACTTTTCTTGCGGCCGTGTGGCCGCGCTGCCGACCCGTGAACCCTGTCTCGGGGCGCTCGCTTTGGCGAAGAGCGGGACCGTGACCTCCTGGTCGTCACCGACACGGACAAGCAGCGCGGCGTTGGGGGTGAGGATCTCGGCGACCTGCTCGATCCGGAGCCGGCCGAACCAGCGTGCGGAGCGCGACTGCGAGGGCTGGCGCCGTCTCAGCTGCCTCCACTGGGTGAACGTGGCCTTCACCCCGCCGGGGGCGGTGATCCGGGGCGCCGGCGGCGTTTCGTCGGAATCGTAGTCGTGGTATTGGATCGCCCTCTCGACGACCACGCCCTGCTGAAGCACTGCAAAGTCCGCCGGCACCACGAGCCGTTGCTTGTAGCGGGCCGCGGCCTCCAGACGCAGCACATCGATGCCATCGTCACCACAGTTGAGAAAGACCTTTGTGACCTTGCGGCCGTCGTGCCGCAACGAGAGCGTGGCCGTGATCTGGACCGTGTCACCCGGCTCAAGCTTCGTGCGGCTGGGAGCAGCGACCGTGCACCCGCACGAGGTCTTGATCTCCTGGATGTGCACGGTCCGCCGCGTCCGGTTGGCCAGGTCGAAGGTGTGCTCAAAGCTTGAGGAGTTGCCCTCGAGCACGACACTTCCGAAATCGTGCTCGTGGTCACCGGCCAGCAGCGGCCTTCCCACCGAGACGTAGTACATGCCGTACGCCCCGCCCAGGAGCACGACGATGCCCCCCAGGATCGCACCGGCCACCTTCAGCTGTCCAAGGAGCGTCGGCCTCGCGCTGTCCGGGGTCGCGGTCATGGTGAGCAATTATTACACAGACACCGGGATCGAGTTATTCCGCCCGTGGCGGGTTGGACCGCGACGACCTGTCACTATGGCAGAAGGACCCCTAATATTGACGCAAAAAAACGTCCTGCCCCGGGGCGCCGGCCTTGCACCATACGTTGTGGTTGGCGCGACGGAGATCTGATCATGCGTATGGATCGATTCACAACCATGGCCCAGCAAGCCCTGGCCGACGCCCAGTCGATGGCGGTTGAGAAGTCTCATGCCGAGCTGGGCCCGCTCCATCTGTTGGCGGTGCTGGTGAGAGATCCCGCCGGCATTGCCTCATCGATTCTCAACAAGGCCGGTGTCGATGCCAGCCGTGTTGCCGAGATTGCCGCCGCCGAAATCGGTCGCCTGCCAACGGTCACCGGCGACGGTGTCGGGCCGCAGTCCGGCCCCGCCGTCATGGAGGTCCTCTCCGAAGCCGAGAAGGAGGCGGGCAAGCTCTCCGACGCCTACATCTCAACTGAGCACCTCCTGCTGGCGCTTTGGAGCGTCAAGAGCCAGGCCGGGGAAGTGCTCACGGCGAGCGGTCTGGACCGCGAGCGATTGCTGGAGGCGATCAGAGCGCTGCGGAAGGCCTCGGGCGTCGAGAACATCACCGATCCCGCCGCGGAATCGACGTTTGAAGCCCTCAAGAAGTTCGGCATCGACCTGATGGAGCAGGCCCAGGCGGGCAGGCTCGACCCCGTCATCGGCCGCGACGAGGAGATTCGCCGCTGCATGCAGATCCTCGGCCGGCGGACCAAGAACAATCCGGTTCTCATCGGCGAGCCGGGCGTGGGCAAGACCGCGATCGCCGAGGGCCTTGCGCTGCGGATCATCAACGGCGACTGTCCGGCATCGATGCGCCAAGCCCGGATCATCGCCCTGGACATCGGCCAGCTGTTGGCGGGGACCAAGTTTCGCGGCGAGTTCGAGGAACGTCTCAAGGCGGTGTTGCGCGAGGTCGCTGCGGCGGAAGGCCGAATCATCCTCTTTATTGACGAGCTGCACTCGATCATCGGCGCCGGGGCCGCTGAAGGTGCCGTCTCGGCGGGCAACATGCTCAAGCCGGCGCTCGCCCGCGGGGAGCTTCGCTGTATCGGTGCCACCACCCTCGATGAGTACCGCAAGCACATCGAAAAGGACGCTGCCTTCGAGCGGCGGTTCCAGCCAATCTTCGTCGGTGAGCCTTCGGTTGCCCAGACGGTTGCGATCCTCCGCGGCCTCAAGGCCCGCTACGAGGCGCACCACGGTGTGCGGATTCAGGATGGAGCCCTGGTCACTGCCGCGGCGCTGAGCCACCGGTACATCGCCGACCGCTTTCTGCCCGATAAGGCGATCGACTTGATCGACGAGGCCGCCTCGCGTCTGCGCATCGAGAACGACTCGATGCCCGCCAACCTTGACGAGCTCCAGCGGAAGGTCATGCAACTGAAGATCGAGCGGGAGGCCCTCAAGCTCGAGACCGACCAGGACTCCAAGACGCGTCTGGAGGCGCTGGAAGGCGAGCTCGCTGAGCTGACCGAGCGCACCGGGGAACTGGCCGGGCTGTGGGACAAGGAGAAGGCCGAGCTGGACGAGATACGGGCCGCCAAGGCCCAGATCGATCGCAAGCAGACCGAGCTGGAGCAATGCCAACGACGCGGCGATCTCGAGCAGGCCGCGCGGATCCAGTACGGCGAACTCCGCGAGCTCGATACCCGTCTCAAGGAAGCCGAAGAGAAACTTTCCCGGCGGCGGGCCGAGGGTACGTCGCTGGTGAGGGAAGAAGTGGACGCGGAGCAGGTCGCCCACATCGTCGCCCAGTGGACCGGTATCCCGGTGGACCGGCTCGTCGAGAGCGAGCGGCAGAAGCTGCTGAGGATGGAACAGGAGATCCGCCGACGGATCGTCGGCCAGGGCGACGCGGTGAAAGCGGTCTGCGAAGCGGTCCGCCGCCACCGGGCGGGACTCGGCGAGGCCACGCGGCCGATCGGTTCATTCCTCTTCCTCGGTCCCACCGGCGTGGGCAAGACCGAGCTGTGCAAGGCGCTGGCGGAGTTCCTCTTCGACACCGAGGAGGCCATGGTCGTGATCGACATGAGCGAGTTCATGGAGTCCCACGCGGTCGCGAGGTTGATCGGGGCACCCCCCGGATATGTCGGTTACGACGAGGGCGGCCGCCTCACCGAGGCCGTTCGCCGCCGCCCCTACTGCGTGGTGCTCTTTGACGAGATGGAGAAGGCGCACCCCGACGTGAGCAACGTGCTCCTGCAGGTTCTCGACGAAGGTCGGCTCACGGACGGCCAGAGCCGGAGGGTCGACTTCCGCAACACGATCATCGTCATGACCAGCAACATCGGCTCGCAGGCGATCGCCGAGATGACGGCCCAGGGCGCCCTGGACGTCGAGATCGAAGCCCACATGCGCGATCTGCTCAAGCGCACCCTGCGGCCGGAGCTGCTGAACAGGATCGACCAGACGATCGTCTTTGGCCAGCTGACCAGAGAGGACCTGGCCGGTATCGTTCAAATACAGGTCGGCCGGCTCCGCGAACGCCTGGCCGACAGAGGCCTGTCGCTGAAGCTCACCGAAGATGCCGCGCGGGCGCTGGCCGATGAGGGGTACGACCAGCAGTTCGGTGCGCGGCCGCTCAAGAGAGTCATCCAGCAGCGGATCGAGAACCCCATCGCAACCAGGATCCTCGCCGGCGAGCTGAGCCCCGGCAAGACGATCCGGGTGGACTACGAGGGAAAGAGCTTTACCTTTACGCCGGTCGAATCCGTTGACGAACCGGAGGGTGAGCTGATAGAGAAGAATTGACGCCGCAGCGGGCGAGGAAGGGGGTCTGATCCCCGCTGACCGTCCTGCGGTCGGGCAGGCTCATCGAACTGGAGGTCGTCCCGGCGGAATCGACTCCCAGGACCTCGGAATCTCCGTGATTTTTGCCCTTGGCGCTGGCAAGGCTCGTAGTACAGTGGTCTTGGAGATGTGACGATCGATCCCGCGTCCCAGCGGGGGCGGTGGCCTTGTGGCTCGGCGGGACACGCCCGTCGATCCCCGGCAGCCCGATTGACCAGAGCAATTGGGCGTCGGCAGGCTTCGACGTTGTCGAGCCCAGGTCGTTGCGGCGCGAGAGAAGATCGAGAGAGGTCAACCCATGTCGCGCTGTTGCTCTTCGTTGCTTCCCGGCATCGCCTGCGTATGCCTAGTGGCGGGAAACGCCCCCGCGCAGACCATCATTGACTTTGAGGGATTCACAAACGGGCACGAGGTTGGCTCCGGCGACCACGGGATCGGCGTCGAGCCTGGCTCCGTATTCTTTTTGCTCACGGGCAACTCCGCCGGCGCACCGGTTCAGGGCGCGGCGATCTTTGATTCAGACCCCTTCGGGCCCAACGCCGGGGGAGGCGACCGAGATCTGCTGGTCGACCTGGGAAATATCCTGATCCTCCAGAACGATGCCTTTGCCACCCAGACCCTTCCCGGTTTCTACGACATCGCCAACGACGAGGAGCGGGGAGGCACCCTGATCTTCGATTTCCTTGCCCCGGTCGAGCTACTCTCGATCGACCTGATCGACGTCGACGACAACGGTGCGATCACGCTCACGCTCGCCGACAGCGGCGGCCTCACCCGCACCTATGCCGTCCCGAGATTCTGGACCTTCGATGTCTTCGCCGACGGCATGGGGGGCTTCGACACGCTTGACCTGACGATCCTGGCCGACCAAGTGGGGGAGGCGGGCGGCATCGCCACCGCGATTCAGGACCCCTTCTTTGATCCGCTTAACGTCGTTCGGTTTTCGATCGTGCTCAAAGGATCGGGGGGCGTGGACAACCTGGCGTTCGTCCCCGCCCCGTCGGCGCTTCTCGTGGTGCTCGCCGGCCTCGTCGGTATCCGCCGGTGCAAAGGGGTTCGGGGTTCGGGACGATCTGCTGAACC
>JADFKZ010000028.1 GCA_022564665.1 Planctomycetota bacterium | reverse complement strand
GCGAACGACGGTCGGCGCTTCCGCCGCGCGCAGGTTCGCGGGGCCCAGACTGAAGGGTCTTGCTCCGCAGCTCGCAGCCGCGCCAAGCATCCACGTCGGCGGGGATGACGGGGCGGCCTGCCGGCATCTACGGCCACCGCGCCAGGACCACGGAGAGCCCATCTTACGGTCCAGAAACTCGGGGCCTCCCGGAGAAACACAACCCGCAGTCGCGGCGCCAGCCCCAGTACCGTGCGACCGTCTCAGTCGCTTCTGGTCACTGAAACATCACTGAAACATTTTGGTCAGTGGGTACCAAAAACCGAGTTTACGACCACGCGCGGAGGGACTCGAACCCACAACCCTCGGCTCCGAAGGCCGATGCTCTATCCAATTGAGCTACGCGCGCAGAGCAGGACGACCTGCCTGTCCAGTGTAACACCAGGCGGGCCGAATGCTCAGTCAGACACAGCCGTGTCGGTGTCGCTGTCGGTCTGATCCAGCCGGCGGAGGGGCTTGGCCGCGATCAGGTGGCGGATCTCGTCAAAGGGCACGGTCTCGTGGCCCACCGAATCCACCACGCGCCGGTCGCTGGGCGGGGGGGCGGTATACACCCTGACCGCCTTGATCGGTCCCAGCCTCAGCGGCTCGGCCGCCATCGGATTCTCTTGTGTACTCACGGCGGACCCTCCGGTGCCCTCATGGCCATCTACTCAACAAGCACAAGTATATCCTAGTCGTCACCGGTGGGCCGCGGGGGGCCGACTTGCCTTAGAATCAGCCGCTTCTCCAGGAGCCGCGTACCGCCGGAGAGGGCCTGGAGCCGGTAATCGCCAGGCTCGGGAAACACCAGCGGCGGCATCCCGAAGACAAACTGGGTCACAGCCAGGGGGTTCTCCAGATTGACCTGGAAATCGAGGTTGACGACCGGGTCCCGCTTCTCATCCACGTCCACGATCCGGACCGTGACCGCCGTAACACCATGGCCACCGGTGATCTCGGTGTAGATGCACAGGTTCGGTGACCGAACGGGAAAGGCGGGCGCGTTGACGTTGGACACCAGACCGATCAGCGAGTACTGCTGCGTGCGGGCGTCGACAATTGCCTTTTCGCAAAGAAGCAGCGTCAGGACGACCGGAGCCACGGGAGACGGCTGATCCGCCATGGGGGCACAAGCATAGCGAGAAAGCAGCACCGGGGCAGCAAGGGAAGTTGCCGCGACCGTCGGGTCCGGCACAGCCTGCACACTGGCCGATCAGGCGATTCTCCGATAGGCTCGCGGGCACATGGGTCCAAGCGGGAGTCTGAACATGGGTTTGAGCACGGGTCGAGACGGTGGTCTGATGGACGGCAAACGCGGGCTGGTCGTAGGAATCGCCAACGACCGCAGCTATGCCTACTTCATCGCCGAGTCGCTCATTCGCCACGGGGCGGAGTGCCTCTTCACCCATCTGCCCGGCGACAAGATGCAGCGACGTTGCTTCAGGGCGATCAAAGATCTGGGAATTGACGACCCCTGGCTGGAATCGATGGACGCAGGATCGGACGAGGACCTCGATCGCGTCTTCGAGAGGATCGCCCGCGATTTCGGAAGGATCGACTTCCTCGTCCATTCCATCGCCTTCGCCGACAAGGACTGGCTCAAGGAGGGCCACTTTGCTGCCACGCCGCGAGAGGTGTTCAGCATGGCGCTGGACATCAGTGCCTACACGTACATGGCGATGGCAAGCCGCGCGGCGCCGCTGATGTGTTCCGGGGGCTCCGGAAAATCCCGGGGGTCCGGCGACCCCGGGAGCTCTGAGCCTTCCGGGGGCGGGGCGATGCTGGCGATGAGCTACTACGGCGCGCAAAAGGCGGTGCCCGCGTACAACGTCATGGGCGTTGCCAAGGCCGCCCTGGAAAGCGCCGCCCGCTACCTCGCCTACGAGCTG
This sequence comes from Planctomycetota bacterium, assembly GCA_022564665.1. Taxonomy (GTDB): domain Bacteria; phylum Planctomycetota; class Phycisphaerae; order Phycisphaerales; family SM1A02; genus JADFKZ01. The sequence continues at coordinate 22,020 of JADFKZ010000028.1, read as the reverse complement.
GGGCCGAAGAACATCCGGGTGAATACGATCTCCGGCGGACCACTGAGGACGTTGTCAGCCCTGGCGGTGGGGCGGTTCACCGAGATCGCACAATGGGTCGAGAAGAAATCCCCCCTTGGCCGAAACGTCCGCGGTGCCGAAGTCGGCGAGACAGCGGCTTTCCTGCTCAGCGACCTCGCCTCCGGCGTGACCGGCCAGAACATCTATGTCGACTGCGGGTACAGCATGGTGGGCCTGTAGACCGAACCGAACACCCCTCGGGCCGGTCTAAGGTGCTGTACGAGCGGACAGATGGACTCAAGCGCAACGGACGAGAAACTGCTTGGGGCGTTCGTCAAGGGCGACCGGGCGGCTCTTGGTGAGCTGGCCCGCCGCCACGAGCGTTCGCTGCTGGGTCTGGCCGGCGGTCTGCTCGGCGGTGGCTCGGCCGCCGCCTGCGATGCGGTCCAGGAGACGTGGGTTCGGGTGATTCGCTACGGGCACAGCTTCAACGGCCGCAGCAGCTTCAAGACCTGGCTCTACCGCATCACGATCAATCGCTGTCGTGACCTAAGGTGACGGGCGCCTGCACCGCAGGGCGACGAGAGGATCGCGCAGATCCCCACCGGCGGCCGGGCCTCTGATCAAGGCTCGATGGCTACAGAGCGCAACCAGACTCTTCGCGATGCCGTGGAGCGGCTTGCTGAGCCGAAGCGCGAGGTCGTCCTGCTGTGCTACCACGAGGGGATGACACACGAGCTCGCGGCGGCGGTCCTTGAGATCCCGCTGGGGACGCTCAAGTCCCGTCTGCATGCGGCGCTCAAGGAGCTGCGCGAGCACCTTTGCGATGAGGTGAGATCATGACCGAGAAAGAGGATAGGCAGCTCGCCGAGAATCTGGCGGAGCTGACACGGTGGGGGGGCGAGCCCAGTCAGCTGTGGCGGCAGGCGCTCAATTCGTCCGCCACCCGGCCGCAGCGTTCTTTTCTGCGGCGGTTTGTCAGCACGCCGGTTCCCGCGATCGCCGCGGCGGGGGTGATCGTCGTCGGTGCCGTCGCCACGCTCGTGCTCATCTCCATGCCAGACAAGCAGATCGATAGCTTGTCCCTCTTGAGCTCCAGAGAACAGCGCCCAGCAGCAAGACGTCCGGTCTCCGAGAATGTCCGGCGGCCTCCCGGCCCTCCCCGCTCTAGACAAGCGCTTCGCGAGTTTGAGCTTGCTCGAGCTCAGATCTCCGAGCACAGCGCGGTTGCCTCGGACCAGAGCCCGGTGGCCAGCTCGGTAACCGCAACGCGAAGAACAGCCATGGAGGATTTTCCGGCTGATCGCCATGTCGTTCGCAAAGCCACGATCGAGCTGACGACCGACGATGTCCGCACCGCCTTTCTCAAGGCCGCGCAGGTGATCAGCGAAGCGCGGTCGGAGTTCGTCGAGTCCTCTTTGCTGAGGGGTTCAGGCGACGAGGCGCGCGCCCATCTGACCCTCCGTGTGGCCGCCGACAGGCTCGGCGCGGTGCTCGAGCAGCTCCGCGGGCTTGGGTCGGTCAAGTCGGAGGAGTCACACGGCGAGGATGTCACGACACAGGTCGTCGATCTCCAGGCCCGGCTGCGAAACGAACAGCGGATCGAGACGGAGCTGCTCAAGCTGCTTGAGAGCCGCTCCGACGCATCGCTCAAGGACATCCTCGAATTGCAGCGGCGGATCAACGAGGTCCGCCAGTCGATCGAGCATCTCGTTGCCCGGCGGCAGCAGCTGGGCCGCCTCGTGGACCTGGCGACCTTGCTGGTCATCATCACCCCCGAGGGCGCCCCGGCACAAGAGCCGCACGCTGACCTCGGCCAGTACATTTCCCAGAGGCTCAGCAACTCCTGGTTTGGCGGGCTCCGCATTCTTGCCAACACGGTGGCCGGCGGGTTGCGGATCCTGGTAGGGGGTCTCCCGTGGTGGCTGCTCCTTGGGGCGATCGTCGTCGGCATTCGACACTACCGTCGCCAGTTCCTCCTTGAGCGGGCGGTCACGGAGCCGATTCCGGCGTCATGAGACGGGGGTCGAAGAGCCAGGGACCCTGGTGCAACCGGTCCGCCGGGGGCACCAGCCGGTCGCGGACCGCGCTGACCAGATCGGAGAGGCCGGTGCCCATCAAAGCGCTTGTGCGAATCGGCTCATCGTCGGCCCAGTGACCGTCAACCGGCGGCCTGGGACGGGTCTGCGCGGATCCGAGCAGATCGACCTTGTTGATCACGCGCAGATCGGCGTCGCGATGAAGCACCGGCCAGGCCTGCGCGACATCGGTCATGGCGATGATGAGGTCGGCGCGCTCCAGCAGGCGGCGGGCAAGGTCAAGAGCCATCGCCTCGATCGAATCATCCGTCCGGCGAAGACCGGGGGTGTCGTGCCAGTCCACGACGAGACCTCCCAGATCGATCCGGGCGGAGGTGTAATCGCGCGTGGTGCCCGGCTGGTCGGCGGTGATCGACAGCGACCGGCCCACGAGCGCGTTTGAGAGCGTGCTCTTGCCCACGTTGGCCGGCCCGGCCACCACGACCACCGGAGGCTTCAAGAGACGATTAAGCCGCTTCGATCGGGCGCGGTCCTCTTCCCCGAGAACCGGCGACGTTCGCCAGCGGCGAGGCTGATCCAGAAGCAGGTCGACGGCGGCTGGGCTGGCCGCGCGGGACACCGCGGCCAAGGCCAGCGCCTCGTAGCGATCAGCCGCCTCCGGGTAGAGGCACTCGGGGTCCAGGTCATCGGGGCTCGCCAGCTCGACACCTTGGTCGATGAGCCACGCGATCAACCGCTGAACGACACGTGGCCCACCGTGCGGCATGAGCTGGGCGCGATCCTCTGACAGCCGCACGGCCAACCCGTCATCGATCTCGACGAAGCGAGACAACCGAGCTCGACCAAGGGGCCACTCGAAGATCCCGGTGAGCCTCCCAAGCACCCCCACCACGTCGCCTGAAAGCTCTAGGATCGCGATCGCTCCAGGCGAGGCGGCGGTCGCGATCATCACCCGGCTACAAGAGAATCGATCAGGTCCGCACATCCGGCCCGTCCACCCCGCCCCTGGCCAGCGAGTGCTTGGCGGCGGTCGCGATTCCCAGCAGGGTCAGGTCAGGCACGATGTTGTCAACGAGCGACTCGTTGGCGAAGAGGATCGAGGCATCGCCGCCGGTGGCGACAACCTGCGGGAACGCGCCGTAATGCTCCGCGTACCGCTCGACGAGCCGTTGAGCCATCCCGCGGATTCCGTGGAAGACGCCATGCAGCATCGCCTGAGAGGTCGAGCGACCGAACGCTCCCTTGTCCGGCGCGCGGAAGGGAATTTCAGGCAGACCGCCGGTGTGTTCGTGCAACGCCCGCAGCTGAATGGAGGCTCCGGGTGCGATCGCGCCGCCGTGAAAGGTTCCCTCACCGTCGACGAAATCCACCGTGACCGCCGTGCCTGCATCGATAACGACACACGCTCGATGGATTTGATCGAAGGCGGCGGCAGCGTTGAGCAACCGATCAATCCCGGTGATCGTCTCCGGGTCGAGCTGTTGGCCGATGGGCACGGGCATCTCCTCGCCCACCCGGTAGGTCTCCACCGAAAGCTGGTCCTCCCACATCGCGGCGAGCCTGTTCGCCACATGGTCGTTGACGGAGGCCAGAATGATCGCGGGCTGCGACAGCTCCGAGAGCGCCCGCCAGCTACTGAGCACCCGCTGCACGATCGCCGGCAGCCGGCGGTTGGAGAGCCGGTTGGATTGGGCAAGCTCGCCTTGGACGAACCGGCCCACCTGGGTCCGGCTGTTGCCGACGTTGACAGCGACGAGGTTGGGTCCGTTCATCAGCTCAAGTCAGTGTAGGAGTCAGCTGCTCAGCGGGCCCGGTAGAATTGTTTTGAGCGCTCCGTACGGCCTTTCGGGCCGCCATCGCCGTCGGCCACACCCTGCTGGTGGTGATCTACCACATGCTCAAGGACGGCCGCGAGTACGCAGAGCTGGGGGCCGACTACCTCGAACAGCTGGACCCGCAACGCGTCACCCGCTGCCTCGTCAAGCGCCTTCAACGACTCGGCTACGACGTCACCCTCACCCCGGAGAAGGCTGCCGCCTGAGGTTATTTTCAAAGCAGTGGATGTTCCTCATCCACCTGCTCCTGGGGCTTGCCATCGTTGCGCCGGTGGTGCTCTTCGGTCTGTTCCATATCCGCAACGCCTACGGCCGCCCCAACCGGCGGGCGGTTCGAGCGGGGCTCGCTCTCTTTGTGTCGAGCCTCCTGGTTCTGGCCACCGGGATCCTGCTCACCCGGGCGCTTGCCGACATCAGGGAACCCTTCCTGCGCCGGGGGCTTTATTGGGCACACGTGATCACCCCGCTTGCGGTGGTCTGGCTGTTTGTGCTTCACAGGCTCGCCGGTCGGCGCATCAGGTGGTCGGTGGGGTTGACGTGGGCCGCGGTGGCCGGGGTCTTTGCCCTTGCCATGACCCTTCTGCACGGGCAGGATCCCCGGCGGTGGAACGTGGCGGGACCGGCGTCGGGGGAGCAGTACTTCTTTCCCTCGCTCGCCCGCACCTCCACCGGCAACTTCATCCCCGCCCGCACGCTCCTCAACGACCAGTACTGCCAAGCGTGCCACGCCGATATTCACGAGAGCTGGCTGCACAGTGTTCACCGCTTCAGCTCTTTCAACAACCCCGCCTATGACGCGACTGTCCGCGAGACCAGGCGGGTGATCTTTGAACGGGACGGCAACGTCCAGGCCTCGCGGTTCTGCGCCGGCTGTCACGACCCGGTCCCCTTCTTCGCCGGCGAGTTCGAAGATCCCCGGTTCGACGACCCCGGCTACGAGCTTGCAACCGACCCGCTGGCCACTGCCGGCATCACCTGCACCGTGTGCCACGCGATCACCAACATCAACAGCGCCCGCGGCAACGCCGACTACACGATCGAGGAACCGATCCACTATCCCTGGGCGTTCTCAGACCACCCGATTCTGAGGTGGGTCAATGAGCAGTTGGTCAAGGCCAAGCCTGATTTTCACAAGAAGGTCTTTCTCAAGCCGCTGCACCGGACCGCGGAGTTCTGAGGCACATGCCATAAGGTCCACCTGCCCCCGGAGCTCAACGCCTACAAGTTCCTCCGCGGGCAGAACCACTATGACTCCTTCCTGCTCAGCGGGGTCTCCGGCCACGGCGTGAGCAGCTTCTACTACCCGCCCCAATCCGAAGCAAACTGCAACGGCTTCCACATGCAGCTGATGCCGTCGGGCGACTTCGGGGCTCGGCCCGGCGGTCTGAGACCGACCCCGACAGCGACCTCTACGACCTGCTCACCGTCCATGACCACCAGTTCCCCGCCGCCAACACCGCCATCCCCGCCCTGGCCGGGATGCCCGAGTGGGTCAACGATGCCCACCGGGATTTTCTCGAGGGGGTCATGCGGGTGGACATCTTCGGCCTCAAGAGCGGCGGCACCATCGACTCCCCGCTGACCGCTCCCATCCGGCCCGGTGTCCCGCAACTTCGGCCCGGTGAGCGCTACCTGATCGAGACGGTTATCCGCACCGTCAAGATGGGGCACCTCTTCACGCAGGGCACCGCCGACTCCAACGAGGTGTGGCTGGACGTCATAGTCACCAGCGGCGGCCGGGCCGCCGACGGTGCGGTCGATCCCTGGTCGCACTTCGTCAACGCCTTCGTGCTCGACCGCGAGGGCAGGCGAATCGACCGCCGTAACGCCCAGGACATCTTCATCGCCCTCTACGACCATCAGATTCCCCCAGCTGCGGCCGGCGTCGTGCACTACCTGCTCTTCGTCCCGCCGGACGTCCGCGAACCGATCACGGTGGACGTCAAGCTGCAATACCGCAAGTTCGACACGACCTACATGAAGTTCTTTGCCACCGACAACTTCACGGCAAACGACCTGCCGGTGACGACCCTTGCCGCCGACCATGCGGCTGACGCGATCATCATCTATGATCTGGCTCGCCCCGGCGCGTATGAGCTTCCAGCGCCCGACGAGGTAGCCGGCAATGACTGATCGCACAGGGATGCCCGCGACCGGCGGGCAGGAGCCACAAACACAAGACCTTGTTCCCAAAGACGACGCGATCATCGGCCGTGCGTTCCGTTGGTCGCTGGCCGCCCTCGCCCTCGCCGGCGCCGGGATAGGGATCGCCATCTGGGCGGCCACCCGGCCGGAGCCGCTGAGACCGCCCACCCCCGTCCTCCCCGCGGAGCCCATCGTCACCACCCGGGCCGTCGAGCCGCCGGAGGTCACCTTCACCGAGATCACCACCGGGGCAGGGATCGATTTCGTCCACGAGAACAGCGCCACCGGCGACAAGCTGCTGCCGGAGACGATGGGGGGCGGCTGCGCGTTCCTTGATTTCGACAACGACGGCGACCAGGACCTCCTCTTCGTCAACTCCGGCTTTTGGCTCGGTCCCGAGCCCGACTCCGGCCGGAAGCAACCGACCATGGCCCTCTATCGAAACGACGGACACGGCCACTTCGCCGAGGTGACCGCAGCTGTGGGGCTTTCCGTCAGCTTCTACGGGATGGGCGTCGCCGTGGGCGACTACGACAACGACGGCGATGAGGATCTCTTTCTCACCGCCGTCGGCCTCAACCACCTCTTTCTCAACGAAGGCGGCAGTTTTCGCGAGGTGACGACGGCCGCTGGCGTGGGCGGAGACCCCGGCGAATGGAGCACCAGCGCCGGCTTCTTCGACTACGACAATGACGGCGACCTGGACCTGGCCGTCTGCAACTACGTCGGGTCGTCGCGCCGGATCGATTTCGCCGTGAACTACCGGCTGACGGGAATCGGACGCGCCTATGGACCACCCGCCAACTTCCAGGGGAGGTTTCTCTACCTTTACCGCAACAACAGCGACGGGACGTTCACGGACGTCTCGGCGTCAAGCGGCGTGGAGATAACGAACCCCGACACCGGTGTCCCAGTGTCCAAGGCGCTGGAGCTGGCTTTCATGGACGTCGACGATGACGGGTGGATCGACATGTTCATCGCCAACGACACGGTGCGGAACTTTCTTTTTCGCAACCGAGGTGACGGCTCCTTCGAGGAGGTCGGTACCGCCAGCGGAATCGCCTACAACAGCATGGGCACCGCCACCGGCGCGATGGGGATCGACACAGCGTATTACCGCAACGACACGGTCCTGGGGTTTGTGATCGGCAACTTCGCCAACGAGATGACATCGCTGTACGTGAGCCAGGGCGCTCCATGGCAGTTTGCAGACCAGGCGATCGGCGAGGGCCTCGGCGCTCCCAGCCGGCGGGCGCTGAGCTTCGGGGTGTTCTTCTTCGATTACGACCTCGACGGGCGGCTGGACCTTCTGCAGGCCAACGGCCACCTCGAGCAAGAGATCAACATCGTTCAATCGAGCCAGCACTACCGGCAGCCCGCGCAGCTGTTCCACAACAGCGGCCCGGAGGGCCGCCTCCTGTTTGTCGAGGTGCCCGGGGGCAAGACGGGGGACCTGGCCCGGCCGATCGTGGGCCGCGGCGCCGCCTACGCGGACATCGACGCTGACGGTGATCTGGACATCGTGTTGACGCAGGTCGGCGGCCCACCGATGCTTCTGCGAAACGACCAGCAGCTTGAGCATCACTGGCTGCGGGTCAAGCTCGTCGGGACCCGATCCAATCGCAGCGGGATCGGGGCCTGGGTCGAGGTCACCGCCGACGGCCGGATGCAGCGGCGGCAGGTGATGCCGACCCGCAGCTACCTGTGCCAGGTCGAGCTTCCGCTGACCTTCGGGCTCGCTGGGGCCACGCGACTGGATTCACTGCGGGTCACCTGGCCCCGCGGGCCGGAGAGTCGCGAGGCTCAAGGGCCGCCTCAGGAGGTCCGGGTCAATCAGGTGGACAGGACGCTCATCATCGTGCAACCGGGCGTTGATGAAGAAATGACCATGCTCGCCAAGGATAAGAGACGGCAGCGGGTCCGCGAGATCCTCGCCCGCAACGAGATCCACAGCCAGGAGCAGCTTCAGGATCTGCTCTTTGCCGAGAACATTGCGACGACCCAAGCCACGTTGTCGCGCGACCTGCGTGATCTGGGAGCCGTCAGAGGCCCCAAGGGCTACGTACTACCCCCATCGGCCCCGCGTTCGCATCCCGACTCAAAGGGGCTGAAGCATGCCCTCCGCGGCACGGCGTCGATCCAGCGGGGCGGCACGCTCGTGGTGCTGGGCACCGATCCCGGCCACGCCCAGGCCCTCGCCCTCCACATCGACAGAGCCGATCTTCCCCAGATCCTGGGAACCGTCGCCGGCCACGACACCCTTATCGTAGCGACGCAGTCAGCCGGTCAGGCCCGGGAGCTGCTGCGTCTTTTTGAGAAGCTCGCCGGGCGGAGGTGATGACCGCCCCTCACCCCCTACGGCCCGAAGGGCCGCTCAAAAAAAGGAGCATCATGAGTCAACTCCACACGGTCGCACAGACAAAGGACCTGCCGCCGGGAAGCGCTATTGCCGTCGACGTCGATGGTCATCGCGTGGCGCTATTCAATATCCAAGGGAAGTGCTACGCCATTGACGACACCTGCCCGCACAGCGGCGGCCCGCTCTCTGAAGGCGACGTCGACGGGACCGAGGTCGAGTGCCCCTGGCACGGGGCATGCTTCAACCTCACCGACGGCAGCGTACTTAATCCCCCGGCGGAGGAGTCCGTCAAGAGCTATCCGGTTCATGTCGAGGGTGACGAGATCAAGATCGAGATGCCCTGAGATACAGGTGACGAGCTCCGCATGGCGGGGTGATTCGGGGTATGCTTCGATATGGCCGTGACCCACAAGGCCAAACTCATAGACGGCCGCGCTATGGCGGCGCGGGCGAAGCAGGAGATCGCTGCTCGCGTCCACCGGCTCCAGGCCGAGAGCCGCTCGGTCCGGCTCGATGCGGTCCTGGTAGGCGCGGACTCGCCGGCGTCGATCTACGCCCGCAATCAGGGCAAAGGCTGCCGGGAACTCGGTATCGAGTACGTCCTGCACCGGCTGCCCGCCGACGCCACCCACGAGGACATCGCCGGCCGCATCCTTCTCTTGAATGCGGACCACAAGGTCAACGCGATCATGGTGCACCTTCCCCTGCCGGAGGGCGTCGACACCGAGCGGATCCAGTCACTGCTCGACGTCGCCAAGGACGTTGAGGGGGTGAATCCCGCCAACATCGGGCGGGTCGTGTACGGCCGGCGGAGTCTGGTGCCCTGTACGGCGCTGGCGGTGTTGGAGATGATCGAATCGACCGGAATCAAGCTCGCCGGGACGCGCTGTGTGTGCGTGGGGGCGAGCAACATCGTCGGCAAACCGATCGCCATCCTGCTCATGCAGGCGGAGGCAACGGTGATCTCGACGAACAAATACACCGCCCAACTCGCAGACCTGACCCGCACCGGCGACGTGCTCGTGTCCGCGACGGGAGTTCCGGGTGTGATTCGGGCGCCGATGGTGAAGCCGGGGGCGGTGGTGATCGATGTGGGCATGGCGCCCATCACTGACCCCGGAACGGGCCGTGACCGGCTCGTCGGTGACGTCGCCTTCGACGAGGTCTGCGAGGTCGCGGCTTTTGTCTCGCCGGTTCCCGGCGGGGTCGGCGCGATGACCGTGGCCATGCTCCTCCGCAACACCGTGGACTCGTCGTCACGGCAATGAAGAAGGCTGACAGCTGACACTCCGTTTCCGGGTGGCTGTGACGGAGTCCCGAGGCAATCGGGACTCAGACCCAACCACCCGAGCTCAGCCACAGCCACCCAGAGATTGCCGAAAGCCGACAGCCTCTTTCTCCGTGGCCTTCCGTGTTTAGCTTGTGCCGAACAGACGGTCGCGGACCTCGACGTAACGCGCCAGCGTGTTGGCGACGATCTCCCGGGGAAGCTCGGGGCCCGGCGGCGTCTTGTCCCACTTGCCGGACTCGACGAGCGCCTGCAGGTAGTTTCTCACAAACTGCTTGTCGAAGTTCTCCTGCTCGCGGCCCGGCTCGTAGGCTTCGACGGGCCAGTACCGCGAGCTGTCGGGCGTGAGCACCTCGTCAATGAGGATCAGCTCATCGGTGCGGCGACCGTCCCTGTCCAGTGCGTAGCCGAACTCGAACTTGGTGTCGGCGAGGATTGTGCCGCGGGCCAACGCATACTCCGCCCCCGCCGTGTAGATCTTCAGCGACACCTCCCGCAGGCGATCAACAACGTCACGTCCAGCAACGGCGCACGCCTGCTCATACTCCATCGGCTCGTCATGTCCCGCAATCGCCTTGGTGGTGGGCGTGAAAATCGGCTTCGCGAGCTTCTCGGCCCGGCGCAGACCCGCCGGCAGCCGAACCCCACAGATGGAACCGCTTTGGGCGTAGGCGTTCCACCCGGCCCCGGCAAGGTACCCGCGGATCACGAACTCGACCGGGATGACATCGGCGGCCCGGCAGATCATCACCCGGCCCTCTAAATCCGATCGTTGCTCGGCATCAAGCCCGCCAAGATCAGAAGCATCCGTGGCCAGCAGGTGGTCCCCGATCAGGTTCAGCGATCGGATAAACGAGAACCACCGCGTGCTGATCTCGCCCAGCAGCTTTCCCTTGCCGGGGATCGGTGTCGGCAGCACCACGTCAAAGGCACTGATCCGATCGGTGGCGATGATCAATAGCCGCGGGGGATCCTTTCCCTCCGTCGTCAGCGAATAGATGTCGCGGACCTTTCCCTCACGGCGGCCCGGAAAAGGCAGATCGGTTCGTATGAGCGGGCGGCCGGACGCGCTGGCGGTGGTATCGCGGACCATGGTCATGGAGCAGACATTACCACCGTTGCGGCGGGTTGACGAGCAACCCCCCGGCCCCGACGGCCGCAAGGCTGAGCCGGGCCCCAAGCCCCCAGAGGCAAAATCGCCGCAGGCGGCAGCGGTGCAACTATAGTGTCACATTCCGAGGGCCCCGGCTCCAGCCACGTCCTGTCTGATCCGTATTCATGGTGCGTTTCAAGGTTTATAACGAAAGCGGGCCGGCAAGTGACTGGCCCCTGGTAAACGCCTACCTGCTCGGGCACGGTGATCTGGCGGCGCCGGGAAAAATCACGTTCAACTCGGGAACGATCAGGTGCCGCAAGCAGACCACGGACGCCTCCGCGTTGTGTCTCCAGTACGACGCAGGGCGGATGGGCCGGCTCATGCTCCAGACGTGCCTTCTGCCCGACCGCGAGCGGCCCTATGTCCTTTCGATCGAGCTTGCCCGCCACCGCATCAAGATGTTCATCGCCAAGAGCGAGGAGTGGCAACTCTTTGATCTCGATGCCGATCATCCGGCCGTCACCCGCTTCCAGGAGGCTCGACGGCTCTTCTCCGAAACGCTGCAGAAATCCGACGAGCTCAAGGCGGACGCCATCGCCCGCCGATCGCTGATCGTCGGCATCGAGGCGACGGAGCGGCTGGCCCTCGTCCACGCCGAGATCCTTCTCCACAGGCGGTTCAACAAACGGCCCGCGTCCTCGCGCACCCTCGGTGTCAGGCTGCGTCCGGAGCGGGACTCGGAGCCGCTGCGCCAGATCGTCGGCCGCGATTTCGACCTTCTGGTGCTCCCGCTCCTCTGGAGCGAGCTGGAGGTGGAAGAAGGCCGCTTCAACTGGGAACCGACTGATCGATGGCTCGAGTGGGCTCAACGCCAGGGCAAGCCGGTCTGCCTAGGACCGCTGGTGGACTTCTCCAAGCGCGCCCTGCCGCAATGGATGTACGTGTGGCAGCATGACTACGCCACCTGCAGGGACCTCGTCTACGAGCAGGTCGAGCGGGTGGTCCACCGCTACAAGTCGCTGGTAGGACTCTGGAATATCGTCTCCGGGGTCAACGTCAACGACAACTTCGACTTCTCGGCGGATCAGATGCTCGACCTGACCAGGATGGCGAACCTGATCGCCCGCCAGTCGCGCCAAGGCGCCCGCACGATGATCGAGCTGACGCAGCCGTTTGGCGAGCACTGCGCGTCCAACCGCGGCTCCCTCCCACCCCTGGCATTCGTAGATCGGGCCATCCAGGACGGCATCCGGGTCGACTGTATCGGCATACAGCTTCTCTTCGGGCAGCGCGAGGGAGGGAGGGCGAGTCGGGACCTGATGCAGATCAGCGATCTTCTCGACCAATTCATCGTGCTGGATATCCCAGTGGTGGTGTCCGCCTTCGGGGTGCCCACCGAACCCATCGATGAGCAGGGTGGCTGGTGGCACGACGCATGGACGGCGCAGATCCAGTCGCGATGGATGTCTCGCGTGTTCGCGATGGCCATGTCCAAGCCCAATGTCGAAACCGTTGTCTGGACCGATCTGTACGATCACCAGAGGGCGACGCTGCCTCACGGCGGCCTGGTGACGGACGACGGCCACCGTAAGCCGGTCCTTCAGCGTCTGATCAACACCCGAAAGCGGCTTCGCAAGCCCCTGGGCCCATTGAAAGCTCGCTTCCGTGCCCCCGAGGCAGCCGCCAATGGATAATTCCCACCCGGCACCGCCGGGAACTTGGCTTGCGCTGGTCGCGTTGGCGGTGGGCGTCGTATGGGCGGCGTGGTTGGGCACCACCAGAAGGGTGTTGCCGGAATCGGGCCCCGCTCCGACCCGGACTGTGGCGGGGGCGCCGGTCTGGCCGGACATGCGAATCGACATCAACGAGGCCGGCCCCGCCGAGCTTGATCTACTTCCCGGGATCGGACCCAAGCTGGCCGAGCGGATCACCGCCGACCGGAGCGCCCTGGGACGCTTCACGTCGGTGAGCGATCTCCAGCGCGTCAGCGGTGTGGGCCCGGTCACCGTCGAGAGGATCAGGCCATATGTCGTCGCCGGGGAAAAAGGGGTCGGGGTTCAGGGACCGGGGTTCGGTGGTCGTCCCAAACCCCGAACCACGAACCCCTAGGCTCTGTCTGACAACCCACCCGTCGACGCAAAGACCGAGGCTTCCTCCCGTTCCATCGGGGCTCAGCCCCAGCCACCCAGAGTGTGCTGACAGCCCATAGCCCTCTTCCAGAACCGTCTAAAGCCTCCTCTTTTCTCCGCGGTCCTCTGCGGCCCTCCGCGGTGAATCTTCTCGCTAGTATTTAAGGTTGAACAACCGGCCCGCCGATCAGCCGATCGGTCGGGTGGTGCGCGCGCAGACAAGATGAGCTGGTCAACGTTTTTGGACCGGATCGCGGGAGAGGCGGCTCTCAAGAGGCTGCGGCAGCTCATCGAGGCTGGGGGCTTTGCGAGCGTTCGCGGCGCAAGCGGCTCGAGCACGGTCGTGGTGACGGCGGCGCTGGCCAGGCACATGACACGACCTCTGTTGCTGGTCACCGGCCATCTCGACGAGACCGACGAGGCGATCGACGAGCTGGGCGCCCTGGACGTCACCGCCGCAAAATTTCCGGCACTGGAGATGCTGCCCGGTGAATCCTCGGTCAGCCCGGAGCTTTTTACCGATCGATTGAGCCTCATCCGGCAGCTCATCGAGGCTGATCGCCCGGCGGTGATTGTCGCTCCCATACACGCCTTGATGCAGGCGGTTCCCCCAACGCCGCAGCTGGACCGGATGATGCGCGTGGTGAAGATCGGCGACCGGCTGGATCTCGGCGAGCTTGCGGGATGGCTCGACGACGCCGGCTATGCGAGGGTCGAATCGATCGAGACGCCGGGGGAATTCTCCATCCGCGGGGGCATCATCGACCTCTTCACCAACGCCGGCGCTCCGGTGAGGATCGATCTCTTCGGCGATCAAGTCGAGGGGATCTTTGAAATCCACCTCGACACCATGGGGTCGGACCGGCGGCTTGCCCAAGCACAGATCGTCGCCGCTACCGAGACATTCGAAGCGGAGGAGGAAAGGTCCTCGCTCCTGGACTACGTGGCCGAGCACCTCGGGCGCGAGACGGTGGCGATTCTCGCCGAGCCGCTGGAGATCGCCGAGCAGGGTCGCAGCTACCTGGACCGCGCCGTTGACGCCCGGGGTCTGTTCACCACGGCGGACGTGCTCAAGCAGATCGCCGAGCAATGCCATGCGGTCGTTGAGGTCAACCAGTACGGAGCCGGCTCAACCTCCGAGCGTCGGGTCGAGCTGCCCGTGGAGCCGCTGCCCGGCTTCGCTGAGAATGCGGCGGCGGCGATCGAGGAGCTGGCCGAGCTCAGTCGGCGATGCGAGACGATCGTCGTGTGCCGTAACGACGCGGAGATGCGGCGGATGAGTGAGCTGAAGGCTCAGTTCGCTCCCGGCGCCCGGATCGAAATCCTCACGAGCTACGTGCACCGCGGGTTCATCTGGAACGAGGGCTCCGAGGGATCGGCGACTGCCGATGGCGGGAGGCCGCTGGCGGTCGTCCCCTCTCACGAGCTGCTTCACAGGTATCAGCTCCACCGCCGCCTCCGGCGGATGGCATCGCGGTCCTCGGTCACATTTCTCGATCTCAAGCCGGGCGACTTCGTGGTTCACCGCGATCACGGCATCGGGCGATTCGTCGGTCTGCAAGACATCGCCAGCGGCAAGGGATCATCCGCAGAGGAGTTCCTGACGCTCGAGTTTGCAGGCAACACCAAGCTCCACGTACCGGCGGCGCGAATCGACCTGGTCGACCGGTACATCGGCGCCTTCAAGGGCCGCCCGCAGCTTTCCCACCTGGGGTCCAAGAAGTGGTCGCGGCAGACCAAGCAGGTCTCAGAGGCGCTGAGGAGCTTTGCGGCCGAGATGATCCACATCCAGGCCGCCCGGGAGGCGACGCGCGGCATCCGCTATCCCGCCGACACCGACTGGCAGCGGGAGTTCGACGCGGAGTTTCCCTACCCCGAGACGGATGACCAGCTCGCCGCGATCGCCAAGATCAAAAGCGACATGTGCAGCGACCGGCCCATGGACAGGCTCGTCTGCGGCGACGTCGGGTTCGGTAAGACCGAGGTCGCCATCCGCGCCGCCTTTAAGGCCGCCGAGTACGGCAAGCAGGTCGCGATCCTAGTGCCCACGACCGTCCTCGCCGAGCAGCATGAGCGCACGATCCGCGAGCGCTTCGCCGACTATCCATTTCGGGTGGAATCGCTGAGCCGCTTCAAGACGCCCAAACAGCAGAAAGAGCTCATCACCGCCATCCGCAAGGGTCAGGTGGACATTGTCGTCGGCACGCACCGGCTGCTGTCGGCGGATATCAAGTTCGCCGACCTCGGACTGGTCATCATCGATGAGGAACAGCGGTTCGGCGTCCGGCACAAGCAGCGACTGTTGGCGATTCGCCTGACCGCCGATGTCCTGACCCTCACGGCCACACCGATACCCCGCACCCTCCACATGGCGCTCGTGGGCCTCCGGGACATCAGTTCACTGACCACGCCACCCATGGATCGCCGCGCGATCGTGACCGAGGTGGTGGACTTTGAGCCTCAACGAATCCGTCGCGCCATCGAACGCGAGCTTGCTCGGGATGGCCAGGTCTTCTTCGTTCACAACCGGATCTACAACATTCACTCGATCGCCCAGAGGATTCAGCAGCTCGTGCCTGAGGCGCGGGTGCTGGTGGCCCACGGCCAGATGCCGGCGCGTCAGCTTGAATCGCGGATGTTCGCGTTCATGCGGAGGGAGGCGGACATCCTGGTCTCCACCACCATCATAGAGTCGGGGATCGACATCCCCACCGCCAACACGATGTTCATAAGCGACGCCGACATGTTCGGTCTTTCGGAGCTGCATCAGCTGAGGGGGCGGGTGGGGCGGTACAAGCACCGCGCGTACTGTTACCTGCTCCTGCCCCGGGACCGTGTCGTAAGCAACATCGCCCTGAAGCGGCTGCGGGCAATCGAGCAGTTCTCGATGCTCGGGGCCGGGTTCAGGATCGCCCTGCGTGACCTGGAAATCCGTGGTGCCGGCAATCTCCTGGGCGCGGAGCAATCCGGGCACATCGCGGCCGTGGGCTACGAGATGTATTGCCGGCTCCTGGAGAGGGCGGTGGCGCAGCTCAAGAATGAGCCCGGCACCGAGTCCGTGGACACCACGATCGATCTGGGGCTCGCCGGCGGCCTCCCGCGGGGCTTCATCAGATCCGACACGCGGAGGATCGATGCCTATCGACGGGTAAGCCGGGCCGTCACCCCCGCCGAGCTGGATGTGGTCGAGCAGGACCTCACGAGCGCCTACGGCGAGCTCCCGCCGCGGGCGCTGACGCTCTTGAAGCTGACCCGGCTGCGGGTGGTGGCGGCGGCACTTGGGATTCGCTCGATCAGACGACACCAGCGCGACATCATCTTCACCCTTGAGCGGCCACAGGAGCTCAAGGAGCGTTTCGCCGAGGCCAGGGGAACGCTCAGGAACGTGGGACAGCCCGACGCGTCCGGTCGCGTGGAGATCTACTACCGGCCACCGGAGAAGTATCTGGCCGACGAGTCGATTCTCAACGTGCTGCTGGCATGCCTCCAGGCCGAGCCGCAGCCCGTAGGGGCGTGAAGAAGGCCATCGGCTATCGGCAAGAGATTGCGTCCACCGCTTTCTCCGGCCGACAACCGAAGGCCGACAGCCCGTATACTTCCGATGTGAAACCGTTTGACGAAACCACGCTCGCCGACGACCGCCGACAGCCCCTGCCCACAACCCGCAAGTCGATAACCCACAAATTCTCAATCGCGGGCCACGAAGGGTACCTGACCGTCGGCCTCTTCCCAGACGGACGCCCCGGCGAGATCTTCATCAAGATGAGCAAGGAGGGATCGACGCTCTCGGGGCTGATCCAGGGTTTCTGCCGGGCCTTCAGCCTGGCGCTTCAGTACGGTCTGCCCCTTCCGATCGCGGTCGACCGTTTTCGGGGAATGCGCTTCGATCCGATGGGCCCGACCAACAATCCCCAGATCCCCGAGGCCTTCAGCATCCTGGATTATGTAGCGCGGTACCTGGAGCTCAACTTCGTCGGGCGGGAAACCGACGCTGATACCTAGTGCAGGTTGCTTCGTAGCGTAGCGGCCTTTTTTGATAGGCCGCGTAGCCGCCACAGCGAGTGTGCGCCCCGCAGCCCGAAGGGCTGCCGAACAAGAGCGGCCCCGCAGCCCGGAGGGCTGCCGAACAAGAGCGGCAAGGAGGCCGCGACGCCGCTACGGAGCGCTCCAAACAGCTCTACTGATCGCCGGCGGTTTGCGCCGAGGCCTTGTCTGAACTCTTGGGCCGTCTGGTCTGGGCTTCGGGCGGCTGGTCCTCGGTGGCCGTGGCGGTGTCCGGGGTCCCCTCAGCCTTGGCCTCAGGCTCCGGATGAAGATCATCCAGCTCGCGATCGGGGTTGACGATGAGCGTCACCTCCGCCCGTAGATCCTTGTCAAACTGGATTACGATGGAGTAGGTGCCAATGCGACGGATGGAATGACCCAGCCGGACCGACTTCACGTCCACTCCATATCCCTGCTCGATCAGGCAATCGGTGACGTCGCGCTGGGTAACCGACCCGTACAACGCACCCTGATCGTTGCAGCTGCGCTCGATGGTCATCGTCACGTCGGTCAGTCGCTCGAGAAGCTGCTCGCGGTTCGCACGCAGGGCGGCCATTTCCGCCTCAGCCTCTGCCCGCGCCCCCTTGAGAGCCTCGATCTTGCCGGGGCTCGGGGTCACGGCGAGCCCATGAGGGCAAAGATAGTTCCGGGCATAGCCGGCCTTCACCCGAACCACGTCACCAACGATGCCGAGGTTCTCCATGGTCTGCAACAGGAGCAGTTCAATATTCCTGGCCATTGGAGGATGCTTCACTTCCTGGGGCGTCTGACGCCGGGGATAGATGACCGGGGCGTGCTCTTTTAGAAGGGAATTTCGGATTCGTCGACCGGCTCGTGCCCCGATCCGACCGACGCGGACGCTTCGCTGCGGTCGCTCTTGGCCGGCGGCTGGGAGCCGCCGCTCGAATCGCCACGTGAATCGATGAACTGGAAATTCTCGACGACGACACGGAGCTTGGAGCGCTTCTTGCCATCCTTGTCCTCCCAGCTATCCAGCTTCAGCCGCCCCTCGATGAAGACCGGGCTGCCCTTGGACAGATACTGGCTCATGACCTCCGCCGTCCGACCCCACGCCTCGCAGTCCACGAAGGTGGTTTCCTTGCGGTCCTCTCCATCACGGGTGCGGTATCTGCGGTTGGTGGCGACACCCAAATCCGCCACGGGTTGGTTGCTCGGTGTGTACTTCAACTCCACGTCACGGGTGAGATTTCCCATCAGGAACACTTTGTTTAGGCTTCCAGCCATGCGGTCTCCAATCCTCAAATAGGGTTGGTGTATCCTATCGCGAGCGTCGATGCGAGGGCAACAAATAGCACAATTGCCTCCAGCCTGGATTATTCATGATCGTCATCGCGAGGGCAACAAGAAACCTCCGGTCTAGGCGGGTTCGGGCTCGATCGTCGTGGTGGCGTCCCGCGGGACCCGCTGGGCCTCGACCTCAATGGGTTGCTCGGCGGGTTTCGCGATGGACCCTTCGTGCCCTGTCGGCACCTTGTTGGCCACCTCATCGGCCCGGGATTCGGCTGCCTGTGACGCCCGGAGGGTGATCTCGTCGGCCAGCTGGGCGCGGCCTTCTGCCGCTTCCATCTGCTCTTGGGTGACGTCGTCCGCTCGGATCATCATGAAGCGGAGCAACAGCTCCGAGAGGTTGCAGTCACGCTCGATATCCACCAGCGCGTCACCGCGGACCCGAAAGTAGACCAGGAAGTACAGGCCCCTCTTGTTTCCCTTGATCTCATAGGCCAGACGGCGTTCCTCCCATTTTCGAAGGCTGATGATCTCGGCCTTCGCCCGTTTGAGGATCTCCTGGAGGTGGTCCAGCGCCCCCTGCAAATCGGCCGTCTGGGACTGCGGAAAGAGGAACAGACCTTCGTAGATGTTGATTCGAGTTTCTGACACGTTGTCGGCCCTCGTCTGTGTGCAAGTGTTATGCAGTCTGCCTGCGATTAAACTGATTCATCGCTTCCAAGACCCCGTGGACGACCCAGCAGGTGGCGGCGTCAACGGCCTCCTCGAGCGCCGGCTCCACCGCCTCAAGCTGATCGGGGCGAAACCGGCCCAGGACGTACTCGCGCCCTGGTGTCTGACCCGGGGGATCGATGCCGATCCGCAGCCGCGCATAGGCATCGGTTGCCAGCTTTTGCTGGATGTCCTCGAGGCCGTTGTGACCACCGGTGCCGCCGCTGGACCTGATCCGCAACGACCCACAGGCGAGCGCTGTGTCGTCGACGAGGACGAGCAGGTCCGCGGACGGCTCCAGACGGTAGAACCTCACCGCCTCCGCCACCGACTGGCCGCTCGCGTTCATATAGGTCGCGGGCTTCAGCAGCAGGACTCGCCGGCTGTTGACGGCTCCCTCTACAAGGGCGCCGTGAAACTTGCCGCGGGCAACAGCGCCGGGGGCGTACCGGCGTGCCAGCCGATCAAGGACGACGGAGCCGACGTTGTGGCGGCTCCCGTCGTACCGGCGGCCCGGATTGCCCAGACCCACGATGAGCTTCACGTTCATGTGCCCGCCTTCTTCTTTTGCTCGTCGGACTTGGCCTCGGTGATGACCTCGGGCTCCGTGGTCGCGGGCGCAACCTCCACCTCCTCGGTGACGGCCTCTTCGCGGTGAACAAACGACACGTGGGCCACCGGGGTTCCCGGATCGCTCGCGGCACGGACATCCTCGGGCAGCATCAGCTCTCCGACCGTCAACAAGGTCCTGTCCTTCATCCGTTCCAGATCCACCTTGATCTCCTCGGGTATATGGCTGACCCGACAGATCACCTCGAGGTCGGACAGATCGTGGCTGAGAATCGCCCCCGCCTTTTGTGCCGATGCGGGCGTCCCCACAAAGCTCAGCTGAACGTGCACATGGACCTCCTCGTCGAGGTCGACGCGTGCAAAATCGACGTGGATGACCGTGTCGCCCAGGTAGCCAAACTGAAGATCCTTGACCAGACAGGTCTCGGTCTTCTTGGCCCCGTCCACGGTCAGCGCAAGCACGTGCGTTCCCTGCTGCAGGAGGCTCATTATCTCCTTGGTGTCAATGCTCACCGCCAGCGGCTCGCGTTTGTGACCGTAGATCACCCCGGGAAGCCGTCCCTGGGCACGAAGCCGTCGGCAATAGCGGGACCCGGTACGCTCGCGGGCCTTGACCTCAATCTTCGGTGTTTGATGGTTTTTCATCGCAGCAGCCCATTAAGAGTATCCCCCGCAGGGGGCCGGCACAGCCGGCCCTACTTGATTCACCGCTTCGTTCCCACCGCATCTCGGAACATCTCCGAGATCGACAGATCATGATGGATGCGGTGGACCGCTTCACCCAGAAGCCGCGCCACCGTCAGCCGCACGAGCTTGTCCCCGAGGCCCCGGCACCGCTCGCCGTCGGGGATGGTGTCGGTCACCACGACCCGGCTGATCGGCGCTTTGACGAGCCGCCCCACGGCCGGGCCGACGAGCAGGGCATGGGTGGCGGCACAGATCACGTCGATGGCACCTTGGTCCATAACCACCTCGGCCGCCTCGCAGAGCGTGCCCGCCGTCGAGATCATGTCGTCGATCATCAGCACGGTCCGGCCGGAGACTTCCCCCATGACGTTTCGCGTGGCGACGTCAAGACCCGAGTCCCGACGCTTGTCGATGATCGCCAGCTGTCCACCGAGCTTGTCGGCGTACCAGGTGGCCACTTTCACGTTGCCCGCATCAGGCGAGACCACTACGAGATTGACCAGGTCGTCACGGCAGTTGTCGAAGTACTCCATGAACACCGGCGCCGCCGCAAGATGGTCGACGGGGATATCGAAGAACCCCTGGACCTGGGCCGCGTGCAGGTCCATGCACAAGACCCGGTCGGCCCCGGCGGTGGTGATCAGGTTCGCCACCAGCTTCGCGGTGATCGGGACCCTCCCTTCATCCTTGCGGTCCTGCCGGGCATAGCCGAAGTAGGGAATGACGGCCGTGATCCTCTTGGCCGAGGCGCGGCGAAGACAGTCGATGAAAACCAACAGCTCCATCAGGTTGGCGTTCACCGGCTCGCTGGTGGACTGCACCACGAAGCAGTCCCGGCCGCGGACATCCTCGTCCACCTTGACCATGAGCTCGCCGTCGGGGAACAGCTCGGCTCGTCCCTCAGCCAGGGGGATCTCCAGGAAATCGCACATCGTCGTGGCAAGCTCGAGGCCGGCCCGGCCGGCAAAGACTTTCAATCGATCCCGGTCAGCCGAGCTCATGGGATTGCTCCATTCGGGTCAGCAGGATGCTTTGAACTTCCCGGAGCTGTTGGGGCGTGTTGATGGAAAGCACATCCTCGGGGGGAATCCCGTTCAGAAGCTCTACCCGAAGCCCGCGCGCCCGCAGCGATGCCGGAACGTCCGTGATACGGTACTCGTTGCTGCCGGCATCGGGCTTCAGGCGGGCGACCTCGTCAAACAGCATCGCTGTGTCGAAGCACGCATAGCTCGGGTAAACCTCGCAGATCGCACGTTCGTCAGCGGACGCGTCAGTATGCTCCACGATCGCGTGGAAGCGACCGCCGCGATCACGGAGGATCCGGCCGTAGCCGGTGGGGTCGTCAATCCTGGCCGTGGCGAGGGTGGCCGCGGCCCCCGTCCGCCGGTGGTGCTCGACGAGCCTGCGGATCGTCGAGGTACGAATCAGCGGGCCGTCAGCGGCGAGCACCAGGAGATCGCCGCCGAGACCGCTGAGCGCGGACCGGGCGCTCGCGATGGCATCGGCGGTCCCGCGCTGGCTTTCCTGCCGCGCGTAGATGATGTCCCCGTCATCGCCACGGAACACGCGGCAAACCTCCTGAGCGTTGTGGCCGACGACGAGAACGATCGGCTTCACACCCGCCCTCCGAACCGCCTCCACGACCCACCGGACCATCGGCCGGCCCGCAACCTCGCACACGACCTTGGGCACGTCGCCCGGCATCCGCGTGCCCCGGCCCGCCGCCAGGATCACCGCCGCCAGGGAGCGTTCGCCATCAGCCTTGGTGTTGTTCAAATGAGCGTCGCTCACGCCGCCATGGCCGCAGGTTGGGGCGGGTCCGGGAAGCTGGCCCGCCAAGACTCGAACTTGGAATGCCTGGACCAAAAC
>JADFKZ010000153.1 GCA_022564665.1 Planctomycetota bacterium | reverse complement strand
AGACACCAAGCAGCTCAGCTGGCTGCTTGGTCGCATGCTCAACCGGATCGAACCGCCGTGTACGGACCCGTACGCACGGTGGTGTGGGAGGGGTAGGGCCGCGAGGCCCTCCCCTATCCCGCTTGGTCGCCGCACTAGCCGTGGCGTCGTCCCGATGCGATCGGGACTCCGTCACAGCCACCCCGAAGCAGGCGAAGATTCACCGCGGAGAAAAGAGCAGGGTTCAGGAGTGGGGGCTCGCCGCTTTCCCGAACCCCGAACCCCGAACCCCCTTGATTCCCGCTGAGGTAGGGCCGGCTTTGCCGGCCGGGAAAGACCGTGCGCGATTACGCGCACACCATGGTGCAGGCGGCGCTGGCCCGGGCCCACCTGGCGCTTGATCCTGAACCGGACGCGTCACAGGTGAGTAGTGTCAGCATTGGCAGACGTCCGTGTTCGCCGTCACGTCTCCGGGGCCGATAATCTTCTAGCCGGACTCATATGACGAGCCTCCGCCACGTCATCCAGCTCTTGCGGCCCGGCGACTGGGTCAAGAACGTCTTTGTCCTGCCGGCGGTGGTGGCCGCCGTGGCCGCCTATCCGGAAGACTTCGATGTCGCCGCCTCGTTGGTGCGGGGCGCCGTGGCCGTCGGGGCATTCTGCCTGCTCGCCTCCGGCGTCTACGCGATCAACGATGTTGTTGACGCCGCCAGCGACCGCAGGCACCCGATCAAGCGGCACCGGCCGGTGGCGAGCGGCGCTGTTTCGGCCGCGTCCGCGGTATCGCTGGGGATCGTTCTCATCATCGTTGCGCTGGTGACGGCGTTCGCCGTCAACTCGAACCTCGGGCTGGTGCTCTCGCTGTACGCGGTCCTGCAGGCTGCGTACAACGTGAAGCTCAAGCGGGTGATTTTCGTCGACGCGGTGGTGGTCGCGATCGGGTTCGGCCTGCGGGCGGCGGCGGGCGCCGTGGCCATCGGCGTAGGTATCTCGGTCTGGCTGGTGCTGTGCGTGTTCTTTCTGTGCCTGTACCTGGCGTTCATAAAGCGGCTGTGCGATATTTCGTCCGCCGAGAAGGGGGACGGTGGACAGTGGCACACGGCTGCGGGATACGACGATCGCGCCGAGCTGAACTGGCTGCTTGGCGTCAGCGCCGTCCTTGCGGTGATGACGTACCTGCTGTACTCGCTGTCTGAGCACGCGCGGGCGATTTTCGGCGATCGGACGATCGGTTTCGCGCTGATGACGCCGCTGGTGCTGATCGCGGTGCACAGGTTTTATCGCCGGGCCAACTCCGGCGCCTCGGACAGCCCGCTGGCGGCGCTGCGTGATGACCGGGCCGTGCTGGCCTCGATCGGGCTGTTTGCGATCGGAAGCCTGGTGATCCTTTATGAGAAGCACGTTCCGCAGATACTGCAAGCGATCTTCGCCGACACCAAGAGCTTGGGGATTCCATGAGTACAACCCCCCCGAGCACGGCGACCGCGACCGCCCTCGTGGGCGCGATGGCGGGGGGCGAGGTCGAGTAGGCGATCCATGCCGGGCAGACGTTCGGGGCACGATCAATGGGCGGCGGCTGTGGGAGGGCAGTGCGTATGACCGGGGACCGTCGGGAAAATTCCTTGCCCCCGAGACGAATCCAGTCGCTGAGGACCTGGAACAACCATCTCTCTGCGCGCTGCGAGGTCTACCGCCCCGAGCGTTTGAGGGAACTGGAAGCGATTGTTGGCTGCCCGCAGCTTCGGGACGTGATCTGCCGCGGCCTTGGGCGAAGCTACAGCGATTGTCACCTCAACGAGGCGGGCGGCGTGATACTTCAGGAGCGGCTGGACCGCATGCTCTCCTTCGATTTCTCCAGCGGCATCCTGGAGTGCGAGGGTGGGGTTGCCCTGGGCGACATCATCGACTGCTTTCTTCCGCGGGGGTTCTTTCCGCCGGTCACGCCCGGCACGAGGTTCGTGACCATCGGCGGGGCGATCGCCAACGACGTCCACGGCAAGAATCATCATCGCGACGGCTCGCTGGGGGCTCACATCCTGAGCCTGAGCCTGCTGACGGCGGGGGGCGAGACCCTCCAATGCTCGCCGACGAAGAACCCGGATCTATTCTGGGCGACCGTTGGCGGACTGGGGTTGACGGGGGTCATCACCAGCGCCCGCGTTCGTCTCCAACACGTCAGCACCGGCTACATGAAGGTGGATATCGACCGGGCCCCCAACCTCGATGCGGCATTGGAGCAGTTCAGCGAGACCGATGAGCGGTACCAGTACTCCATGGCGTGGATCGATGCCCTTGCGGGGGGCGGTTCGCTGGGCCGCTCGGTCCTGATCAGGGGCAATCATGCCGAGATCGAGGATTTGCCGGCGGCGCAGCGGCGAGCCCCGCTTGCGGTCCGCCGGCGGCGAAGACCGTCACTGCCGTTTTACCTGCCCAGCTTTGCCCTCAACGCCGCGAGTGTGCGGGCGTTCAACCAGTCGTACTACGTGTCTCACCCCGATCGGACCGGATCCATCGTGCCCTATGACTCCTTTTTCTATCCGCTCGACGCGATCGGCAACTGGTACCGGCTGTACGGTCGCCGCGGCTTCGTCCAGTTCCAGGCCGTGTTTCCGCCCGAGGTGAGTCGCCGGGCGCTCATCGAGCTGCTCCAGGAGGTCTCGCGGTCGCGGCGCGCGTCCTTCCTGGCGGTCCTCAAGGTGATGGGCCCGGCGGGCAAGGGGCTGCTGTCGTTTCCCATGGCGGGCCACACGCTGGCATTGGATATGGCCAACACGGGGCGGGATCTTGCGGTGTTCATGTGCCGGCTCAACGAGCTGGCGCTCGCCCATGGGGGTCGGGTGTATCTGGCCAAGGACGCTTTTCTCACCGCCGAGGCGGCGGCGTCGATGTACCCGAGGCTCCAGCGGTTCCGAAAGATCAAGATGAGGATCGACCCCCAGGGTCGTTTCGCCTCGTCGATGGCGCGCCGGATCGGGCTCGTGGAATCGAGAGAAGCGTAGATGAGCGGAGCCGTTCTCATTCTCGGCGCGACCACCGGGATCGGCCGGGCGGTGGCCCGGGAGCTGGCGCGGACCAGGCGATCGCTGGTCGTCGCCGGCCGCGACCTCGAGGAGCTTCAGACGCTCGCGGCGGATCTTCGGGTGCGCTATGGCGTGGGGGCTGTCGCATGCCGCTTTGACGCCCGGGCGAGCGAGGGGCTCGGTGCCTTCTTCCGGGAGTGCGTCGAAGCCGCCGGCGGTCGACTCGAGGGAGTCGTCCTCTGCTTTGGCTACGCCGGGTCCCAGCAGCGGGCCGAGAGCGACTGGGAAGAGACCGTCGCCATCATCCAGACCAACTTCCTCTCCGCGGTGAGGCTTCTCAACCTCGCCGCCGATCATCTGAAGGAGGCGGGAGCCGGCTTCATCTGCGGGATCACCTCGGTCGCCGGCGACCGGGGGCGGCAGAGCAACTACATCTACGGCTCAGCGAAGGCGGCGCTGGGTGTCTACCTGCAGGGGCTTCGTGATCGGCTTTCGGGGGCCGGTGTCACCGTCACCACCATCAAGCCCGGCTTCGTGGATACGCCGATGACCTTCGGCCGGCCTGGTTTGCGGGGCCTTGCGTCCCCGCAGCGAGTCGCCCGCGTCATCCGCCGCGCGATTGAAAGGGGCAGGGCAGTGGTGTACGTGCCGTGGTTCTGGAGGTGGATTATGCTTTTTCTCCGGCTCGTGCCCGAGCGAATCTTCCGCCGTCTTCGTCTTTAAGGACTGTCCATGGCTGCTCGTTTTGGCACTTTCCGACGGCTGATGAGGCGCTTGCATGCGCCCATATACGCCTCTCGGGTGCGGGAGCTGGTGAGCCTGATCATCCCGCATCTGCAAGAGCGCGATCGCGTGCTGGACGTCGGCTGCGGGTTCGGCGGGCTGGGGCATGCCATCCTGGATGCCCCAGGGTGCCCGGCTGATGTGAAGCTGGTGGGGCTGGAGCGGCACAAGCGCGATGGATCGCTGATCCACGTCGAGACATATGACGGCACCACGATGCCATACGGTGACGGTGCCTTTGACGTGGTGATCCTCGCCGATGTTCTGCATCACGAAGACGACCCGGACCGATTGATGGCGGAGTCGGTCCGGGTGGCGGGGCGGCTGCTCATCATCAAGGACCACAAGGTTGACGGGTGGCCGGCCTGGCTGCGAGTTGTCGTAAGTGACTGGGCCGCCAATGTCCCTTATGGCGTGTCGTGCCGGTACCGTTATTTAACGCTCCGGCAATGGCGCAGCGCAACCAGCGCCCATGGCCTTGTGACCCAAGAGGAGCTGACATCGATGCGGCTCTATCCGCCCGTTGTCAACCTCCTCTTCGGCCGGGGGTTGC
Organism: Planctomycetota bacterium; assembly: GCA_022564665.1. Lineage (GTDB taxonomy): Bacteria > Planctomycetota > Phycisphaerae > Phycisphaerales > SM1A02 > JADFKZ01. The sequence goes on along the minus strand of JADFKZ010000153.1, from coordinate 2,620 downwards.
ATTATTTGGCGGTCCTCAGGAAGCCGTAGGATGAGGGTCTTTGGCATCTCAGCGGCCGAATGAATCGGCCGCGTAGCCGCCAGAGCGAGTGTGCGGCCGGAGGCCGCTACGGAGCGCTCGAAACAGCTCTAGAGCTCCGGCGGATGCAGCGGCTGCACGCCGCCGGTGGCCCCGGCTGCGGTTCCCGGTCCGGCCACGGCCTGCTTGGCGATCAAATGGGAGATCTGGACGTACCGCCCGCGAAGCTCGGCCAGGATCTGGGCCAGCTCCTTGGCCTCCTCGTCGCTGAGGTTGCCCTTGGTTTTTTTCTCCAGCACGGCGAGGAGGTCGATACAGAACTGGGAACCGGGAAGGTCCACGACGACCTTGCCCGCTTTGGGATCGCCGACCGCACCCAGACCCATGATGGCCTGTGAGGCAAGGACACTAATCAGCGCCCGCATGTCGGCCTCGGGCATCTCGCCCGCCCCGGGGCGCCCGTCTTTTTTCTCCCTGGCCTCTTCCACGCTCTCCAGGCGTGCCTTTTCCGCCCTGGCTTCGGTCTTCCAGTCGCTGTCGATGTGCAGCTTGGGAGCGGGATCTTCCTGGTTCATTGTCATGCGCGGGATGGAGCGCCGGAGTATACACGCCCTGCGCGGTACAATCGATGCCTCGTGAGAGGGCCTCAGCGGGAGCTTGTCATGTCCGGCTCGATCTCGATGGGTGCGTGTTTCCTCTTGGCCGCCGGTGTCGCCGGCTGTAGCGGCATGACTGGCGGCGAGCCGGCGGCGCGACCCGTAAGCCTTGCGGAGTTTGCCCGCCCGCGGACGGCGTCCGACGACGCAGAAACAAAAACAAAAACAAGAACCCGAACCGCGGACGCGGAGCCCGCCGGTGATCCCGCGCAGATGCTTGGCACCAACAACAGCGGCGAGTTCCAGCCGCTCCTGGATCAAACGGCCCGCCCGGCCCTGTGGCTGGCCGAGCCCGGCGACCGGATCATCGTCGACAGCCTGGTCGGCGAGGTGAACGGCCGGCCGATCTTTGCCGACGCGTTCCTGCGGGAGATTGAGGACCGCCTGATCCAGGTGGCCGAGGAGTACACCGGGTCGCAGCGGCAGACGGTCTTCCGAGTGATCGTCAACAACTGGCTCCACGACAAGGTCCTCAATGCCCTGATCCTCTCGGAGGCGGAGGCGGCGCTGAGCATCGAGGAGCAGATGGGCCTTTTCGCCTTCATACAGAGTCTCCAGGAGGAGAAGATCCGTCAGCACAGCCGTTCGCGCGCCGAGACCGACCGGGCGCTCGCCAGCGAGGGCGGGCTCGATGAGTACCTCAAGCACCAGAAAGAGGTCGTCATGGTCGAGCAGCTCCGCCGGCGGAAGATCGACCCGAGGGTCATCGTCTCCTGGCGGGACATTGAGCGCGAGTACCTCCGGCGGTACGACGAGTTCAACCCTCCCGCCGAGGTCACGCTCGCGCTGATCCGGTTGCACACCGTCGACCAGGCTGAGCTCATCGAGCAGGTCCAGAATCGGCTGGACGGCGACGAATCGTTCGCGACGCTCGCCGAGGAGCTTGGTTTTCCCGACGGCGGTATCTGGGCCACCTTCAGGATGGGCTCGGGCGGGATCACCGATATCGATGTCAGCGACCAGATCAAGGGCGTTCTGGCCGGTCTGGAAGAGGGTCGGACCAGCCAGCCGTTCACACAGGGGCCGTCGACGCTGTGGCTGCACGTCGTGTCGCTGCAGCGCCAGCCGGCCCGCGGTCTCTATGAGGATCCCCAGGTCCAGCGGATCCTTCGCAACGAGATACACCGCCGCCGCGGCGAGGAGCAGTGGAACCGCTACATCAAGTCGCTCCTGGATCACGGCATCGATGACGAGCTTGACGTGATGGCCGACCGGCTCTACGAAATCGCGCTGCAGCGGTACGGACAAGGCGTCGGAGCGACGGAGTGAATAATGAATCGCAGGTGTGCCAGGGCAGGATGCCAAGCAGCTGACAGAGCGAGAATGGGCAGAAGCGGATGAGAGGATGGTTCCGGGGGTTCGGGGGGTTCCGGCGCTTGCTAGCGCAGTTTGCGTCAAAGCGCAGCGGCCTTTTCGATAGGCCGCGTAGCCGCCAGAGCGAGGCAACGTCCGGTCAGCCGCCGCGAATGAATTCGCGGCGGCGTACGAAAGCGAGTGTCGGCCCGGAGGGCCGTACGGAGCGCTCAAATAAGTCGCTCGGCGACCGCGGCGAGCGTCTCGCGGCCCGCTGGCTTTCACGGCGGGGGTACCGGATTCTCCACCGCAACTACACGCTGGGACGGGACGAGGCGGATCTCATTGCACTTGATCCGGACGGCGAAACGATCGTGATCGTCGAGGTCAAGACGCGTTCGCACCCGCACGCGTCGCCGGAGTGGAGCCTCGGCCGCGACAAGGGATACAGGCTTGCGCGTCTTGCCGCCCGGCTTGACGGTGTGCCGGAGTTCCGCGATCGCCCGGTCCGCATAGACGCGGTCGCTATCGTCTGGCCCGAATCAGAAGAGCCGCAGGTCCGCCACTACGAGGCCGCCTTCGAATCACCGTACTAGAGAGGACCTCACCGCGATGAGCCGCGGAGAAAAGAGCAGGGTTCAGGAGTGGGAGCT
>JADFKZ010000152.1 GCA_022564665.1 Planctomycetota bacterium | reverse complement strand
GGGACAGCGGATGATGCGATATTGAAGGCCCGCCAGCTGCCGTCGAATAGGCAGCAGGGGCGCGCAGCTCTTGCCGGTTTTCTTCGGCGACCTAATAGCCGTGAGCCCGCGAACCGCCGCAGCAGTTGTGAATGACCGAACGAGACCAGCTATTCCGCGCATTTCTCGCCGCAGGAGACGCAGCGTGCCCTGTCTGTGCCTACAACCTACGCGCCACTGAATCCCAATGCTGCCCTGAGTGTGGCGCGCAATTGGAATTACGACTCGGGTCGTCTGATCTCCGATTAGCCCCGTGGCTCGCGGGGATTGTCACCGCCGCCGTTCTAATCGGTCTTCAGCTTGTGCTCGTGATCATTGGTGTTGTGACTCTTCTCGTCACTCTCTTTCGGCCCGATTCGACCTTCCTCGATCCTGGTGATGAGGAGTTTGTCGTGTTGTTGCCCTTCGCGCTCGGTAGCGCCGCCGTTCCGGGAGCGCTCATCTTCCTCTTGGTGCGCTATCGTCGGTGGCTCTGGCGGCGCCGCCCCCGTATCCAGTGGGCACTAGTTGCTCTCTCTCTCGTCATCACAGTGAGCGCCACATTGGCAATCCTCTTCATCGCTACCGTTGTGTCGTAGCCGAAGCTGCGGACCGCGGGCTAACCAATCGCTCCAGCTGCCGGGCCGCCCGTCGCGAGCTAGCGAAACCGCACCGTAGAACACGCAGATCAAAGGCACGGCCCCCACGCCGCCAGCAGCGTCAGCAGGTCAGGCACGTTGACAAGCCGTCGCTAGCTACGGGCACGGACCCCAGCTCGCCAGCAGTGTCGATTGTGTTATCGAAGTCACAGGGGCTGTTGCCCGGGCTGGCGGCGGCCTACTCGTCCTCATCGTCGTGATCACGCCAACGCTGCCACAGCTCGTCCACCCACGCCTCGACGTGCTGGTGGCTGGTGTGGTAGTTGTGGATCTCAACGGTCTCGTCATCCGTGTCGTCCCAGAAAAATAGCCTGAGGGCGTAGCAGTCGTCGGTGGCAGAGCCTGCCTTGAAGGGGACGATCATCGGGTGGGTGAAGTCGAACTGATCCTTGGGAATCGCCTTCAGCTTCACGATCGATGATGACTTGTCGATCGTCGCCGCCACCGCATCCTGGACCGCGCTCACAAGGGACGCCCGCTTAACCTCCCGTTCGGTTCTGTTCACGGCCCGGTCCTCCACTACGGCGATTCTCCCCCAGAAATCGGCCCTGGGGACCTCGGGCTTGACCCAGATCGGTGAATAAGCAGAGCCGCCGGGCTACTGACACGCCCCCCACGCCGCAAGAAGCGTGGCGCAACTGCGGGTAGTATGGGGCTCTCGTGGGTACAAAGGCGTTGCACGAGCTGTTGGAGGGTGGCGACTACGAAGCGCCGCGGTGCAAAGGGTCGGCCAGACCCATCGACCACGAGTGGCACGTGTTCTTTAGAGTTGGGGAAGGCGAGCTGGCAAAACCGATACCCGGCATCCAGTTCTCGCGGGACCAGCCGAGGCGGTATCTGCGGGTACTGTGCAAACGCTGTAAGGCCGATGGCGCCATGGGGTGCTACGACGAGGCAGAGTGGGAGGGCGCGCTGCGAGCGGTGCTTAAGCCGTATGAGCTTCCCCACCTCCAGAGCATTCGCGTCAAGGACATACACCAGCGACGGCCGAAGGAGTGGGAGTATCTGACAGGCTCGCAATACGGGCAGGACAACAAAGCGCCCGACAAGTGAATTCTGCTCCGTCGGCCCTGGGCATCCCTGCCCGTGGGTGGGTCGCTTCAGTTGCAGGCGCCCCAGGCGCCGAGCAAGATGAGAAGGTCAGGCAGTATGGGCCTTCCGACGGTGCTGCTGGGAGTCCTCGCCGGTTTCCGATGGGAGGCGCGCATCCACCATACCGCTGCCCTTCGGTTCTGACGCATCGGCTTGGGCGGCAAAGTCGGGTGCCTCAGCGTAGACCTGATTTATAAGCCCGCTTAATCCCTCACCGACGGCCCAGCGAGCGATCTCAGCAACCAGTGCGCGTAGCTGTGCATCGACGGTGGCGGTCACGGCCTCACGCTTTCCGGATTCCGTCAAGTGGTACACAGGCGAACGACCCCGCTGGGGTATCACAAGCCCACGGACTTTCAACCCATCCAGCGCTGCGTAGAGATCAAGGGCGCACGGACCGTACAGATACGGCTGAAAATCAAACGGTCCGGTGTTGGGACGGCCGGATCTGTACCACACAAGGAACAGCGTCTTCATCAACCGAATCCGGTCGAGGGGCGCCGCTTCGAGCGCCACGAGTATCTGGCCCTCTTGCGCGTTGATAGCCACCGTTGTAACCTCCAGTCCCACCAGGGGATGCGGAGGTTCCGCCTTCACCCAGGGGGGCAATTATACCCGCTAGTGGCCCCTAAAGGCACGGCCCCCATGCCGCCGTGGAAGTCGAGTCAGACCGACGACGGGCGCGAGAAACGAGGGGGCGCATCCTGCGCAACTCGGAAAACCCCCCGGCGCGTGGTGTGGGCCCACGGCGGCCGGGGGTGTGTGAGGAAGGCGAGCCGGACCAGGACCACGACACCGTGTTTTTCCCGGGGGAAAAAGGGAGGTCCGCCCGCCGCGCCGCCCCTCCCGCCCGGCCTATCGCGCCGGCGTGCGAGGACCGCTTCATCCACAAGCACATCCGAGGTCGGCAGTGTCCGAACTGTCGGGGCGGGCCTGCCGACCTTCGCGGACTCGCGCCTCCCTGACGTCGATCTCACCCAGCGCACCCAGGCGGATCTTCCGCGGCGCGCCGCGCACGCGGCGGTAGAGGATGAACGTCTTGGCTCCGCCACTCGTGACGCGCATCGCCAGGTACGGTTTGCGCTGGTCGTAGACGATGAGCTCGCCGCGCTCGGGCGGCTTCAGCGCCTCCAGCCGATCGTCCGTGAATGGAAACTTGTGCGCCACGTGGATACGCCTTGGTTACGTTTCGCCGCTGTGGATACACATAACGAGCAGCGACGAGAGATCCTCTCGCACCCAAGTATGCAGCACAAGTCGCTAATTTCAAAGTGTTTAGCAGCGACGCGGTGTGAAGAGTTGCGGGTTGCGCCGGTGACTCTGGATCAGTTAGTCAAGGTTCGAATCCTTGATCCCCAGTTGCCCGGATCCCGGGTTTCCTCGATAACCGCTCAGCGCAGCTTGGTCGACAGATTGGCTCACCGGCGCTCAGCAGCCTGCCCGCGAAAGAGCCAGATGCGGCTCGTTTCGTTCGCTCTGAAGGTGCTGTTGACGACGGCGATCGCTCCCGCCTCGTTGACGGCAAGCTTCCGCATCAACAAGCCCTGCTGGCTGCCGTTGAAGCCGAGCGCCGGATCGGCCGTGCCCGGCACGATCGAAGGCGATGCGAACGTCTCCCCGCCGTCGCTCGAATACGTGAACCCGAGTCCCCGGGGCCGGGCCCTCCAGTTTGGGAAGAGTTCCCAGATGACGTAAAGGCGGTCCTCGCCATCCAGACTCAGTGCCGGGAAACTCACGCTCTCGAACTGCTCGCCATGCGGGCCTTCAATCTTCCTCGGTTCCTCGAACGTATCCTCGCCATCGATGAGCCGCGTGTAGCGCACGTGATATCGCCTGAAGGGGCCGGCAGCACTTTCTGCGTACACGAGATGAACGGTTCCCTTCCCGTCCACCGCAAGCTTCGGCGCGTCGGCATGGCCGCCACTTTCGAAGACAATTCGCGGCTCGCCGAATGACCGGCCATCATCATCGGACTTCGCGAAACGAATGTCGGCGGCCCTGTCCTCTCCGACCGTCCAGGCAAGATAAACGGTCCCCTCGTGATCGACGGCCAGGGAGGGGCCGCGCGCGGGATCGGTATCGCCCCCGCCGGCGATGCGCAACGGATCAGAGAAGCTCTTACCCCCATCGGTGGAACGGCTGAACCACAAGGGTCCTTGGTATTCGGTCCAGGCGGCGTAGAGATTGCCCTGCGGGCCCACCGCGAGATCGAGGCTCCCGTTATGCCAATTGCGCGAGGTGAGGCGTCCCTTGCCGGCACCGGCGGTGGTGTTCGAGAGGTTTACGGAACCGCTGAAGGACTTCCCGCCATCGGTTGACCGCGCGAAGAAGATCTCGCCGCCGTGCGTGCCGCCGGAGAAGACGATTTCCTGCCAGAGGAGATACACCTCCATCGGATCATCGGATGTCATCACCATTCGCGGCAGCCAGGAGAAGATGTTCGGACTCGCCGAGACGTTGACCGGCTCTTTAAGCTGCGCTTCTCCGTCGGGCGCGTAGAGCTGGAAGTAAATATCATGCTTGGGATGATCGGCCCAGGCGACGCCGACATGGCTCTGCTCGTTGATCGCCACGGTGGGGTCGTCGACGAAGTTGAACTCCGACTCATTCATGCGCCAGGGCCCGTGGAATGCATCGCCTGAGGCGACCTCGATGATTTCATCCCATGTGATCCCCGACCCGCCCGGCGAATCCGCTGCGCCTCCCGGCGAATCTGCCTCCCCCGAAGTGCACGCCGCGATCAGAGCAAGAGCCGACAGCACGACACAACCGATAGGCAGTTTGGTATCCATCACGTCTTGAGCCTAGCGCGCCGCAGGGGACGGTCAACAGCGATCGGCGGGCTTCCCGGCCCGCCAAACGGTCGCCTCATGATTCCGCTCGTTGCAACTAATCGGCCCACGCGCCGAGCATCCGACGCACGGTGACCAACTGTCCCAGGTGATACGCGTTGTGATCCGCCACCAACAGTGCTTCACGCAGGATCGTCTGCCCGTCGCCCCAGGGGATTGGAGACAGCAGGTCCGTCGCATCGTCAGCCACCAGATCCTGCATCGCCTGAAGGTCGGCGCGGAAGGCTTTGACACTGCGATCCCAGGCTCTCTCATCCGGCGGCGCATCACTCTTGGGCCAATACCCAGCCGGCCAGGGTGGCGATTCGTGGTTGGAGTTCCGGCTGAACTCGAGGATGTCCCATTGCGCAATACGCACGTGTTCAACCAGCCGCCAGGGCGTATGTGGCAGACCGTTCGGTTTGGTCCCGCGAAGATTTGGCGGCAGTTCGGCGACAGCTGCATCAAAATCGAGATGGGCCCCGCCGCCTCCCAACAGATAGAGCACGTGCTCGCGCAGCACCTTGTCGTCCTCCATCGTTCGGCTCCTTCCTCTTGACTCCACTGGACGGTTGCGCCCACGTACCATCATAACCGATGGATGCTCGGGTGTAGCTCGAAGCGGGTTGCCGTCCACTGGGTGGCGGCTACGATGCGCACATGCCGACGTCCTTTGCCAACCACGAAGACGATGCAATCGCCCGCGCGCCTGAGGTGGAATCGATTCGTGCGGTGACCCTCGTCACGGCCGACATGGCCCGCGCCGTACGCTTCTACGAGGCGTTGGGCTTTCGCCGCTTGTTCGGCAGCTCCGAGTCATCGTTCACGAGCTTTGCGGTGGGGGCGGTCAACTTCCTTAACCTGGAAGCGCGACCGGACGCTGCGGTAACCAAAGAAAAGCCGCCGAGGCGGTGGGGGCGCGTCATCTTCTACGTTTCAGATGTCGACGCCTTCTTTGAGGGGGCGGTTGGGTCAGGACTGTCGCCAGAGTCTCCTCCTCGAGACGCTGAATGGGCAGAGCGCTATTTCCATCTCACCGATCCTGACGGCCACGAGTTGAGCTTCGCCCGTCCGCTGCACCGCCTTGCCCCGGGCCAGCCGTAGCTGGTTTCCCTGCTGCAGAGCCTGCCTCGCCGCTTGCTGCCCCATCGTCTAAAGCCGAGGCTGAAGCTGCCCGAACATATTGACTGGGAGTCTGCTCATGCTTGTCTTGGCGTGTGGGGCCTGTGCCGATGGCATGATCTACAGCTACTTGCCCTTCCTCCCCTTTCTGACGGTCCTCTTTGCGATTTGGTGTGTCTTGTGGGGACTCTCGTCGTCCAGACGCGCTCGGGATTGCGGCAAGCGACTTGCAGTCTCGCCAGGGCGCTATCTTCTGGTCACGATCATCGTGTGGGTACTCATGTTCCCGGTGACGATGGGGAGCTTACTGGCCCCGATGGTTCTCATTCTCCCGCTCTGGCTGCTCAGCTTGTTCTTCCGTCGCCCTGTCGTGCCGGAGCAGACGGCCGCGCCTTCGGCGGCGGAGTCATTAGCCCGTGACGAAGCGACGGTCCGACGTGTCGTGCTGTGCTTGAGCGTTCTGCTCGTTCCCATTTCCTACGTATTTTATCTGCTTCCTGAGTGACTCTGAATGAATCCTGTCACTCATCTGCTCACCGGCTGGGTTGTCGCAAATACCGCCCGTCTCGGTCGGCGTGATCGCGCGCTGGTGACGTTTTCCTGCGTCATCCCGGATATCGACGGTCTCGGAATCATCGCCGATTTCGCGACACGCGGGTCCCCCGCCCCTCTCGACTGGTATTTGCGCTTCCATCACACGCTCGGTCACAACCTCGCCTTCGGTCTCTTCGTGACGACTGCAGCGTTCTGCCTGGCGACGCGGAAACGCGTGGTGGCCGCGCTGGCGCTGCTGAGCTTTCACCTGCATCTCGTTGGAGACGTCCTCGGGTCCGGCGGCGGACCGGGAAGCTACCAATGGTCCATCCCCTACCTCGCACCCTTTTCCGACGCGCTGCAGATCGTGTGGGAGGGGCAATGGGCCCTCAATGCCTGGCCCAACATCGTCATGACGGTCGTCCTGCTCGCCACCACCTTCTACCTGGCGTGGCGTCGAGGGTTCTCGCCCGCGGAGCTGGTCTCCCGACGCGCCGATACAGCCTTCATCGACACGCTTCGCGCCCGATTCGGTGCGCCCAAGCGCCATGAGCCAGACGCCGACGTCGTCCGACCATAACTGATCACCCGTCCAGGTCGGCGCCGGCCTACTGCCTACACGGAGGTGCTCGGCTCGGAGTTCGGCAACGCGTTTCTTTTCGGGCAGGTCCACCGGCGTTTTTTTGGGCCAACGGCTAAGACCAGACACGTTAAGGGGACGGATTTATTTTCTACAAGAAATAAATCTGTCCCCATTCTGCATGTCCCCATT
>JADFKZ010000151.1 GCA_022564665.1 Planctomycetota bacterium | reverse complement strand
GGTGCGCCGGCGGGTTTCAAGCTCTTCCCGCCCCATTCAAGTTGCAAAAAGGCGGGATTTTTCGTTTTCGGCCGCCGGGGGCGCCATTAGACTTGAAAGGGCCTCTCGCGGCTGGGGACCGAGTGGGTCGCTGTGGCGTGAGGGTGCGAGAGCGGGCGGACTTGAAAGGAGATCTCCATGAAAAGGCTGACCCTATGTCTGGCGATTCTGCTGTGTACCATCCTGTTGGGCTCTCTGGTGATGACGCCCCAGGCGATGGCGGGCGCGGGAGGCTGTGAGGGTGACATCGACGGCGACGGCCAGGTTGGTATCCCGGACCTCCTGGTGCTGTTTGGGGACTTCGGCGCGTGCCCCGCGCCCCCGGTTCCGTGCGACGCCGATCTTGACGGTGACGGTCGGGTCGGTGTCCCGGACCTCTTGATCGTGCTGAGGAACTTCGGATGTGGAGCGGCGGCCTGCCTGGACAACGCAGACTGCGACGACGGCGATGCTTGCACCTTCGACCTCTGCATCCTGGGCACCTGCTTCCACTTCCCGATCCCCAACTGCCCGTAACGAGAAGGCGAAGATTCACCGCAGAGGGCCGCAGAGGGCCGCAGAGAAAGAGGCTGTCAGCTGTCAGCTCTCGGTCCCGGCGGAGGCGGTCGCTTTATCTTCTTCAACCGCTCCATCTCGGCCTGAAGCCCGGCGCTGAGCCGTACGTCGTAAGGTGGATCGGCGGGCCGAAGGGAACGCAGCCGCTTTGGCAGCGTTGCCAGCGCTGTTTTCGCGTGGGCGCGGATCTCAGAAAGCGAAACCCGTCCTGCGGGCAGACGGACGCCCGCCTCCATGACCTTGGCCAGGAGGGGTCGGCCCGCAATGGGCTCGTCGTGAAGGCCGATGACGTCGTGTGAGGCCCGGTTCTCCTTCTCGACCCGAAAGACCTGCTTGCGTCCCGGAAGCGTCGCCTTTCCCTCGGCGAGCTTCAACCGTCCCGTGTGCGCGTAGGCCGAGATCTTGTAGACGCTGTCGAGATAGGGTTGATCCGCCGAGACACCCATACGAGTCCCCACGCCGAAACCGCTGATGGGGGCACCCCGGGCCAGGAGATCCGTAATGCTCGCTTCATCCAGACCGCCGCTTGCAAAGATTCCCACGCCGTGGAGCCCGGCGTCGTCGAGGATCTGTCGCGCCTCGACGGCCAGCTGCGCCAGATCGCCGGAGTCGAGCCGGACGCCCCGGATCCGGAAGCCGTTCCCAAGCTCTCTGGCCAGCCGGACGACGTTGCGGACCCCTTCGAGCGTGTCGTAGGTGTCCACGAGCAGGATGGACTCCGGATAAATCGACGCGAACGCCCGAAACGCATCCAACTCGCGGTCGTGGGATTCGACAAAGCTGTGCGCCATCGTGCCGGAGACGGGGATGCCGTACACCCGCCCGGCCAGGACATTTGAGGTGGAGGTGATGCCGACCGCGTAGCACGCTCGGGCGGCTTTCATGCCGGCATCCGTTCCGTGCATGCGGCGCAGGCCGAAATCGACGACGGTCCGGTCGCCGGCGGCGGTGACCACCCGGGCCGCCTTGGAGGCGATGAGGGTCTGAAAGCTGATCTGGTTGAGTGCAAAGGTCTCGATCAGCTGCGCCTCTGGCAGCGGGGCGACGACCTGCAAGATGGGCTCTGCGGCAAAGACCGGTGTTCCTTCGGCCAGGGCGTAGACGTCCCCTTGGAAACGGAAGGTGCCGAGCCAGTCCAGGAGTCGTGGTGAAAACAGGTCCAGCGACCGCAGGTACCCCAGCGCGTCGTCCGAGAACGAGAGCGTCTCGAGGTAGGTCAGGACATCGTCGAGACCGCAGGCAATGAGATAGTTGCGTTTGGCGGGCATCCGCCGGATGAAGAGGTCGAAGACGGCCTCCTCCTGAAGATCCTTCTCCAGATAGGTCTGGAGCATTGTCAGCTCGTAGAGGTCCGTGAAAAGCGCGGCGTTGGCGTCGTCGACCCAGGGGCGCGGTGCGGTCACGGATCGTCCTCTTGGATCATCGCTCCGGCCGATCGCATCTCGTTGAGCGCTTTGGTACCGTCGCCGGGGTTCACATTGACCGCGCGGGTCGCCGGCAGGATCAGGTGGACTTCAAAGCCCTCGGCCAGGCCGTCCAGGGCTGTGGCCTTGACGCAATAGTCCAGGGCGAGACCGCCGATGAAGATTCTTTGGACTCCCGACCGGCGAAGCGCCTGGCTCAGGCCGGTCCCGGAAAAGCCCGAGTATGACTCGCGGTCCGGGTCGCGAGCCTTGTCCACATACAACGCGCACAACGGGAGGTGAAGGTCCCCGTGGTACTCGGCCCCCGGCGTATTTTGGACGCAGTGCACGGGCCACGGTCCCCCCTCGGTCTCGAAACTGCAATGGTTGGGTGGGTGCCAGTCGCGCGAGATCACAATAACCGCCCCGACCCGCTCGGCGGCCCGTATCCAGCGGTTCATGACCCCTACGACCTGGTCGCCTTGGGGAACCGGCAACGCACCACCCGGGCAGAAGTCGTTTTGAAGGTCCACGACGATGAGGGCGTCGCTGGGCTTGAGGGTGTCGGCCATGTGTCGACTCGGGATCTGGGGTCTGCACAGCGTACTCCGGCCGCAGCCATTGTTCACCTCCAAGCGGGCCCGACGGAGGGCCGACGGCCGGTACACTGCGGCCGGTGCCCGGATTCCTCAGTGACAACAACGCCGGCTTGTGTCCGGAGGCGTTACACGCCATCCACGAGGCCAATGGTCCTCACCAGCCTGCCTACGGTGATGACGACTACACCGCCGCGGCCGAAGTTGAGCTTCGCAGGATCTTCGCAGAGGCGGTCAGCGTGTGGTTCGTCGCGACCGGCACCGCGGCCAACACCCTGGCCATCGCCGCCCTGACGGAGCCCTGGCAGCAGGTGGTCTGCCACCTCTACAGCCACTACAACCACGATGAGTCGACGGCGCCGGAGCGCGTTACCCATTGCCGCACCGTGGGCCTGCCCACCGACACCGGCAAGCTCGAGCCCGCCGACATCGCCCGCGTCGGTCGGCAGGCGAGGGGCGATGTCCACCAGCCCCAGCCCGGCGTCGTGACGCTCTCCAACCCGACGGAGTTCGGCACGGTGTATACGCCGGATGAGGTGGCGGCGTTGTGCCGGGTCGCCCACGAGGCGGGCTTCAGAGTGCATGTGGACGGTGCGAGGTTTGCCAACGCGGTGGTGGCCCTTGACTGCAATCCCAGTGCCCTGACGATCGACGCGGGTATCGATGCCCTGAGCTTCGGCGGGACCAAGAACGGACTCGCCTACGGTGAGGCGGTGCTCTTTTTTCCCCAGGGTGACGGGCGGGTGTTTGAGCGGGCGACGGCGGCCTTTGCCTATCACCGAAAGGCCACCGGTCACCTGCTCAGCAAGCACCGATTCCTCACCGCTCCTTTCGCCGCCATGCTCCGCGACGGCGTCTGGCTGCGGCGGGCGGCCGACGCCAACCGCGCCGCGGCCCGGCTTTCGGCGGGCCTGGTTGATCTGGGCTACGAGCTGCGGTTTCCGACGCAGACCAACGGCGTCTTTGTAACGATGGCACCCGAGGTGGATCGGGCGCTCACGGAGCGCGGTCACGACTATTACCGCTTCGGAGAACCGGGCTGGAACATGTTTCGCCTCATGTGCAGCTTCGATACCACAGATGCGCAAATCGAGGGGTTCCTGGACGATGCTCGAGCGGCTCTCGGCCGATAAGCGCGGCTCGATCCGTGGGTTGCGGCGCTTCAATCCGGCCAGACGCCAGTGGGTGCGGCGGGCGCGTTGATTATGTGACCACCGCTTCCCCAAACACGTTGAAGTTGTCAGCTTGGTCGTCGAATTCCGGCAGGGTGGTCAACTTGTCGGAGGATCCAACCGATCGCATGACAGAGGTCGCCCCGGTCGCCGGGCCGCGGCCCGTTGGAGCTGAGAGGTCCGGTATGAATCCGTTCGAGAAAGATGTGCTGACAACCGGAGAAGTTGCAAAGATCTGCAACGTGGCTTCGCGAACCGTGAGCAAATGGTTCGATTCCGGGCAGTTGCGGGGCTATCGGATTCCCGGCTCCAAGGATCGTCGGATTCCCGTCAGCAGCCTGATCAAGTTCATGAAGAGCCATGGCATCCCCATGGATGGGTTGATGAGCGGCAGCACGCGGGTGCTCATCGTCGACGACGAGGAGGGGGTCGTCGACACCCTGCAGAAGATCCTCACCGAGCAGACGAACTACGAGGTCAAGACGGCCAGGAGCGCCTTTTCGGCCGGGATCGAATGTGAGCGGTTTCGCCCTCACGTCATGCTGCTGGATATCCACCTCGCCGACGGTGAGGGTCGGTTCATCTGCTCGGCGATCAGCGAGGCCGAGGACCTGCAAGTGACCAAGGTTATCGCCATGAGCAGCAAGCTCACCGACGGCCAGACGGCACAGCTGCGGCACCAGGGCTTCGACGGGGCGCTCCGCAAGCCCTTCAGCGTCCGGCAGGTTATCGACGCGATCGAGGGCGCCAACGCGGTGGTCTACTAGACCCGTCGTCTCGACAATCGACCAAGGAGGCGCGGAGGCCGTCGGCTCCGCCGGCGTGTCTCCGCGCTTCCGCGGAGCCCCGACCGATGCCGCCGGACCCCGGTCCGGCTTCTTGCCGCTTACAATTGCCCGGATCGATGCGTCTGGCGCTGGCTCAACTCAATCCCACAGTCGGCGATGTTGCCGGGAACACCCAGCTGGTGCTGGAGGCGATCGAACGGGCCCGTGGTGACGGGGCGGACGTCCTTCTTGCCGGCGAGCTGGGGTTGATCGGCTACCCGCCCCGGGACCTTCTCTTCAGGGCAGGCGTGGTGGAGGCGTGCCAGCAGGCCGTCAAGCAGATCGCTGCTCATGCCGGTGAGATGGTCGTGATCGTGGGCCACCCCCGCCGGTCGACGGGCGGCAGCGGCGTGCTGCGCAACAGCGCCTCGGTGTGCAGTCAAGGCAAGGTGCTGGCCGTCTACGACAAGCGGCTGCTGCCCGGGTACGACATCTTCGACGAGGACCGATACTTCGATCCCGGTGGGGAGCCGGGTGTCATCGAAGCGGCCGGCTGGAGGCTGGGCCTGCTGATCTGCGAGGACCTCTGGCAAGCCCGGGACGCCAGGACGGATCGCACCTACCCGATCGATCCCGTCGATGAGCTGGCCGCCGCCGGCTGCGAGGTGATGCTGTGCCTCAACGCCACGCCCTATTCCCGGGGCAAATGGCAGCGGCACCTCCAGCAGCTTCGAGTGGTCACAGACCGGTACGGTGTGCCGATCGTCACCGTGCACCAGGTGGGGGCGAATGACGACCTGATCTTCGACGGCCGCTCCGTCGCCGTTGCCGCCGACGGCTCGATTACAGCCCTGCTCAAAGGCTGGGAGCCGGACCTACAGACGATTGAGCTTTCCGCCCGCGGGGCGGCCCGGCGCGTCGCCGTCAGCGCCGATCTGGTGGCGGTGCCGCCGGACGCCGGCGAGGTGACGGCCGAGCTTTTCGGCGCCTTGGTGCTCGGCGTCAAGGACTACTGCCGCAAGAGCGGACGTGACGAGGTCATCCTGGGGCTGTCCGGCGGGATCGACTCCGCGGTGACCGCATCGATCGCGGCCGCCGCCGTGGGTCCGGACCGGGTCGTCGGGGTGATGATGCCGTCGCGCTACACCTCGGCCGCGTCGCGGGAGGACGCGGCCCAGTTGGCGGCGAACCTCGGTCTGACTCGCTGTCACACGGTCGGAATCGAGCTGTTGCACCGAGCGGTTGGGGATGCGGTCGCCCCGTCACTGGGTGACCGGGCAGGCGGCGTGACGGATGAGAACATCCAGGCTCGGATCCGAGGGGTGCTGTTGATGGCCTTCTCCAACGCCATGGGAGGGCTTGTTCTGGCGACGGGCAACAAGAGCGAGCTGGCGACCGGGTATTGCACAATCTACGGCGACATGTGTGGGGCCCTGTCGGTGCTCGGCGATGTCGTCAAGACGCGTGTCTACACCCTGGCGAGTTGGATCAACTCCCATCATGGGCGCTGTGGCTTCGACCGGCCGCCGATACCCCAGCGCTGCCTGAGCAAGCCGCCCTCGGCGGAGCTGCGTCCGAATCAGGTCGACCAGGACACGCTGCCGCCCTACGAGGTTCTCGACGAGATCGTCGAGCGGTACGTCGAGCTGGAGCAGTCGGCCCGCCAGATCATCGAGGATGCCGGTCTCGACCCCGAGACCGTTTACCAGACGGTGCAAATGATCGACCGCGCCCAGCACAAGCGGGACCAGGCCGCCGTGGTGCTCAAGGTCACCGCCCGCTCCTTCGGCGGTGGTCGACCGATGCCCATCGTCATGAAATGGCAGGAGCCGGAAATGGCACGGCCCGAGAGCGTGGAAGCAGCAAAATCTGTGGGCTCCGCTGTGCCAAACCCGGGACGGAAGGACGAAGTAGCGAAGTGACGAGGTCATCAAGGAGCGTCCATGAGGCGTCGGATGTACGCCCCGGCCCCAGCCGCGCCCGGCTGGACGCCAAGCGGCGTGAAGGACCGCAGCCCCGAAGGCTCAGCTGCGCCGGTAGGATGCCACGCAGCTGACAGAACAGATCCCGGCAGGATGCCGGGAATCCCGAGGGGCGCAGCCCCGAAGGCCTCAGCCGCGATGGCAAGGACGCCGAGCGGCTGACAGAACAGATCCCGGCAGGATGCCGGGAATCCCGAGGGGCGCAGCCCCGAAGGTCTCAGCCGCGATGGCAAGGACGCCGAGCGGCTGACAGAACAGATCCCGGCAGGATGCCGGGAATCCCGAGGGGCGCAGCCCCGAAGGCCTCAGCCGCGATGGCAAGGACGCCGAGCGGCTGACAGAACAAGATGCCAAGCGGCTGACAGAAAGAAGTAGCTGAGTAGCCGGGGGAAGGCTGAAGCCAGCAATCACGAATCACCCTTTTCTTTCTTCCCCATGCCAATAAGACGGTTGCCCGCACTGCTCGTCAGCCAGATCGCCGCCGGGGAGGTGATCGAACGTCCGGCCAGCGTGGTCAAGGAGCTCATCGAGAACGCGAT
>JADFKZ010000150.1 GCA_022564665.1 Planctomycetota bacterium | reverse complement strand
AGCCCGGGAGTCTGGAGAAAGCACACAATGGCGCCGACATTCGCTGGATTGCTCCTGTTGCTGTTGGCCGTCACGCTCTTCGGCTTGGTGGTCGCGTTCGTGCTGGTTCCGCTCTTCAAGGGGATCGGCTGGCTGATCGGCGGGTTCTTCGGCGGCATCGGCTGGCTGGTCAGGCATGTCTTGGAGTTCGTCGCGGGCATGCTCAAGGACAGCGTTCGTCTCATCGGCGCCGTGATTGCGTGGGTCGTGCTGTTGCCCCTGGTCCTCGCCAACGTCGTCATCGGCCGCTGGTCGGGAGCGGGCCATTTCTTCCGCTCGATGAATCGCGAGTGCAAGGTGGGGACGGCGTGTCTTTATCGCGTTGCCCTTCAGCGCCCGCTGCGGTTCCTCCTTCTCGGAGGCCTCCTGGAAGGGCTGGAGCAGCGGGTCAACGAGGCCATGGTGGCGGCGCCGACGGCCGACACGCCCTCGCGGCGGACCGGGTCCTTCGACGGATACACGATCGTCGGCTCGCTCCCCGGCGGGGGATCAGGCGCCAAGCTTTACATCGCCCGGCCCGATGAGCCCAACCTCATTGGAAAAGAGTTCCCCGAGCGCGTGGTGATCAAGTCCTTTGCGCTGACGGACGGATCAACCCTGCCCCAGATCGTGCGGGAGTCACGGGCTCTGGAAGCCGCCAAACAGCTGGGGTTGGTGCTCGATCACGGGATGGACGACCACCGGTTCTTCTACGTCATGCCCTACCACCAGGGCGAGCACTTGGGCATCATCACCCGCCAGCTCCACGGCGAATCGGGCGACGAGGGCCTCAGCCGCCAGAGCCTGAGTGTTGTCTTTGGCTACCTCGAGGATCTGCTGCGGACGCTGTTGCGGTACCACCACGGCGGGTTGTGGCACAAGGACGTCAAGCCGGACAACGTCATCGTCTACGACGGGCGGGCGCATCTGGTCGATCTCGGGCTGGTCACGCCCCTGCGGTCGGCAATGACGCTGACGACCCACGGGACGGAGTACTTCCGCGATCCGGAGATGGTTCGAATGGCATTGCGGGGGGTCAAGGTGCACCAGGTGGACGGCGCGAAGTTCGACATCTTCGCTCTCGGTGCCGTGCTCTACTTCGTGACCGAGAACACCTTCCCCGCCCACGGGGGTTTGAGCGCTTTCAGCAAGAAAAGCCCCGAGTCGGTGCGCTGGATAATCCGGCGGGCGATGGCCGATTACAACAAGCGGTACGAGACGGCCCAGCAGATGCTGGCGGACCTCGTCTTCGTTCGCCGCGCCGCCGACCCCTTTGCCGTCAAGCCCGCCGAGCTACCCTCGATCGTGGGGCGTGCGCCCGCCGACCTGCTCGAGGAGCCTCTCGTCGTCGAGACGCCGGAGGCGGGCGAGACCGTGGCGGCGGCCCGAAGCCCCAAACCCCCGCCAACGCAGGCCGAGGGGGAACCCAAGGGCTCCTCAGCCGCGGATGTTTACGGCTGGGGCGTGCGGGTTGGACCCGAAGGCGTACAGGTTGGACGCTTGGGACCCCGCCCCGCCGCGTCGGGTTCCGGCAGACCACGTCTGGGGGTCACCAATTGGTGGACCGGCAAGTATTCGGTCGGGGATCCCGGTGCCGCCGTCAAGATGCCCGCCGAAGCCGGGGGGACCTTCGGGACCGAAGCGCGTGTGTTTCGGGAGCACGCCCGGGCGATGCGCCAGCAGGCGCAGCAGCTGAGACGCCAGGTGCGCGACCGGACGGTATCCGCACGCCGTGCGGCGCGCGAGCAGATCAAGGCAGCCCGGCTCCGGGCCCGTGCGATGCAGCGCCGCGTCCGCGCGCACCGCCCCCACAAGCCCGTCAAACCGCAGCCCGCGGCCGCCCTGGGTTGGCAGGTGGCTATGCTGATGGTGGTCGGTGCAATTGCGATTGTGGTTTTGACGAGACCCGCCGGCCGCGCCGTCGAAGAGTTAAGCGCCATGAACATTGTCCAGTTGCCCGCTGCGACCTACCTGGCGCCCGACCTCGCGGCGGCTGGCCGGTGGATTCTTGTCAACGATCATCCCGCCGCCACCAGCCCCCTGGTGCGGGCGCAGATCAGCGAGATCGTTCAGGAGCACCGCAACAAGGGATGGATCGTCATCGTCGACGATCGGGACGCCGAGGTCGCGGTCCGCGCGGAGCTGCCCATCGGCCCGATCAAGCCCAACGAGCCCGTGTCGTTGCTGCTGCGAAATACGCTCTTGAAGTACGACCTGGCCGGTGTCCTGAAAGTCGACGCCACCCCCGGCGAGGGCGAGCCGCACAAGCGGACGGTGGTGTCGTACTTGATTCCCCCC
Organism: Planctomycetota bacterium; assembly: GCA_022564665.1. GTDB lineage: Bacteria > Planctomycetota > Phycisphaerae > Phycisphaerales > SM1A02 > JADFKZ01. The sequence goes on along the minus strand of JADFKZ010000150.1, from coordinate 4,761 downwards.
GACGAAGACGAATAGCTGTCAGTATCTGTCAGCCGCTTGGCATCCTGCCGGGACAGGGGACCGACGCGTCATCGGTTGCGCTTCGTCGTTTCGTCGCTTCTTGCGTCTTACTTGCGCAACTCTTCCAGCAGCGTCTTGGGTTCATCCGGGACGATATCGACGCCGTAGGGAATGGGCCCGAACTGATAGTGATCGACGTCGATGAGGGGCCGGCCACCTTCGATGTCCTCGCCGGTGTCGATGTTGGCCATCACCACGTCCCACATGTCGAATCGGAACGTGTCGGCGATGGGATCGATGACGACCCGGGCGGTCTTGGCGGCGATGCGAACATCGCCCCATTCCACCCGGAGCGACTTGAGCTTCCCCGAGACCGGGTCATGCGAACTCGCCGAGACCCACCAGGGTCCGATCAGGCCACCCTGAGGCTTGGCCAGGGCGATCTCGTGGATCCGGCTGATCGCCTCTGAGGTGGTGAGCGTCTCGTGCGAGCCGCTGACCAGAACAATGATTCCCACTACAGCGACCACGGGCAGCAGAAACTTCAGCCGACACCGGACGCCGCTGAGACCCCAGCGACGAGAGCGTTCATGCGCGGGCTCGTTGGGACGGCCCACCGGGCCGCGGGGCTCGCCCGATCCTGGCGGTCCTTCGGGCCGGGGAGGGGAAGACGTGTCCTGGGAGGTGGGTTCCATTGCGTGCGATTTCCTGTCATGGAGTCCCTCAGAGGATCGGGTATTCGACTCAGCGGATCGAGGGGTTTTCCCCTCCCCGACTGCCGGCGTACCCGGTTGAACCACCGCGCCGCCGATATGATCATGCCTCCAGAATCGCTGGGGGGGCAGGGGAGTGGGGGGGCGGCCGGAAGGACAGGCGGGATGACCATTGTGGAGATCTGCGTGCTGGGGGTGGTGTTCCTGGCCATCTCGGTGCTCTACTCCAGCGTCGGGCACGGGGGTGCTTCGGGCTACCTGGCGGCGATGGCCTTGGCCGGCACCGTGCCCATCGGTCTCATGAAGCCCACGGCCCTAAGCCTCAACATCGTCGTGGCCACTCTGGCCACCGTGCGCTTTGCCCGCGTTGGCGGGTTCTCTTGGCGGCTTTTTGCGCCCTTCGCTGCGACGTCGATCCCCTGCGCTTTTCTCGGCGGCGTGTGGCAGCTTGATCCGACGAACTACAAACGTGTCCTGGGGCTGCTTCTACTCGTGACCGCTCTGCCGTTGCTCCTGCGGCAGCCGGCCGGTGCCGGCGGGCATAGGCGGCGCGTGCCGATCGCGGCGGGTCTCCTCATCGGGGCGGTGATCGGCCTGGTGTCTGGGTTGATCGGTGTCGGTGGTGGGATCTTTCTCAGCCCCATCCTTCTTCTTGCCTGCTGGGCGGATACGCGACAAACGGCGGGGGTCTCGGCAGCGTTCATCCTGGTCAACTCGGTCGCGGGCCTCTTGGGGCATTTCGCCGGTGTGCAGCAGCTGCCGGCGGCGGTGGGTCTGTGGGCGGCGGCGGTGGCGGTCGGCGGCTTCATAGGCTCGGGTCTCGGCAGCCGCCGCTTCGGCAGGCAGCTCTTCCGTCGTGCTCTGGCCGTGGTCCTGATCGTCGCGGGCATCAAGATGTTCCTCTCGGCACCTCCCGAGCCCACCCCCCCCAACCCCCCCACCGCCCAGGAGGCGGTGGGGCGCGCCATGGCCCGGTCGGCCGATCGGGCGTACGCTGCCTGTGAACCGGTGATTTTCCGGCGCTACGTGAGCCCTGCGGTATGAACGGGCATCCCGGTGAGAAGCTTCGCCAACGGTTGACCGAGGGGATGGTGATCGCGCCCGGTGTCTGCAACGCCTTGGTGGCGAGGGCGGTCGCCCGCACCGGCTTCGACGCCTGCTACATCTCCGGCGCCGCGACCGCCAACGCCGCCGGCTACCCAGATATTGGGTTGATCACGCTGACCGAGATGTGCCGGACCATCCGCGAGATCACCTCGGCGTGCGGCCTGCCCACCATCGCCGACGCCGACACCGGCTATGGCGAGGTGGAGTCGGTGGTGCGGACGGTCCAGGAGTATGAGCGGGCGGGCGCGGCCGCCCTGCACATCGAGGACCAGGTCTTTCCAAAGCGGTGCGGTCACCTCCAGGGCAAGACGCTGATCGGCGCCGATCACATGGCGGAAAAGGTCGCGGCCGCCTGCGAGCACCGCGGCAGCAGCCGGTTGATGATCATTGCCCGAACCGACGCCCGTTCCGTTACGGGTATGGCCGACGCGGTCGAGCGCGCCAACCGCTACCGCGAGGCTGGTGCGGACATGATCTTTCCCGAGGGGCTGCGGGGCGAGGAGGAGTTTGACACCTTCGCGTCCGAGTCACCAGGCCTGTTGCTCGCCAACATGACCGAGTTCGGCGTGACCCCCCAGATTCCCGCCGCGCGGTTCGCCGAGCTGGGCTATCGTCTCGTGATCTATCCCCTGAGCATGATGCGTCTGGCCATGGGCCACGTTGTTCGGGGTCTGGCTCAGTTGAAGGAACGGGGCACGGCGGAGGGACTGCTCGCCGGGATGCAGACGCGCAAGGAGCTGTACGAGCTGCTCGAGTACTTGCCCGGCGAGCAGTGGAGCGTTCCAGGCCGCGGGAGGCCGGCCGGACGCCAGGACCAGTCGTGATGTCATCGCCCGATGGTGATCATGACGCCGTTGACGAGACGCGACTTCTACTTTCCTTCGTGCGTGACCGTGACGTACTCTGTCCGCTGTGCGGCTACAACCTGCGGAACCTGACCCATGCGCGGTGTCCGGAGTGTCGTGAGGAGCTGGCGCTTGCGGTGAGCGCACGCAACCTCCGATTCGGGTGGTTCCTCGCCACGATTACACCGGGGTTATTTTCGGGGATCGCGGCTGGTTTCCTGTTGATCCCCATGATTGGCACCACCATTGCCAGCGGCGGGTCACCACCCTGGTTCATCGTGGTATTAGATGCGTTCGGCTGGCTGAGCGGGATCTTCGCCCTGCTGCTCATCAAGTATCGCTTTGCCTTCCTCGCACAGCGTCTGACCGTGCAGTGGACGTGGGCGGCCCTGGCGTGGGCGGTTCACGTCGCCGTGTTTGCGGTGCTGGTGGCGCTGATCTTTCTGTCGTGAAGCGACCGATCGCCTGCTATGGGTCTGGCCCGGCCCCTGCGATCGGTTACACTTAGGCCCGTGGGCCAGACGCACGCCAAGCCGCAGGCGGCTGAAGGACTCGCCGGTGTGACCGTCGGCGACACGGAGATCTGCGCGGTCACCCAGACCCAGCTGATCTACCGCGGCTTTGAGATCGCCGACCTCGCCGCCAACGCCACGTTCGAGGAGGTCGCGTTTCTCCTGCTCGTCGGCCACAAACCCTCAGCGGGGGAATTGAAGGCGTTCAAGGAGGAGCTGATTTCGCTGCGCCCGATCCCCGGCGGCCTCAAAACGCTGCTGCGCGACATCGCCGGCGCAGCGCCCGCCGCCGGAGCCTTCTTCGGCAGCGGAATGATCATGCGCACCCTCTTCTGGTAGTCCTTGTAGGCCTGGCCGTGGTAAGCGACGAGATCCCGCTCCTCGAGCTGAATCGAGAAGAGCATCCAGACCGTCGTAACCGCGGCGAACACCAGGTGGCCGACCGTCATCACGGCGGTGGCCCAGAAGGCGATCATGAATCCGAGCAGGAGCGGGTGCCGCACGAGGCGGTAGAACAACGGTGTGGTAAAACCCGAAGGTACGTATTCCTGCTTCGTGAAGTGCAGGTAGACCTGGCGCAGCCCGAAGAGATCGAAGTGGTTGATGAGGACCGTGGACGCGAGAACCAGACCCCAGCCAGCGAGTGAAAGTCCGGTGAGGAGGGGCGCGATGGCCGCATCCTGGACATTCCAAATCTCGTCGGTCATGGGCCGCCACTGCCAGAAAAGGAGGAACAGCAGCAGGCTGGCAAAGAGCACGTAGGTGCTTCGCTCCACCGGCTCCGGCACGATCTTGGTCCACACGGCCTTGAAGGCGGGCCTGGCCATTACGTTGTGCTGCGCGGCAAAAAGGCCGAGCAGAAGGACGTTGATTAACAGCGCCGTACCAAACGGGGACGCTGCACCACCGACGTCAACCGACTGGGGGACCACCCAGTTTCCGATGAAGCCGATTGCATAAAGGAAGCTGGCGAAAAAAACCAGGTACGCGACGATTCCGTAAAGGAGTGCTGCCATCCGGCCCATTAGCGACCTCCTCGAGCATGGTCGGCCACGCCCCGGACAAACGCCGGATGCGGAACCGACGGACCTTGGCCCCCACGCTTCCCCACACCGAGGCCAAGCTGGCGCTCGGAGGGTCCTGGTGCAAGTATCGGCCCCCCGCCCGGTGGCGGGTCGGTTCGACCTTTTACCTCCGGCCCACACGGGTGTACTTCTACCCATGGGGTGACTAATTTAACGGACCAATTCAAGCTCATTGCTCGGACGAGAGTGAAAAACAAATCATGGCCAAGCCCCCCCTGCCCCTGATTGTGAAGTGGCGAGACCTCGCTCAAGAGGGTCAATTCTACACCGATATTGCCAAGGGTTTTCCCGACTATACGGCGAGTCAGATCCGGCATTATTGCCTCGGACACTCCGGCGCCAAAGCTCCGGGTCCCATACAAAAACGCAGGCGATGGTTGGACAACCCCTGGCTCCAGGGGGAAAAGTCGCCCCACGCGCTCCTGGACGAAAAACAGGTCCGGCAAGTCTTGGACGACTGGGACGATGGCAAGGGCTACTGGCGCAACGCCGCCGGACA
>JADFKZ010000149.1 GCA_022564665.1 Planctomycetota bacterium | reverse complement strand
CATTTCGTTGGTGAGTGGTTGCTCAATTTTGGGTTGCTGACGGGAACCGGGCGGCTCACACGGGCCGGTCGTGCAATCCCTCGGCGTCCCGGGGTGAAAAGGAGCTGGCTATGCAGGTTCGTCCCTCAAGTGCGATGGTGTGGACGGCGACCCTGGTCGCATGGGGGGTTGGGGTGGGGGGTGGGGTGGGGGTGTCGGAGGCCGCCGTCCTGAAGATGGAGGTCCAGGAGCTTGCGGTCATGGCCGACCGCATCGTGATCGGCGACGTGGCGAGCATTGCGAGCTTCGTGGATGAGGCGACCGGCCTGATCAAGAGCCGTGTCGTGGTCGACGTCGTTGACGAGCTGAAGGGCCAGGGGCGTCCGAGGCTGAGGCTGGTGATCCTCGGCGGCACCGTCGACGGCGTCACCCTCTATACCAGCGTGACACCTATCTTTGTCGAGGGTGACCACGTGCTGCTGTTCGTGGACGGGCCCGGCAACCACTTGACGGGCGAGTTCCAGGGCGCCTATCTGACCGACGGGGCCCTTGCCACCCAGATGCAGGGCGGCACCCAAAGGTTTATCGACGGCGACATCGGGCCCCTGACAGACCTGATCGACACCATTCGCCAGGCGCTGCCGCCGGGCACGGTGCCCGACGAGATCACCCCCTACACCGGCAAGTTCACCTTCCAGGGCGGGGCCATCCCCTTTGTGGTGTTGCCGTGCACCTGGTCGGATGAGGTCAACCCCATGGAGGAGGGCTATCGCATCAACGGCAACTGCACCGGCCCGGGGTGCGGCTCGTCGCAACTGGCGATCGAGGCCATCAACCGGGGCGCCGACGTCTGGAACAACGCCGGGGCGGACTTCTACATCAACTACTTGGACACGAGCACCGCCCAAGCCTTCGCGCTCGACTCCGTGCATCTCATCTACTTCGAGCAGGCCGCTGGTCTCGGGGGGCAAACCGTCGCCGCGACCTTCTTCTGGTGCAGCGGCAGCAACATGATCCACTGGGACATTGCCTTCAACGACTTCAACTTCAACTTCTGGGACGGCGTGACCGGCGCCTGCAGCGGCCGGTTCGATATCCAGGCCGTCGCCGCACACGAGTTCGGCCACACCCTGGGGCTTGACCACTCGCCGTTCAACGGCGCCACCATGTTCGCCTCCGTTGGCGCCTGCAACCTGGCACCCCGCACGCTGCATTCCGACGACATCGCCGGCATCGAGTTCATCTATGGTTCGGGGTTGACTTCGCTTCCCTTTTTCGACGACTTCCCGAGCAGCACGTTCGAGAACAGCAAGTGGATCGGGATAGACGGTGCCGCGTCAAACACGCGCGGGATCAACGAGCCGTCCTGTCCCAACTCGGCAAACATCAAGGGCCAGGTCGACGGGGGAGGGCAGCTCCTCAGCGCCTTCATGGACCTCTCCGGCATACCGGGTACGACTCTGACCTACTCCTACCAACGCAAAGGTAATGTCGATCCACCCGAGCCCGGCGATGACCTGCTCGTGGAGTACGCCAGCACCAGCGGCTTCTGGGTGGAGCTGAACCGTCACCTTGGCGACGGACCCGACATGACCACCTACGAGTTCGTCTCGCTGGACCTACCGGCGGGGGCCCTCCACGACGACTTCCGGTTCCGCTTCCGGGTCTTGTCGTCGCAGCAGGGGCTGGACAACTGGTTTGTCGATGATGTCGGCGTCGATGCACCGCCGCCCTGCCCCGCGGACCTCGATGGCGACGGATCGTCGCAGTCCCGGACCTGCTCCTGCTTCTGGCGGTCTGGGGGCTCGACCCGGAGGGTCCGCCCGACTTTGACGGTGATGGGGCGGTCGCGGTACCCGACCTGCTCTTGCTGCTTGCCGCCTGGGGCCCGTGTCCCTCGTAAGAGGGTCCGGGGTTCAGGGTTCGGGAACGACGCCACGGTTGGTCCGACGACCAGAAGACCGGGCCTTCGCTTCGCTCAGCCCCAGCCACCCGGAGATTGCCGACAGCCCACTTCCGGGTGGCTGGGGCTGAGTCCCGATCGCATCGGGACGAAGGCCCGGTCTGTGCGTTGAGAGCTCTCCCTCAACCGGCAACAAGCTTCTCGTTCGTCTGGTAGCGGCCCAGGGCCCCCAGAAGCTGCTCGATCTGGGTAGCAGGCTTCATGCTCATGAGGCGGCGGCGGAGGGCGGTGACCGTCTTGAGCTCCTGCTCGCCCATCAGCAGGTGCTCTTTTCTCGTTCCCGATGCCGCCAGGTTGATCGCCGGAAACAGTCGCTGTTCGGCGATGGAGCCGTCGAGGACCAGCTCCATGTTGCCCGTGCCCTTGAACTCCTCGAAGATGATCTGGTCGGCTCGCGAGCCGGTGTCGACCAGGCAACTTGCGATGATCGTCAGCGATCCGCCCTCCTCGGCCTTGCGGGCGGCCCCAAAGAGCTGTTTGGGAATTTCCAGTGCCCGGGAGTCGAGTCCGCCGGTCATCGTCCGCCCGCTGGATCCGAATCGACGCGAGTTGTTGAACGCCCGGCCGAGCCGGGTGATCGAGTCCAGCAGCACCACGACGTCCTTGCCCGCCTCGAGCATCCGCTTGGCCCGCTCGATCGCCAGGATACCCAGCGCGATGTGGGTCTCGATGTCCTGGTCATTGGAAGAGGCGAGCACCTGCGCCGGCACGTTCCGCTTGAAGTCGGTCACCTCCTCCGGCCGCTCGTCGATGAGCAGCGCAATCAGCTCCACCTGCGGGTGGTTGTGCTTGATGCCGAAGGCGATGTTCTGCAGCAGGATGGTCTTTCCCGCCTTCGGCGGCGAGACGATCAGCCCGCGCGTCCCGTAGCCAATGGGACAGAAGAGATCGATCAGCCGGCAGGCGGCGGGGCAGCCGGCGTACTCCAGGTTGATCCGCGGCTGCGGATCAATCGCCGTCAGCTCCTCGAACGGCTTGCGGTTGGCGTACTGCTGGGGCGTGAGTCCCTCGATCTGAAGGATCTCATCCACGACGGGGCGGCCGGTGTGCTTGTTCTTGCCGCGGCGACGGCGAGACTTCTTCCTGACCACGTTGACGGTGAGACGCTGTCCCTGTCGCAGGCGGTAGCGATCGCGCAGGGTCAGCGGGACGAATGGATCGTCCTCGTGCTCCAGGAGCCGATCATCGAGTTGTCTGATTCGACCCTCGACGCCGTCGCGCCACTCGAGGATCCCACTCAGGGTGGTCATACGTGTTTGAATTTTGTCGCGGGATCGGTTTGCGTCCGAAGCACTCGCCTTGGGCGACGACGCAGGCCGCCCGGGCTGAGAACCTCAGAATCTCGAACTGAAGAAAATCCGGCGGCGCCACGAAGTGGGCGGCGTTGTCCCTCTGCTCAGTAGAGCACCTGGGCAGCGCACTGTCAAGGAATGATTCTACGTCTCCTTCATCGACCATATCCAATCGGGTGTTGAGCATCGCCCGAGATCTTCAGCGGACCGCCAGGGCTGAGGCGATCTTCGCCGCCAGGCGGGCGTTGGACTGCAGCAGCGCGATGTTGCTCTCCAACGCCCGTCCCCCCGTCCGCTGGTTGACCACCTTCAGCAGGTACGGCGTCATCTCGCCGGCACTGATCTGCCCGGCGGCGGCCTCCGCCTCCGCGGCGGTCACGATGGCGTCAACGAGGGAGTTCTCAAGCTCGTAGCGCTCGGGTACTGGGTTTGCCACCACGACCCCGCTGCGGCAGCCCAGCGTCTCCCAGTGGCTTCGGCAGAGCCTGGCGATGGCTGTGGGGTCGTCGAGACGTCCCGGTGCCATGAGCTGGTCACAGGGGCGGCTGTAGAATTGCGGCAGGCGATCGGTTCCATAGGCGATGACCGGGACACCGAGCATCTCCAGGGCCTGGAGCGTCGTGGGGACGTCCAGGATCGATTTGACGCCGCAGGACACGACGCACACCGGGGTGACGGCGAGCTGGCTCAGGTCGGTGGAGATGTCCGGGCGCCGCAGCCAGTTGCGGTGCACGCCGCCGATCCCACCGGTGGCCAGCACCCGAACCGGTCCTGCCTCGGGCAGCTGGCAGGCCAGCATCGTCGCCGCGACCGTGGTGCCCGCCGTTTCACCGCACGCCAGACAGCGGGCGAGGTCACCCGTGGAGGCCTTGCGCCGGCTGACCTCCGCGAGCTTCACAAGCTGAGCGTCGGTCAAACCGATCCGCAGCACGCCGTCAAGAACCGCCACGGTGGCGGGGAGGGCGCCGGCGTCTCGCACCGCCCGCTCCAGGAGCCGGCCCGCCTCGAGGTTGGTCGGCGACGCAGCGTCCCACCCCGGCGGGTTGCAGCGAGGCGGGCGGCCCAGGGCGGTCGATGGCAACCCGACGGTGATCAGGGCCGACTCAAGCCCGACCACCGGCTGACCGCTCTCCAACGCCTCCGTGACCTGCGGGTGAACCTCGATCTGCGGCACCGAGGGACTCTAACAAGACCAAGCCGTCGGCCCGAGGCCGGGCGAGGACAAGCCGGGCAAGGAGGCCGAAGCAGGCGATGGCTGGTTCGCTGGGGCCTTCGGCCCGGAGGGGCATCGTCGATGTTCCGGCGCGCCGGGAACGCCGCCCGGCGCTGCCGCAGCCGGCGGAAGCCCGGCAAGGATTTGGTAGCGTCCCTTATCGGCGCCGGGACCGAAGACGCCCGCCCAGCCGCCGGGCGGGCAGTGCCGTTGGCACCAGCCCGCCGGGGAACTTCGTCTCATCGGAGGCTTCCTCCGGCGGCGGGGGGCCCGCCAGCGTGCGGCGGTGCTCGATGCGGTGCTCCTCGCGGCGTGTTTCGTCGCGCTCGCGCTGCGCCGTGACCTCCGGCGGGATCGGCCCCGGTTTGAAATCGTTGTATTCGGTCTGGGGGATCTCGACGTTGGCCAGCCGCTCGATGCCGCTGAGCATGCCGCCCTGGTCGGATGTGACAAAAGTCCAGGCCACGCCCTTCCGTCCGGCGCGAGCGGTCCGCCCCACTCGGTGGACGTAGATCTCGGGATCCTCCGGCAAGTCATAGTTGACCACGTGGCTGATGTCGACCACGTCGAGCCCCCTGGCCGCGAGGTCCGAGGCGACCAGCACGCTCAGCTCGTTGTTGCGGAACTTCGACATCACCCGGTTCCGTTTGTGCTGGTACATGTCCCCGTGGATGGCGTGCGCGTCGATGCCCTTGCGCTTCAGATAATCGGTGAGTCCGTCGACCGTCTGCTTGGTCCTGCAAAAGACCAGCGTCAGCGCCGGGTCCTCGTGCTTGAGCAGGTGGACCAGCAGGCGCTTCTTGTCCCACGGCTCGACACCGAAGTAGCACTGGTCGACCTCCGAGACAGTCAGGCTCGCCGAGCTGGTCACCGCGATCTTGGCGGGATCGCGCATGTACTGCCGGGCCAGCCGTTCGATTTCCGACGATATGGTGGCGGAGACGAACACCGTCTGGTGCGGCCCCGCGATCGCCTTCAGGATCCGGCGGATGTCGTCGCGGAACCCGATGTCCAGCATCCGGTCCACCTCGTCCAGGACCGCGAATCGCACGTGCTCGTAGGCAAGCAAGCCCCGCCCGTGCATGTCCATGACGCGTCCCGGCGTTCCCACCACGATCTCAGGCTTTTTCCTGAGACTATCGGCCTGAATGCGTATCCGCTGGCCGCCGTAGACGGCGACGATCGCGGCCTTGAGAAACCGGGCCAATATCCGCAGCTCTTTGCTCACCTGGATCGCCAGCTCGCGGGTGGGCACCAGCACCAGGGCTTGCAGATCCGTCTGGGAATCCAGCATCTGGAGGATCGGCAGACCGAACGCCGCGGTCTTGCCGGTCCCCGTCTTGGACTGTCCCAGCACGTCCCGGCCCGCCAGGACCAGCGGGATCAGTTCGGCCTGGACCCGGGTGGGGCGTGTGTAGTTCAGCTCCTGGACAGCACGTTGCAGCGCCTCGGACAACCCGAGGTCAGCAAAGCTCACCTCCGCGTTTGCGAACAACTCCTGGTCCATATGGGGCGACCTGCTTTGATCCCCTGCCGCCGGCCCTGCTGGGAAAAGTCGGCCGTGTGGCCGGGGGCGGCTTCACGCCGATCGCCAACGGGGAAATCCCGATCATGGTATAGCCGCACGCAGGACGATACAACCGATGCGACAACGAGGCGGTCGATTCGCAGCAGAAACCCACCATGCACGACACCAGTCAGATCCACGTCAACCTCACCGCCGTCGAGCACAATCTTCGTCTACTCCGTGGAATCGTGGGGCCCCAGTGCGGCATCTGTCCGGTCCTGAAAGCCGACGGCTACGGGCTGGGCGCGACCCAGATCGCCAAGCACTTAGTTCACGCCGGGGCGAACATGCTCGCCGTCCACACGCTTGCCCAGGCAGCCCAGCTCGCACGGGCCGCCGTCGGCGGGCCGATCCTCGTGCTCATGCCGGTCTATGAGATTGATCGACTGAACGAGGCGTATCGGCTGCTCATCTGCGGCCGGCTTCACCTGAGCGTTCACGACCACGATCACCTTGCGAGGCTCTCAGCGATCGCCGAGCAGTTTGCCACCGTCATACCGCTGCACCTGGAGGTCGACACGGGCATGAGCCGGGCGGGCTGCGAACCCCAGGCCGTGGGGCCGCTGATCGAGCGTATCGCCGCCAGCCGCTGGCTGAGGATGGCGGGCCTGAGCACGCACTTTGCCAACGCCCGCGCGCCATCGGCCTCGACCAACCGGCAGTTGGAGATCTTCGATGGGCTGCTGGAGCAGTACCAGTCGCTCCTGGAGCCCGAGTGCGTGATTCACGCCGCCAACACCTTCGCCACGCTCCGCCACCAGCGATTCCACAAGTCAATGGTCCGCGTCGGCCTGGCGTGGGCCGGGTTCGGCCCCGAGTGCATGTCCGGCGGCGTCTTTCGCATCCGTGCCCGGGAGCTTCGGCCGGTCATTACCTGGACCAGCCGTCTGGTCAACGTCAAGACGATCGAGGCGGGAACCTCGGTGGGGTATGGATCCAGCTGGACGGCGGCTCGCCGGACGCGAATCGGGCTGGTCCCGGTGGGCTACGCCGATGGCTTGCCGATGGCTCTGGGCGCGACAGATCGGCACCCCAAGCCGGCGTGTCTGGGTATCGATGTGGGCGGTGAGGCCGATGGGTGTGGCCTTCAGTACGTT